>JAUZRJ010000099.1 GCA_030950545.1 Aquificota bacterium | reverse complement strand
CCTTCTCATGCTCCCTTCTCCTTTCCAGCTTTTCTTTCCATATTTCGTTCAACAGCCTGAAGAGTTCATCGTCCGTTCTGTCCGGCACCCTCGGAGCGGAATGCCCTACAAACTTAAAGCCGTTTACTATCTTGTCTTTCTCAAGCTTCATGCATGTGTCTTCAATATCCAAAACTTCGGGCAGGTCCTTTACCTTATCCAGGTCCCCTTCCTCCAATAGATAAACGTTTCCGAAATCTCCGAAGTTCATAGTTTTTCTTTTATCTATCTTGATATCTTTTTCTTCTCCCCAGTCAAAAGCTATATACCTGACCTTGGGCAAGACGCTCCCCCATTCCTGGGACATATAACACCATTTACACAGATCACTGTTTTCGTGCTTGTGCAGTGTTCTGCAGGAAGGACATATATTTTCTGCACTCGTCGGATCCTTATCAAACTTCCCAAACAACAACTCACCTAACTTCCTTTTCTTCTTCTTGTCCAGCTCAAGCTGTAACCACTCAACGTGGTCAAGATATGTTATAGGTCCGTCATTGTCCGAACTTTCCCGCTTGTGTCCGTGTCTGAGAGCTTTCCCTTTCATGGGGACAGTGGCTATAGAAAGGTTTAGTTCTCCCTGAAACTCTCTATGCATCCATTCATTTATTTTCTTTTCAATCTCTGAAAACTTCCGGACGTTCCTGTCCGTATTAGCCACCAAAAGCTGAAACTTACCACCTCCCACATAGAGTGCGTTGGTTATCGGATAGCCAAGCTCTTTTAGTATGTATCTTGCCAGAACCTCCGGAAGCATGGTTAGGAAGAAGGATCTTCCCCTCAGAGCCTTGGCTATGGAAAGCTCAGACTCCGCAGTCGCCTTGTGGATGTTGTAGATAAAGTTCTGTATCCCACCTATATCGCCCTCTACCAACAGGAAGACACTTTCCTCGTCTGTAAGCAGGTCTTTGCCATTGGGCTTTAGATCGTGTGCATTTTTGTTGTTGGTTTTAGCCCAGTCATACAAAGATACCGCTATTGCGGAGAGAACTCGCGAGTGGTCAAAGAGAGATATATCTGGGTAGTGTCTGCTTTGTTTCTCTGTGTCATAAGTGGACGCTGGAACACACCAAGTGTATTTATAAAGGATGTAATAAACATAGTTAAAGAATTGTTCTTCAGTAAGCTGTACATCTTTCAGCTGTTTTAGTTCCTCTATGAAATCTTCGAACAGCCTCCTATAGGCTTTTTCGTAATTTTCCACCTCATTTTTCCCTAAGGACTCAGGATCAGGAACTATCAGGTAGTCATAATCTTTGTCGGTTTTCTTGACGAATATCGCACCCGTAAATATCCGTGGGAATATGTCAGCTTTTGGAGAGAGAGGACAGAGCTTGTAAAAACCGAATTTCCTCCTTATTGGAGCTTTGAGTTCAGTATCCATTAAATCTTCGCAAATTAGATTTTCTTCTACATTCCACTTCCTGTAATCCTTTGCCTCTTCTACTCTTTCCTCCTTCGGTTTTAGGGACACTCTTTCAAAGACAGAGTGCAGGAGGTTTATGCAACTTCCCATCTTGCTCTCCCTTTCCGAAGAGGAATACCAGTCTGCGACCTGAGATATAACACTTTCAAGCTCATCGGTGGGACTGTGGTGTCTTACACCGTATTCTATGTATTCTATGAGTTTGTCTTTTTTATCTTCACTTATAATTCCCTCTATAATTCCCTCTTTCTTAAGAAAGTCTAAGAACACCTTAGACAGGTATGCGTGTTCGTACTTAAAGTCCTTCTCATGTTTGTCTCTGTTCCAGCGTAAGTCCACACCTCCAAGGTCTTCAAATCCCTTATTCCTCGCCCTCTGTACAAATTTGCCTATGTCATGCAGGAGAGAGGCAAGAGCCAGAAGGAGCTTTTCCCTCCTCCCGTCTCCCATTTCAGATAATTATAACCCCTGGTCTTTTGGATTCCTGACAGACTCTACTGTTCCCTGTTTTTCTCGAGCCTTTTTGCCTTAAGCCTCTGCTTTCTCAGTCTTTCGTTCATGAGTCTTTCTTTGAGCGTCTTCGGTCTGGGTCCTTTCCTGGAGCTGTCCGTCCCTGAAAGAACCGCCTGGCTGAGCATCTCCTCGTGCCTCTTTTCTCCCGCCTCCCTTTCCCGCTGGAGCTCCTCCTGAGACCTCACCTGTACGTGGAAGAGGGTGGAGACTGTGTGGGACTTTATGTTGTGCATGAGATCCTCAAAGATCTCAAAGGCCTCTCTCTTGTACTCCACCAGGGGGTCCCTTGCAGCATAACCTCTGAGGTATATACCTTCCCTGAGCCTGTCCAGAACGTGGAGGTGTTCCCTCCAGAGGGTGTCAAGTATGTTGAGGAGGACTACCCTCTCGAGGTCCCTCATCACCTTTTCTCCCACCTCCCTTTCCTTCTCCTCGTAGAGTGACTTTAGCGTCTCGTGGAGAGCGTTCACGAGCTCTTCTTTATCCCTGACCTCTGGTATCTCTACGTCCTTTCCTGTCCACTCCCTGAGGAAGTTTTTCAGGGGTTCGAGCTCCCAGAGTTCCGGGTCCTCTTCCGGGAGCAGTCTGTTCACCTCCCTCTCAAGGACGTCCCTCATGAACCCGAGGATCTCTTCCTTCAGGTTTTCGCCTTCGAGTATGTCCCTTCTGAGCGAGTAGATCACCTCCCTCTGGGTGTTCATGACGTTGTCATACTCAAAGAGCCTCTTCCTTATCTGGAAGTTCTGGGCTTCTACCCTCTTCTGGGCGTTCTGGATGGCCTTTGTGACCATCCTGCTCTCTATCGGCTCTCCTTCTGGTATCTTTAGCATGTCCATTAGCTTGCTTACCCTTTCCCCTCCGAAGAGCCTCAGGAGGTCGTCTTCAAGGGAGAGTATGAACCTGGACTCTCCCGGGTCTCCCTGTCTTCCCGAACGGCCCCTCAGCTGGTTGTCTATACGCCTTGATTCGTGCCTCTCTGTTCCTATCACGAGAAGTCCGCCCAGCTTCCTGACTATCTCCTTTTCCCTCTCGGTGATCCTGTAAGCCTCTTCAAAGGCTTTCTTCCACTCCTCCTCGCTTGCGTTCTCGGGATTCTTGCCCCATGACCGGATTATCTCCTTAGCCAGGTACTCGGGGTTACCACCGAGGAGTATGTCCGTTCCCCTTCCCGCCATGTTGGTCGCTATCGTCACAGCACCGACCCTTCCCGCCTGGGCTATGATGTAGGCTTCTTTCTCGTGGTGTTTTGCGTTCAGAACGTTGTGGGGGATACCCCTCCTCAGGATCTCCTTTATCTTCCTATCAACCTCCTCATCGGGAACACCGTACGTCTTCTTTAGCTCTTCTATCCTTTTTTTAACCTCTTCCCTTTCGAGGATCCTCCTGAGGAGTCTTTTGTTCTTGAGCAGGGACGAGAGGTGTTCGTTGTCCTCTATGGAGACTGTTCCCACAAGGACCGGTCTTCCGAAGATGTGGTTCACGAGAACCTCTTCAACCACCCTCTCCCACTTTTCCTTTTTTGTTTTGAAGACAAGATCAGGAAGATCCTTCCTTATCATCGGCTTGTGGGTAGGTATGACCACGACGTCAAGGCCGTAGATCTCCTTGAACTCAAGGGCTTCCGTCTCCGCGGTTCCCGTCATTCCCGCCAGCTTCCTGTAGAGCTTGAAATAGTTCTGGAAGGTGATGGATGCGAGGGTCTGGTTTTCCTCCTTCACCTTTACGCCCTCTTTCACCTCTATGGCCTGGTGAAGACCGTCAGACCACCTCCTCCCGGGGAGGACCCTCCCTGTGAACTCGTCAACTATGAGTACCTCACCGTCCTTGACTATGTAGTGGACGTCCCTCTTGAAGAGGTGGTGGGCTCTTATGGACTGGACTATAGCGTGGAGGAGGTCTATGTGCTTTAGGTCGTACAGGTTGTCTATACTGAGCATTTTCTCTATTCTGGCTATACCCTGCTCGGTCAGGGTGACGTTCCTGTTCTTTTCGTCAACCGTGAAGTCCTTGTCCTTCTCCAGCTTCCTGACCACCCTGTCCGCAACGTGGTAGATCTCGGTGTCCATCAGGGCGGGTCCCGAGATTATCAGAGGTGTCCTCGCCTCGTCTATGAGTATGGAGTCTACCTCGTCCACTATGGCGTAGTTGTGGCCTTTCACCTGGACTATTTCTTCCTTTGAGAAGGCCATGTTGTCCCTCAGGTAATCAAAACCGAACTCGTTGTTCGTACCATAGGTCACGTGGGCGGAGTAGGCTTCTCTCCTCGGAACCTCCTCCAGGACTGTGTAAAAAGCCTTTTTCGCTTCCACGTTCACAAGGTCTGAAGGGAGGGTTTCACCTTCAAAGCCTGCGGGCCATACCCTCAGGTCCTCCTCAACCGCCTTCTCAAAGGCTTTTTCATCCGCCCACCTTACCCTGTAAGACTTCCCGTCCGAGTT
Organism: Aquificota bacterium; assembly: GCA_030950545.1. Taxonomy (GTDB): domain Bacteria; phylum Aquificota; class Aquificia; order Aquificales; family Aquificaceae; genus Hydrogenivirga. The sequence goes on along the minus strand of JAUZRJ010000099.1, from coordinate 19,737 downwards.
TATGACACCAACCTCAAGCCCGAGGAACCTGTAGATCGGTCCCATCCAGAGGGCGTCTCTCCTTGCGAGATAATCGTTTACCGTGACTACGTGGACACCCTCTTCCGTCATGCCGTTCACCGCAACGGGCAGGGTAGCTACAAGGGTCTTTCCCTCACCCGTTTTCATCTCCGCTATCTTTCCCTGGTGCAGGACGAAGCCACCTATCAGCTGGACGTCGAAGTGCCTGAGTCCGAGGGTCCTCTTTGCAGCCTCCCTCACCAGGGCGAAGACCTCGATCACCTCCTCGGTTATCTCTCCCCTCAGTATCCTTTCCTTAAGGTCTTTGTCGGACCTTATCCTTTCGTGGATAGTCTTTGCCCTCTGTACAAGGTCCCTGTTTGGAACACTGTCAAGCTCCCTTTCGGTCTCGTTCACACGTCTGACAAAGGGCTTCAGCCTTTTTATCTCCCTCTCGTTTTTGGTTCCGAGGATCTTTTTCAGGACCCAGCCGATCATACCGATCTCCCTAAATTCTTTAATTTAAATAGTTTAAAATAAAACCGCAAGGAACCGCGGTGAAGGGAAGCGACAGGCGGAAGCTGATAAACGAACTGAGGGACCTCATATACCGTATCACGGGTAACTACTATCCCGAGGAGAGGATCAGGATATTCGAGTTCAAGATAGAAAGAGCCTTAAAGAACATGGGCATGGAAAACAGCTCTCCTGAAGCGATCGTCCGCTACTTCGCAGGAGAGGGGAGGGACGTTCTCATAGACCTCATGACCGTTCCCGAAACCAGGTTCTTCAGGGAGAGGGAACAGCTGGAGGTCCTCGCGGACCTTCTCATCAGCGAGACTAAGTTCCCCGAAGTTGCGAGCGTCGGCTGTTCCACAGGAGAGGAGCCTTACTCCTTAGCGATGATACTGGCGAGCAGGGGTGTGAGGGGGAGGATCGTCGGGTTTGACATAAGCGGTGGCGTCCTGGAGAGGGCGAGGACAGGTATCTACCCGCCCGAAGAGATAAAGGACATACCCGATGAGTACAGGGAGTTTGTGATCCTGAAGGAGAAGTTCTTAGAGGTCAGGCGGGACATAAGGAGCATGGTGACTTTCCACAGAGCCAACATCATAGAAGCGTCGGACTTCACGGGGTTCAGGAGCTCCTTTCACACCGCCCTCTGCAGGAATGTCCTGATATATTTTGACAAAAGCTCAAAGAAAAAGGCCCTCGTAAACCTTCACAGTATCCTGAAAGACGGAGGGATCTTGGTACTCTCCTCCACCGAGATACTCGGGAAGGAGGCGGTGGATCTATTCGATCCCTTCAAGGCCGGCAAGTTCTTCTTTTACAGGAGGAAGGGAGCGTGATCAGGGTCCTTATAGTGGACGACTCTCCCTTTGTGAGGCTTGCCCTGAAGAAGATACTTCAAAGTGCTGGAGACATGGAGGTGGTCGGCGAAGCTTCAAACGGAAAGGAGGCGGTGGAGAGGGCCAGGGATCTTAAACCTGACGTCATAACCCTCGACATAAACATGCCCGTAATGGACGGGTTGACAGCCCTCGAGGAGATAAAGAGAGTCCACCCGGAAGGTAAGGTCCTTATGGTGAGCGCTTTAACGAAAGAAGGGGCGAAGGAAACCATAGAGGCCCTCAGCAGGGGAGCTATAGACTTCATAACGAAACCCGCGAGCTACGAGGACCTCTTTAAGTTTAAGGACGAGATAATAGCCAAGATAAGGGCGGTGTCCAAGGCGTCCCTTAGGAGGAGCGTTGTCTCGGAAGCACCACCGCCCGTGAGACGGGACGGGTTCTCGAAGGTGCCGGTGATAGCCATAGGTATATCAACGGGGGGTCCCCAGACTCTGAGCTACGTACTCTCCAGGCTTCCAGGAGACTTCCCTGCACCTATCCTCGTAGCGATACACATGCCCGACACCTTTACCGAGACCTTCGCAAGACACCTCGATTCCATGTGCAGGCTTCCGGTCGGTGAGGCCAGAGAGGGAGAGGTCATAAGGGGAGGCCGTGTTTACATATCGAGGGGCAGGATACACATGGTGGTGAGGGGAAGTCCGGGAAGGGCTCACATCACATACGTGAACGACGACAGATACATCTACAGGCCTTCCGCGGATCTTCTCCTCAGCTCGACCGCAAAGGTCTTCGGTTCAAACACTGTGGGTGTAGTTATGACAGGTATGGGAAACGACGGGTCTAAGGGTATAGTGGAGGTGAAGAGAGCTGGGGGGGTGACCGTTGCGGAAGACCCGAGGACAGCGATCCTCTGGGCCATGCCCGAAAACGCCGTAAAGACCGGATGTGTTGATTACGTGGTTCCCAAAGAGAGGATGGCGGACCTGTTCATCAAGCTTGTGGAGAAGGTGAGAGCTCAGAGGTAGCCCGCCTCCACACCTATGCAGGCGTTGTAAACGAACCTTATTCTGTCTTTGTATCTCTCTATCACCTCATAGTTTTCAGCCCCCGGCTGAAGCCAGACCACCTTAGCACCTATATCTATGGCTTCCCTGACTATGGGCTCCACGTGGGCGGGATTCCTGAAGACGTTCACTATGTCAACAGGTTCGGGTACGTCTTTCAGTGAAGGGAGCACCTTTATGCCGAAGATCTCCTGCCCTGCATACTTGGGGTTGACCAGATAGACCCTGTGTCTTCCTTTCTTCACGACCTTCTCGGTTGTGTAGTAGGAAGGCCTTTCCGGGTTGGGCGATATACCGACGACCGCGACAACCTTTGCGGACCTGAGAACCTCCAGAGCTTCTTCTTTATGCTGAACCTCCTCCATGGTGTAAGTATTTTAAAATATTTAGTGCCATGAAGAGGGGGTTAATTGGCCTTATCCTTTCCCTTTCTGTGTTCATATCCTCCTGTGCGGAGGTCCTCCTCTTCGGTGCGGGAGCGGTAGCGGGAGGGGTTGCGGGATACTACGCAGGTAAGAAGGGCTACAAGGTAAAGATAGAGAAAGAGGAAGAATGAGGGCGGTTCTACTGCTTCTTGCTTTTTCCTTTCTCACAGGTGTTGGAGGCGGTGCTGTGGTGGAACACAGGCTTGAGAACGGCGTCAGGATAATAGTTAAGGAGACAAAGGGAAAGGGTATCGTGTCAGGAGTCGTGTTTTTCAAGGGAGGACAGAGGGGTGAGGAGAAGGCGGGTGTGACCCATCTGCTCTTTACACTGCTTTTGAAGGGTAGCAAGAGGTTCCCGAGCTCCTACGATGTGTCCCTGCCCTTTGAGAGGTACGGAGGCTACATATACTCTTCCTCCGCGGACGACTTTTCGGAGATCGGGTTCTCCACAAAGGTGGAGGGCCTGGACGAGGCGCTCGAGGTCCTCGAGGACGTCATAAAGAACCCCCTCCTCAGGGAGGAGGACCTCGAAAGGGAGAGGAAAAACACCATAATCGCTATAAGGTCAAAGAGGGAGAGGGGTATGGAGTTCGCGATGGAGCACCTGAGAAAGCTGACCTATAAGGGAACTCCCTACGAGACCTCCCCCCTCGGGACGGAGGAGAGCGTGAAGAGCATAACAAGGGAAGACCTGATAAATAGACTGAACCAGATAAGGCGGGGAGGGAACATAGTCGTAAGCGTTGTCGGTGATCTGGAGGCGGAGAGGGTTGTGGAGAGGATCTCCTCAATATTCAGGGACCTGCCCCCCGGCGGTATCGAGGAGGACATAATACTGAACCCCGTGAAGGAGGACAGGGTGATAAGGGTGAAAAGGGAGGGAACCCAAGCCACGATCCTCTGTGCCTTCACGGGACCGCAGAAGGGCTCGGATGACTACTTTGCCTTTAAGGTCCTCGCAAGCATACTGGGTGACGGGATGACCTCAAAGCTTTTTGCGGAGCTGAGGGAAAAGAAGGGCTACGCCTATGCGACCTACGCCTTTTACCCGACGAGAGTCCACTCGCCGAGGCTCTTTGCCTACATAGGAACCTCACCCGAAAAGAAAGAGGATGCCCTAAGGGACCTTATAGCTGTGATCAGGGATCCGGAAATAACCGGGGAGGAGGTCAGGATAGCCAAGAACAAGATAGTGGGAGACTTCCTCCTGGACCACCAGACGAGGATAAGGCAGGCTTGGTATCTCGGCTTTTACGAGGTCATGGATCTGGGCTGGCGTATGGACCAGGAGTACCCGGAGAGGATCATGGAGGTTACGCTCGGAGAGGTGAAGGCGGTTATCAGAAAGTACATTAACCGGTATCACTGTGTCGTCGTTGAGCCCTGAGTAAAATTTAAGTCATGGAGGCGATAATAGGTGTTGTGACGGTTTCGGACAGGGCCAGCAGAGGGGAGTACGAGGACGTAAGCGGTAGGGCAATAATAGAGTACCTCAAGGAGGTCATAAAGACACCCTTTAAGGTTGAGTACAGGGTGATACCCGACGAGAGGGACCTTATCGAGAAAACCCTCATAGAGCTTGCGGATGAGGTGGGTTGCAGTCTGATCCTGACAACGGGGGGAACGGGACCAGCACCCAGGGACGTTACCCCTGAAGCAACTGAGGCGGTCTGCGAGAAGATCCTCCCGGGATTCGGAGAGCTGATGAGAAAGGTGTCCCTTGAACAGGTCCCTACCGCCATCCTCTCCCGTCAGACCGCGGGTATAAGAGGACACTGCCTGATAGTCAATCTCCCGGGAAAGCCCCAGTCCATAAAGGTGTGCCTTGACGCTGTCTTCCCGGCTATACCATACTGCATAGACCTGATAGGCGGTGCCTTCATAGACACCCACGAGGATAAGGTAAGGGCATTCAGACCGGGAAAGTGATAGAATCTTCTCAGGGAGGTGATAAAGATGCCCGTGTTTGTGATGCTGACAACCTTAACCGACGAGGGTGCAAAGACCCTCAAGAACAAACCCTCCAGGATAAAGGAGGTCGACAGGGAGGTCACCGAGAGGTTCGGGGTCAAGATCCTGGCCCAGTACGCGGTCATGGGACCTTACGACTTCGTGAACATAATAGAAGCACCTGACAACGACACCGTCGTGAAGATGGCAATCGAGCTGAACTCGAGGGGTACCATAAAGACACTGACGATGCCCGCCATAGAGATAGACAGGCTTGTGAAGGACCTGGAGGAGATGCCAAGGTAGGCGGGAGACCTATCTTATTCCCTATGGTGGAGAGGAGGAAGACAAGGCAGATAAATGTGGGCTGGGTGAAGATAGGGGGCGGTGCCCCCGTAGTGGTCCAGTCCATGACCTCCACCAAGACCCGTGATGTGGACAAGACCCTTGACCAGATAAAGAGGCTTGCGGATGCGGGCTGTGAGATAGTGAGGGTCGCTGTCCCCCACAGGGAGGACGCGGACGCCCTTGAGGACATAGTGAAGAACAGCCCTATACCCGTTATAGCGGACATACACTTCGCACCTTCCTACGCCTTTCTCTCCATGGAGAAGGGTGTCCACGGGATAAGGATAAACCCGGGTAACATAGGAAAGGAGGAGATAGTGAGGGAGATAGTCGAGGAGGCGAAGAGAAAAGGTGTGGCGGTAAGGATAGGTGTGAACTCGGGCTCTCTCGAAAAGGACCTGCTCGAAAAGTACGGCTACCCTTCCGCGGAGGCTCTGGCAGAGAGCGCTTTAAGGTGGTCGGAGAAATTTGAGAGGTGGGGCTTTACCAACTACAAGGTCTCCATAAAGGGATCTGACGTGCTCACCAACACAAGAGCCAACCTGATGTTCGCCAGCGAGACGGACGTCCCCCTCCACATAGGCATAACGGAAGCGGGAATGGGAAGGAGGGGCATAATAAAGTCCTCCGTCGGCATAGGTATATTGCTCTATCTCGGGATAGGGGACACGGTCAGGGTGTCCCTCACAGATGACCCTGTCATTGAGGTGGAGACCGCCTACGAGATCCTCAAGGCCCTCGGCCTCAGGAGAAGGGGTGTGGAGATAGTCGCCTGTCCCACCTGCGGACGTATAGAGGTGGATCTGCAGAGGGTTGTGAGTGAGGTTGAAGGAAAGCTGAACGGCCTTAGCAAGCACATAAAGGTAGCCATAATGGGTTGTGTTGTGAACGCAATAGGTGAGGCAAGGGAAGCGGACATAGGTCTCGCCTGCGGGAAGGGTTTTGCCTGGATCTTCAAAAAGGGAAAACCGATAAGAAAGGTTGACGCGGAGGTGATGGCGGAGGAGCTTTTAAAGGAGATAGAGAGCCTGGATTGAAGAGGGTCTGACATGGAGGAAGAGAGGAAGGAAGAGGAGATATCTCAGGAGGAGCTCGCAAAGCAGTGGGAGGAAGCACTCTCCCAGCAGAAGGCGGGGGAGGTAAAGGAGGAAGCACAGGAGGGTGAAAAGGAACAGGAGGAGAAGCCTCCAAAACCATCAGGGGAGGACCTGTCCAAGCTACTCGAGAGGATAATGGACATACCCCTGAACGTGGAGGTGGTCGTCGGTTCCGCGGTGATACAGATAAAGGATCTTCTCGGTATGGGACCCGGTTCGGTCTTCGAGCTTGACAGGGAAACGACCGAGCCCGTTGACATAAAGGTCAACGGAAAGCTGATAGCCAAAGGGGAGCTGGTAGTTGTGGGAGAGAAGTTCGGTGTCAGGATAACCGAGATCTACACCGAGGAGAGGAAGAGCGTCTTCAGGGACACCCTTGAGGAGACCCTGAAGAAGTAAAGTATAATCAAATTTATGAAAGATATAGTAAAGGAGAAGGTTAACTCCGCGGTAAAGGAGATATGGAAAAAGGAACCCCCGCCTTTCAAAGTTGACAGGCCAAGAGACGAGAAGCTGGGGGACCTTGCGGTAAACGTCGCCTTCCTGCTCGCGAAGGACCTCAGGAAAAACCCCCAGGAGATAGCGGAGGCGATAGCGGGGTATATGAAGGGAGACCGCACCTTTTCAAGCGTGGAGGCGGTAAAGGGCTTTGTTAACTTCAGGTTCTCCAGGGAGTTCCTTCTCGGTGAGTTTTCCAGACTTCTCGACCTCGGTGAGGAATACTACAGAGAGGACATAGGTAAAGGCGGGAAGATCCAGGTTGAGTTCGTGAGTGCCAACCCCACCGGACCTCTGCATCTCGGCCACGGAAGAGGTGCGGTTGTCGGGGATACGCTCGCTAGACTCCTCGAGTTCTTCGGCTTTAAGGTCGTAAGGGAATATTACATAAACGACGCGGGAAGGCAGGTCTACCTTCTCGGTGTCTCGATCCTGTACAGATACCTCGAGGCCTTCGGGAAGGAAACCACAAGGCCGGAGATAAAGGATACCTTCGAAAGGGAAGGATACAGGGGAGAGTACGTGAGGGAGATAGCCCTAATGGTGAAGGAGGCTGTGGGAGAGGATCTCCTTAACGGAGAAGACCCCCTGAGTTTAAAGGAAAAGATCCTGAACCACAGCTTTCCCTTCCCGCTGGAGTACACCAGGTCCTTTGAGGGAGGGACGGAGGTAGACCTGCTCGCCCGCTTCGGTATGGACGTGATCCTCGAGGAGATAAAAAGGGACCTCAAGGACCTCGGGGTTGGGTTCGACGTCTGGTTCAGCGAGATGAGCCTCAGAGGAGAGGTGGAAAAAGCCCTGGAGGAACTCAAAACAAAAGGTTATCTCTACGAAAAGGACGGCGCCCTCTGGGTCAGGACGACTGATTTCGGGGACGATAAGGACAGGGTCGCTGTAAGATCGGACGGCACCTACACATACTTTGCCTCCGATATAGCTTACCACCTGAACAAGTTCAAGAGGGGCTTTGACAGGGTAATAAACCTCTGGGGATCGGACCACTTCGGCTACGTACCGAGGATAAGGGCTGTTTTAAAGATGTTCAGTGTCCCCGAAAACTGGCTTGAGATATACATGATCCAGACTGTGAGACTTTTCAGGGGAGGGAAGGAGGTGAAGATGTCAAAAAGAGCGGGTGACTTTGTGACGCTGAGAGAACTCATAGACGATGTCGGACCCGATCCCATAAGGTTTGTGTTCCTCACAAAGAGGAGCGACACACCCCTGGACTTTGACGCGGACCTCGTAAAGGAGAAGTCTTCGGAGAACCCGGTCTTCTACGTCCAGTACGCCCACGCCAGGATATCGGGCGTTTTCAGGGAGTTCAGGGAGAGGTTCCGCAAGGACCCCGAGGCTATGGACCTTAAGGGCTACCTTGAGAACCTGGTGGAAGATCCTGAGATGGGCCTTATAAGGAAGACACTGCTTCTTAAGGACGAGCTTAAGGAGATAACTCTTTCCAGAGACCCGCACCTTCTGACCTACTTTCTCATGGACCTTTCCTCCCTCTTTCACAACTACTACAACCACCACAGGGTTATAGGTGCGCCCGAGGAGGTCATGCTGGGAAGGCTCGCCCTTCTTAAGGGCGTGAGGACAGCCCTCAGGGTTGGATTAAAATTAATAGGAGTGAGCGCTCCCGAGAGGATGTAAGGGGGAGAGGTATGCAGAGGCACCGTCTGGCCCTCCTTCTCGGCATACTGGTCGCTCTGGTCTTCTTCTACCTTGGGTTAAACACCTGGATGGAGTCCCAGCAGATGAAGGTCTCACCCCCTCCCGTTGTGAGGGCTAAGCCTCCTGTCCAGACGATCCAGAGGGTCGAGACTGTAAAACCCGAGGAACCAAAACCCGAAGAGAGAAGGGTGGCCCCGCCGGAAAGCTTGGAGACAAAGGCCGGAAATCCCCACCCCGATAAGCCCGAAGCTGATTCCGAACCAGGGAAAGGGAACCCCGAGCTGAAGGAAGAGGCAAAGGAGGAGCCTGCGGAGAGTAAAGCTCTGAAGGACTTCGTGGTCCAGATAGGAGCCTTTAAAGACAGGAAGAACGCTGAGAGCAGGCTTAAAAAGGCTAAGGAGAGAGGTTATGACGCCTTTATCATAGAGGAGGAGGGGCTTTACAAGGTCAGGGTGAGGGTAAAGGCCAGCAGTGTGAGTGGAGCTGTTTCGGAGGTGAAGAGAAACTTTAAGGGGGCATTTGTGGTGAGATGAAAAGGTTTATCTTGCCTCTCCTCCTTGTCTCCCTCACAGCCTGTGCACCCAAGGTGGAAAAGGATAAGGACAGGGAGAAGGAGTGGAGGTACCTTTATGACCTCGGTATGTCCGCTTACTTTGCGAAGAACTACTCGGAGGCGATAGCCCACTTCTACAGGGCTACGAGGGTGGCTCCTGACGAGCCCAAGATCTGGAACGCTCTTGGGACCACCTACATGGCAGTGGAGGAGTACAGGAAGGCGGAGGAGGCGTTCCTGAGAGCTGTTCAGGTGGACCCTGGCTTCTCTGAGGCCAGGATGAACTTGGGGATCCTGTACTTCAGGATGGAGGACTACAAGAGGGCTGTTGAGAACCTCAAAATAGCCATAGCGGATGAGGTCTTCGATAAGAAACACATAGCCTTTTACCACCTTGCCAAAGTCTACAAGGAGCTGGGGGACACAGGAAGCTACATAGAGTTTCTCAGGAAGGCAACCGCCTACAACCCCCTCTTCATAGAGGCCCAGCTGGAGCTCGGGAGCGCCTATATGGACGCCAAGGACTACGAGAAGGCGGAGAGCCTGTACCAGTCCCTTCTTTCCAACAACATAAAAAACCCTGAGATCTACCTAAGCCTTGCCAAGGTTTACTACGAAACGGGCAGGTTTGACAGAGCGAAGGAGATGGTGCGGATGGTACTCGAGGACAGGCAGACCAACAACCTCCAGAGATCCCAGGCTTACGGGATACTCAGCAAGATCCTGATAGAGGAGCAAAGGAGAACCATAGAGCTTATGGAGAGGGAGAGAAAGAGAAAGGAAGAGGAGGGGAGGTACGGGATCCAGGTGGCTGCCTTCTCGACCAGGAAGGGTGCGGAGAAGCTGGTCAAAAGGCTGAAAAGGAGAGGCCTTGAGAGGCTCAGCATAGTCGAGGTCTCGGGCATATACAAGGTGATCTACGGCAGATTCAGGTCCAGGGAAGAAGCGAAGAGGGAGCTGGAGAGGCTGAAGGACATGGAGATCTACGGCTTCATAGTGGAGGTGGAGTAGTCAGGGATATACCCTGACGTACCCATTCCCCTCCTTCCTGTACACCGACTCAACGCCAAAACCCTTATCCCTGAGGAGCCTGTAAACCTCAAGGGCCTTTTCTCTGCCTCTGAGGGCGAGGACAACCCCGCACCTCGGGTCTATCTCGTCGGGGATAGGGAGAAGAACAGACCCGAACCTTCCCTTCAGGAACCTATCCGCCCTCGTTCCCTCGGATATGGCGGTGAAGGTTATGAAGTGGTCCGGTTTCTTTCTGAAGGGGTTGAGCTTCAGAAGGAAGAGCCTGAGGTGAAGCTTCACCCCGAGGGCGTGGAACCTGATCCAGTAAAGGATGGAAGGGTCCGAGGCCCCAGACCTCTTCCTCACGTAGGCTACCGTGATGTCTCCTTCCCTCTCAACGCTCAGGATCTCGTTCCCCGTCTGTTTCGCCCAGTTAAGAAGGTCCCTCTCGTAGCCGGGGTCGGTGGCTCTGACCCTCAGGACCTCACCTTCCTTCATCCTCTTCACAGTCTCCGAAGTCACAACTATGGGTACAGGACAGGAAAGGCCGGAGAGGTCCAGATCCCTGTCCGCCTTTATACCTTCCTTAACACCCTTCATACCACCACCTCAGCTTATATTTATAGCCCTCCCGAGGGAGGAGTCATCTTTGAAACCCGCTATGTAGAGGCTAACCATCCTGCCCGCCCTTTCCAGAGAGCCCACCAGAAGGGGGTCGTTGAGCTGGAAAGGGCTTTCAAGCTCGAATATGATCACCGCGTTCCCCTCTTCCAGCTTTACGGGAACGGAAAGGAGTCCCCTGTCCCTGTCCATGAGGACCTCGTAGCTGTCCACGCTCCTCTTGGGTATTATGTGGATCCTCCTGACGCTGAACCTGTCCTTGACGGTCCTCAGGAAGTCCTCAACGCTATCGCTCGCGGTGGAGGTGTCTATTAGAAATCTCAAGTTCTCCAGCTCCTTCCTCTCCCTCTCCCATCTGGCCATCTCCTTAAGTAGCTTCCTGTAGGCACCCCTGAGGTCCGTCATGGACTTCCTCTCCTTCCTTATGACGCTCAGGAAGTCGGGGATAAGAGCTGATACAGGTGACGCGACAATGAGTATCATGGTGGAAAACAGGGAGAGTGTACTGTCCCTTAGCATGTAAACCGAGAGGGCGATGGAGGCGACCAGCAGAAGACCCGCTGAGACCGGGTTTCTGTTCGTGTGGACCACGATCAGAGGAGGCAAGGAGAAGAGGGAGTAGGCGTTTTCAGACAGGAACACGAGGGAAGGAGCGAACACCACATCCAGTACGCGGTTCGTTATCTTCATCCTGTCAGGTCTGAGGTATGTGATCAGGGCGAGGGTGAAGTAGATGGAGCTGAGAACTATCAAGGTCCCCCTCTCCTGGGGTGGTAGTGAGAAGGAGATCAGTATAAAATAAAGAGAGATAAGGAATCTAACCCCCAGGAAAACCTCCTTTGTCATTCTTCGCACTATGTAAATTATCATATAATACAAGCGATGAGCCTGAAGATATACAACACTCTGACGGGAAAGGTTGAGGAGTTCGTCCCCCTGAACCCGCCCAAGGTCCTCATATACACCTGCGGTGTTACCGTTTACGACGACTCCCATGTGGGCCACGGGAGGAGCCTGATAGTCTTCGACACCTTCAGGAGGTTCCTGGAACACCTCGGCTACGAGGTCAAATTCGTGCGGAACTTTACCGATGTGGACGACAAGATAATAAACAGGGCAAAGGAGGAGTGTACCGATTTTATGTCCATAGCGAACAGGTACATAGCCAGCTACTACAGGGACATGGAAGCCATCAGGGTCAGACCCGCGGACGTGGAGCCGAGGGTTACGGAGCACATACAGGAGATAATAGAGGTCATCCAGAGACTCATAGAGAAAGGCTACGCCTACGAGTCCGACGGAGACGTTTACTTCTCGGTCAGCAGTTTCAAGGACTACGGCAAACTCTCCAAGAGGAGTCCAGAGGAGATGGAGGCGGGCGCGAGGGTTGAGCCCTCGGAGAAGAAAAGAGACCCCCTCGACTTCGCCCTCTGGAAGGCGTCGAAGGCGGGAGAACCCGCCTGGGACTCACCGTGGGGTAAGGGAAGGCCCGGGTGGCACACCGAGTGTGTTGCCATGGTCTTTAAGCACCTCGGTGAGACCATAGACATCCACGGGGGAGGTCTCGACCTGGTATTTCCCCACCACGAGAACGAAATAGCCCAGGCGGAGGCGATAACGGGAAGGCCCTTTGCGAGGTACTGGATGCACAACGGCCTCGTCACCGTGGGCGGACAGAAGATGTCCAAGTCCCTCGGGAACTACGTCACCCTCAAGGAGATATACACGAGGTACCACCCGGACGTGCTCAGGCTCCTCGTCCTGTTCACCCACTACAGGAGCCCCCTCGACTTTTCCTGGGAGAAGATGGAGGAGGCAAAGAGGGCCTACGAAAGACTCAAAGGAGCGGTAGAGGACTACGAGCTCCTTAAGAAGCTTGAGGTTGTGGAAGACAGGAGCGGGGGAACCCACCCCCTTTACGACAAGGTAAAGGAGATGGAGGAGAACTTCTTCGGTGCCCTGAGCGACGACTTCAACACGCCCGAGGCTTTGTCCCACATATTCTCGCTCGTTACAGAGCTTGGCAGGATAAAGAACAGGGCCTACAGGGAGGGCAGGATAACCTCCTCCGATCTCGAAGCCTACCGGTTTGCCTCCGAGTCCCTCCACTCAACACTCAGGAAGATCTTCGGGCTCCTCGAGGACCTGTACCACGAGTGTGAGGTCAGACGCGTTGTGGAGAGGGAGCTGGAGCCGGGAGACGTCCGTAGCTCGGAGCTCATAGACCTTCTGGTTGAGGTAAGGGCTATGGCCAGAAGGGAGAAGCAGTATAAGATAGCGGACTACATAAGGGACAGGCTCAAGGAGATCGGGATAGAGCTTGAGGACACCCCGGCCGGCACCCGCTGGAGGAAGGTATGACCCTGGTCTTGGAAGGCAAGACACCCTCCCTGAAGATAAGGGAGGAGATAAAGAGGGAGATCGCGGAGTACACATCGCAGGGGTTCAGAAAGCCGGGCCTCGCGGTAATTCTGGTGGGAAACGACCCTGCCAGCAGGATATACGTCAGGAACAAGATAAAGGCATGCAGGGATGTCGGGATAGAGTCCTTCTTCTATCACCTTGACGACAGGGTGACCACAGAGGAGCTTCTGGACGTTATAGCTGACCTGAACACAAGGGAAGAGGTGGACGGGATCCTTGTCCAGCTCCCCCTCCCCGCTCACATAGACCAGAACGAGATCATAACCTTCATAAACCCGGAAAAGGATGTGGACGGCTTCCACCCCCAGAACATGGGGAAACTCGTCGCCAGAACGGAGGACGGTTTTATACCCTGCACCCCGCTCGGCGTTGACCTGCTTCTGAAGCACTACGGCGTGGAGGTGAAGGGAAAGGACGTGGTCATAGTGGGTGAAGGTTTCATAGTCGGGAGGCCTCTGAGCCTTCTCATGCTCTGGAGGGGGGCAACTGTTACCGTCTGCCACATCCACACAAGGGACGTATCTAGGTTCACGAGGGAAGCTGAGATCCTGATCTCAGCAACAGGCGTTCCGCATCTTATAAAGGCGGACATGGTGAGGGAGGGAGCTGTTGTCATAGACATAGGCATATCCAAGGTCGGGGGTAAGGTTGTGGGGGACGTTGACTTCGAGAGCGTGAAGAACAAGGTCTCCGCCATAACACCCGTTCCGGGGGGAGTTGGACCTATGACCGTTACGAGCCTTCTCCTTAACACGCTCAAGTCCTACAGGAGGAGGATGAAGGTCTCAAAAAGGCAGACCGTTCCCTGATGTGGTGGTACAATCTTGGGTGTGGGGAGGTTTATACTTCTTCTGGTAACTGGAGGAGTGGTTTTCGGCTGGGAGGTTGGGATCAAGATAGGGAACGCGTACATAGACTGGAAGGGAACCGGTGAGAGGACCACACTCCACGGCTTTGTGTCCTTCTATCTGGACGTGGACTACCCCGCGTCACCCTTCGTAGTCCTGTCACCCTCGCTGGAGCTCGGGTTCGGCAGGAGATCGGTGGGCGAGTTCTTCTGCCCCGGGTGGGGACCGTGCAGGCTGGACCTGACCTACACAACTCTGGAGCTGAACGGAAAGGCCAAGTTCAGACCCGTTCCTTACCTCGATCTATACGGGGGTGCGGGAATATCGTACAGCAGGTTCGGTATAGACGCCTACGATCTGCCCACGGGAGTTGGGATAGGGACCATTACCGACGAGAGGGGTGCGGGTTTCCAGGCCTTTGGAGGCTTTCAGGTGAGGATAAGGGGTGTCGGTATAGGCGGTGAGTACAGGATCAAGAGGGTGGACACGGAGTCGGTAGAAGGTGTGGACACGCTGACGTTTGTAATTTCCTACAGGTTTTAGATCTCCTCCGGCCTGACCTTTACCTGCTCACCTGTTTCCATATCCTTCAAAGACACGACCCCTTCCCTCACCTCGTCCTCGCCGATTATGACCGCATACCTGTAGCCCATTCTGTTGGCGAAGTCGAGCTGTTTTCTGAGGCTACCTCCCCTGTAGGAAAGCTCCGCAACTTTACCCTTCTTCCTCAGTGTGTCCGCAACCTCAATGGCATACGGGATCACGTCCCCCAAGGGTATTATGAAGTAAACAGGGTCATCTTCTCCGGGGGTTCCGACCAGAAGGGAGAGCCTCTCAACACCCACCGCAAACCCGAGGGCAGGGGTGGGAGGTCCGCCGAACTCCTCGACGAGGTGGTCATACCTTCCTCCCGCTATAACCGCGGATCCGAGGTCGGGGGAGACGACCTCGAACACGGTCCTTGTGTAGTAGTCGAGACCCCTTACCAGGTTGGGGTTTTCCCGGTATCTGACCCCGAGGACCTCCAGGTACTCCCTTACCTTGCTGTAGTGTTCCCTGCACTCCTCACAGAGGTAATCAACCATCTTGGGAGCTTCTTTAACCGCTTCCCTGCAGGTTTCCACCTTGCAGTCCAGAACCCTTAAGGGGTTTCTCTCCTTTCTGTCTAAGCACACGTCGCAGAGCTTTCCCTCCACACCCCGGAGGTACCCAACGAGCGCTTCCCTGTAGGCGGGCCTGCAGACCTTGCAACCCAGGGAGTTTATCTCTATGTCCGCCTTCACATTAAGGGACCCGATTATGTCCCAGCATATCTTTATAAGCTCCGCGTCCGCATAAGGCTGCGGTGCGCCGAAGACCTCTACGCCTATCTGGTGGAACTGTCTGTACCTGCCCGCCTGGGGTCTCTCGTGTCTGAACATGGGACCCTCGTAAAACAGCTTGTGGTAAGTTCTCTTTGTGTATAGCCTGCTCTGTATATAAGCCCTCACAGCTCCCGCGGTTCCCTCGGGTCTCAGGGCCAGCCTTCTTCCCTTCCTGTCCTCAAAGATGAACATCTCCTTCTGGACTATGTCCGTGGCCTCACCTATGCTCCTCTCAAAGAGGTCCGCAAACTCCACCACCGGGAGGATTATCTCTTCAAAGTTGTGCTTTTTCAGGATCTCCCTTACGGTGGTGGTCACCTTCCTGAAGCGTTTGAGATCGTCCCCGAGTATATCGTGAAAGCCTCTTGGGGCCTGGAACTCCTCAGACATCTAAGCTACAGACCTCTCTCCGCCAGAAAGAGGACAAGGTCCCTCAGCCTGCAGGAGTACCCCCATTCGTTGTCGTACCAGGCCGCGACGTGGACCAGGTTATCTATGACCTGGGTGAGGGGTGCGTCGAAGATGGCGGAGTGGGGATCTCCCACTATGTCCGAGGACACGATCGGGTCTTCGGTTACCTTCAGGATCTCCCTGAGATAAACCTTTCCCGATTCCCTGTACCTTCTTTCCGCCTCCTTGAACCTCTCAACGACCTCCTCAACCGAGGAGGGCGGTTTTCTGACAGCAACGGTGAGGTCTATAAGGGACCCGTCCGCTACGGGAACCCTCCTTGCTGTTCCGTCCAGCCTGCCCTTGAGCTCGGGAATCACCTCACCGATGGCCTTTGCCGCTCCTGTTGTCGTGGGAACTATGTTAACAGCCGCGGACCTCGCCCTTCTCAGGTCTTTGTGGGGAAGATCGAGGAGTCTCTGGTCGTTGGTGTAAGCGTGGACGGTTACCATATATCCCCTCTCAACCCCGAAGGCTTCCGAGAGTACCTTCACAACAGGAGCGAGGCAGTTGGTCGTACAGGAGGCGTTCGAGATCACGGAGTGCTTTGCGGGGTCGTAATCGTCCTCGTTCACGCCGAGAACGAGCGTGACATCGGGATTCTTGGCGGGAGCGGAGATCACAACCTTCCTGGCGCCCGCCTTCAGGTGAAGGGAAGCCTTCTCCCTATCCCTGAACACACCCGTTGACTCCACCACTATGTCCACACCGAGGTCTCCCCAGGGTATGTTTGAGGGGTCCTTTTCGGAGAAGACCTTTATCTCCGTGCCGTCGACCACGAGGGAATCCCCTTCCGCCCTGACCTCACCAGGGTATATACCGTGGACCGAGTCGTACTTGAGAAGGTGGGCGAGGGTCCCGCTGTCGGTGAGGTCGTTTACCGCGACTATTTCTATCTCCTCAACGCCCCTGCAGGCGCGGAAAAAACTCCTCCCTATCCTTCCGAACCCGTTTATGCCGACCCTTATACCCATAGTTCTTCTTATTATAAACCCGCTCCGGTCTTCCTCTCCGCGGACCACCTGAGATAGCTCTCTATAAACGGGTCTATGTCTCCGTCCATCACAGCTTCCAGGTTCCCGGTCTCGTATCCCGTCCTGAGGTCCTTCACCAGCGTGTACGGGTGGAATACGTAGGACCTTATCTGGTGGCCCCAGCCTATATCCGTCTTCTCACCTTCGTACTGCTTCTTCTTTTCGAGTATCTTCTGCCTCTCGATCTGGTAGAGTTTTGCCCTGAGTAGCTCGAGGGCCTTTTTCTTGTTCTGGTACTGGGACCTTTCCTGCTGACAGGTCACGGTTATACCGGTCGGTATGTGGGTGATCCTCACAGCGGTGTCCGTCTTGTTCACATACTGGCCTCCCGCCCCTGATGCCCTGAAGGTTTCTATCTTTAGATCCTCCTCCTTTATGTCCACTTTTACGGTCTCGTCTATCTGAGGAACTACAGTGACCGCTGCGAAGGAGGTGTGCCTTCTTGCGTTGGCATCAAAAGGTGATATCCTTACAAGCCTGTGAACGCCCTGCTCACCCTTGAGATACCCGTAGGCGTAGGGACCCTTTATGAGCAGGGTTGCGCTCTTTATACCCGCAACGTCGTCAGGCGTTATGTCTATGACCTCAACGTCGTAACCTCTTTTCTCCGCCCATCTTCTGTACATCCTGAGAAGCATCTCCGCCCAGTCGCAGGCGTCAACCCCTCCCGCTCCCGCCTGGATCGTGAGGTATGCGTTCTTGGGATCCGCTTCGTCCGAGAGGTAGGTCCTTATCTCCAGCTTTGATATCCTGTCCTCCAGGGTTTTCAGCTCTTCCTCTATGATGGCCCAGGTCTCCACGTCCTCCTCGGGTGCTGTTCTGGAAAGGTCTTCAACGTCCCTCAAAGACTCTTCCACGCTGTCGATCATCTCCAGGGTCTCCTCCAGCCACTTTCTCCTCCTTATGATGTCCTTAGCCCTGGCCCTGTCCTCCCAGAAGTCTCCCTCCAGCATCTTTCTGTCTATATCCTCCAGTTCTTTTTTCAGCTTCTCGGGACCGATCACATCCCTTACCTGACCGAATCTGGCCTTCAGGTCCTCTATCTTTCCCTTCAGGTCTACCATCTTCAGTCCACCAGCCTGTAGCCCCACTCCTCCACCGCCCGCCTTATCTCTTCCGTAGAAAGATCCCTGTTTGCGGTTATCCTGACAAGCCCTGTCTCAAGAGAGACCTGAACGTCGGAAACCCCTTCAAGGGACATGAGGGCGGTCCTCACGGTCCTGACACAGTGATCACAGCTCATACCCTGAACCTTAACGGTTATTTCCTTCATACTGTTTAATTTTATAGAGAAATTTGCGGGCTAAAACCCCATATCTATGATGCGGGGATACAGCCCGCCCCGAAGGGGTTGACCAAAAAGCATTGGTGGAGCAGATTGGTAAATAGCTTAAATACCCCACCGCTCCCGAGAGGGAGCTGGGCGACTTTAAGGTGGGGTAGAAGAAGAGCGAAGGAGTTGAAAGTAGCTCCACCTGACCGAAGGTATCTCCGTAAGCTCTGCCTTTGGCAGGGCAGGAGTAGGGGCGGAGTGAACCCGCCCGTGGTGGTAAGGCACCCCATAGAGGGTGTAAACCCACCACGAAGCTCCGCATCTCTGATGTGGGGTAGTTCACGTCCGTGGGAAGGAGATCGACTACCCTCCCCTCCTGAATCAAGTAGGCGTCTTCAACCTCGTTCGGTGAGAGGTTCACGATCTTGACCTTTACCCTGTGAAGGTCCTCTCTCGCATGGCTCACCCGGAACTCGGTCCTCAGGGAGGATACGCTCACCAGGTCCCTGGTGTTTACAGGTATGAAGATCATAAGGTCCGCCCTCCTGAACTCCCTGCCCACCTTTGACACGGTTTCCGACTCGAGCTCCAGGGATACATCGGGCGAGGGTGGGCAGACCCCAAAGCAGAAAGCTGAGACCAGGACCAGCAGAAACAAGACCATGACCCTACCCTCCCTCTGAAAACTCCTCCTTCAGGATCTTGAGTTTTCCATTTTCTTTAATTATATACAGCCTCTTGATGCCCCTGTCCGAGTAAACGTCCGACCTGTAACTCTGGAAGAACTCCGCAACGTAATACTCAACGTCGTCGGAGAGACCCCTCCTGAAGGCCAGAATGGTCATGTTATCTATGGAGACCCTTATGAACTTTCTCGGAACTATGACCCGCCTCTTATACCTCCTCCACTCCCTCAGCCCACCGCCCTTCCAGGTGAACCTCTCGGAGTAGAAGGAGAGAAACCTCTCTACATCTTTTCGTTCCCAGCTTCTCCTCCACTCCTCTATAAACCCTCTCACATCGTCCAGGTTTATCTTCTCGGGGACCGCCTTGTATATGGCTATAAGTGTGTTTCCCGGTTTTATCTTTTCAGTGATCTCCTTAAGGTCTTCGTTGCTTGCCACAACACACCCTCTTGTACTGAAAGGTATCCTGTTCCTGTCCCCCTCCTCGCTCCCGTGGAGCCATATTCCACCGCCTCCTTTTTTGAGCAACCTGTCGACCGGGTTCGGGTAGTTCAGGACAACCGCTATACCTCCGTATATCTTCGGGAGTGTGTCAGGTGGGATGAATCTGGTGAAGTAGTAGATCCCCTCTGGAGTTCTTCTGTCTCCTTCGCGCCATTTGTCCTCCCAGTCCTCTCCTGTGGTCACCGGGTAGAGGCCGACCAGGGTTTTCCCCCTGAACACAAACAGATACTGGGACATCTTCTCGACCAGAAAAACGTATTTTGATTCCGGATTTTCCACAATGACAGGGGGAGCTGTTCTGAAACGTTCCCTGAGTATAGCTGTGATCTTCTTCCTGTATACCTCGGGATTCCTGACCCTTCTTATGAGGTCGTTGAACCTGAAGTAGGAGGGATTGTAGTCCGGCTTCAGGCTGACCATGTCAACTTTTAACCTCCAAGAGAGTGTAGAGAGTAATGAAAGAAGCGAGCCAGCTCCAAACAGTCTCATACTTAGCATTCCAGGGAAACCTTTTGTAAAACCTACTGAGCCTATGCTTTATAAAGAAGAACCACC
>JAUZRJ010000098.1 GCA_030950545.1 Aquificota bacterium | reverse complement strand
CCACGAGATCCCAAAGAACTTCCTGATCGTGTCCGCGGTCCTGAAGCCGAGTATCTGCCTGTTGGCGAAGGCGTAGTTCGCGGCAGCGTTCATGGCTCCGAAGTAGCTCTGGCCTTCCTCCGAGGAGAAGGGCATGCAGGCGAGCTGTGGGTCCGGGAGTTCTACGCGGTATCTGGACTGGGCCTTTACCGCAACCCTGAGGTAGTCGGTACAGACCTGATGGCCGAAGCCTCTGGAACCCGAGTGTACCATTATCATGACCTGGCCTTCAAAGATGCCGATCCTCTCCGCAACTTCCTCTTCGTAGATCTCCTCAACCGCCTGTATCTCAACAAAGTGGTTCCCGGACCCGACTGTCCCGATCTCGTCCGAGCCCCTCTCGTAGGCTTCCCTGGACGCCTTGTCGGGGTCAGCACCCTGAAGGGCACCACCGCCCTCTATGTGTTTCAGGTCCTCCTCAAAGCCGAAGCCCTGCCTGACCGCCCATCTTGCCCCCTCAACCAGGACTTCTTCCAGGGCGGACCTTGAAAGCTTTATGTTCCCCGTCGACCCGACACCTGCGGGAACGTTCCTCAGGATCTCGTTCATAAGCTCCCTTATCTTAGGGACCACCTCCGTGCTTTTCAGGTTCGTCGCTATGAGCCTGACACCGCAGTTTATGTCGTAGCCCACACTGCCAGGGCTTATCACACCCGTTCTGGCGTCCGTCGCCATCACACCGCCCACCGGAAAGCCGTATCCCACGTGAACGTCGGGCATAACGTAGACCGCCTTCACCACGCCCGGGAGCTTCGAGGCGTTCACCGCCTGCCTTATGGCGTCTTCCTCGAGGAGCTCAAAGAGATCGTCGCTGACATATATGACCACGGGGACCTTCTGTCCCTCCTCGCTACCTTTCGGAAGCTCCCACACGTACTCCCCTTTCCTTATGAGCTTTTCCTTCAGCCCCATACCTTTTAATTTACCTCACGAACCTGTCTATTATCTTTGCCCCGTTGAGGTCGCCCCAGACGTTGACCGCTGTCCTCAGCATGTCCAGGAAACGGTCAACCGCTATGATTATCCCTATACCTTCCAGAGGAACCCCCACGGAGCTGAGAACCAGGGCAAGCATAACGAGGCCCGCACCCGGTATGGCGGCCGCACCTATAGAGGCGAGGGTAGCGGTCAGGAATATCATGACCATCTGGGGAAGGGACAGGTCTATACCGTAGAGGTTGGCTATGAAGACCGCAGCCACAGACTCGTACAGGGCTGTCCCGTCCATGTTCACCGTGGCACCTAGGGGGAGAACGAACCCCGCTGTCTCCTTTCTGACTTTTCCCTTCTCCTCCGCAACCTGCATCGACACGGGGAGGGTCGCCGCGCTGGACGCGGTGGAAAAGGCGAGGAGCGGTGCCTCCCTGACCTTCCTCAGGTAGGAGTAAGGGTTGTAGCGCCCGAGTATGAAGGCGATGGCGGGCAGTACCAGGAAGGCGTGGATCAGAAGCCCCAGGATAACGGTCAGGGCATACTCCCACAGGGAGAGGAACACACCCACCCCCGCGGTGGCCACCATATAGGAAACGAGGGCGAACACCCCCAGGGGTGTGAGCTTGACCACCCACCTTGTCAGGTTTATTAAGCCCTCGTTGAGACCTTCGAACAGGTCCCGTATGTGGTCCAGCTTTTCCCTTCTCACCGTGAGCGTTGCAAGACCGAGAAGGACCGCAAAGAAGATTATCTGAAGCACCTTACCCTCGGTGAAGCTCTTCACGGGGTTGGAGGGTATTATGTTCCAGACTATGTCCTCAAGGGTTAAACTCTTAACCCTGACCTCCCCGCCAGCTGTCAGGTCCACTCCTGCGCCCTCGCCCGGGTCTATCAGGTTCACGAGGATAAGGCCCACCCCCACGGACAGACCTGTGGTGGCTGTGTAATAGGCCAAGGTCTTTATCCCCATGTCCCCGAACTTCCTGAGACTCCCGAGCCCTATCATGGCGACAAACACCGAGGTAAACACGAGAGGGACTATGATCATCTTGAGGAGGCTCAGGAATACGTCTCCCAGAAGCTTAAGCTCCTTCACCTTCTCGGGTATAAAGACCCCCGCTATGAACCCGAGTACTATGGCTATGAGCGTGAGGTTTTCAAGAGAGAGGAGCTTCCTCATTTCCGTAAAGCTCATAGCATTATACTATTTCTTAGGAATGAGTTTCATAAGCAGGGAGATAAAACCCTTCTTTGAGAGGTCCATATCGCCCGTGGTCGTCTTCCTTTCGGAGAGGGGTGTGCACCCGAACCTTATAACCCTCGGGGGTCTTCTCCTCATACTCTGCGGGTCCGTAGCCTTGTACTACAAGCTTCTCATACCCGCCTTCCTGCTCCTGGGTGCGGGTGCTGTTCTGGACGCGGTGGACGGTGCGGTCGCGAGAAGGAGCGGTCTGAACTCCGAGTTCGGTGCATTCCTCGACTCGACCGTGGACAGGTTTTCGGATTCCCTGCCCTTTGTGTCTCTCGGCTTCATGTACGCGGGTGAGGGGGAACCTTACGGGACACTTCTTTCCTTTCTGGCGCTTGTGGGATCTTTCGGGGTCAGCTACACCCGTGCGAGGGCGGAGGCCCTCGGAGTTTACGGCGTGGGAGGTGTCTTCGAGAGGGCGGAGAGGTGGGTCACGCTCCTTGCAGGGGTTCTTCTGGACCTCATACCTCTTGCCCTTCTTGTTATAGCCCTCGGTGGTCTGGGGACTACGGTCCAGAGGATCTACGAGGTCAGGAAGCACATAACGAGGAGGTTCGCATGAACATCTACGACATGATGAAACAGCTGAAGGGTCTCCAGAAGGGCTTTGAGGAGGTTAAGGAGAGCCTGCGTTTGAGGAAGGAGATCGTGGAAAGGGACGGTGTGGAGATAGTTTTCAACGGTCTCGGAGAGATCCTGAGCATAGAGGTGAAGGACGTGTCCCTGAAACAGGACTGGGAAAGGGTGAAGCCCGTCCTCCTCGACCTTATAAACGAAGCCCAGAGGAAGTCCAGGGACATGGCTAAGGAGGAGTTCCGGAAGCGTTTCGGCGGACTCCTCGGAGGTCTCGGGTTTGGGCTTTGAGGAAGTCTTTCCCAGATCCCTGAAGGAAGCCCTTGAGGGGGTTATGAAAATACCCACCTACGGGGAGAGGGGGGCTGTCAGGCTGGTTTACAACCTCCTCAAGCTGAGCCCTGAGGAGAGGATCTCTGTTATAGAGAGCCTCAGAAAGGCTGCGGAGAGTCTGAGACCCTGCAGGGAGTGTTTCCTGCTAACAGAGGGGGACATCTGTCCTGTGTGCTCGGACCCGAAGAGGATGAAGAGGTTCATATGTGTCGTAGAGGAGTCCCAGGACGCCTACACGGTGGAGAGGCTCGAGCGCTACAGGGGTGTGTATCACGTACTTCAGGGGAGGATAGCACCCCTGGAGGGTGTCTCCCCGGAGGACCTCACGGTGGACAAACTCCTTGAGAGGATAGAGAGGAACAGGGTCAAGGAGGTGATAATAGCGACGAACCCGAACGCGGAAGGGGAGGCTACCGCCAACTACCTGATAAGGCTGATAAGGGACAGGTTTCCAAAGGTTAAGGTTTCGAGGGTATCCTACGGGCTTCAGTTCGGTTCGCTCATAGAGTTTGCGGACGAGGTCTCTCTGGAAAAGTCCTTTGAGAACAGGAAGTAAGCTTCGTCCCCATCCATATAGAGAACCGCCTGCGGGACCTCTCCCAGAAAGTGGTTTACCCTCTCGGGTATACCGTAGCCCCTCCATACGTGTCCCGAACCCACCAGAACCACTATCTTGTGGTCGGGGTTCCCCGCGAGCAGTTTGGCTATCCTGTAGGCCATACCGTTGTCCCAGGCGAGCTGGACATCGAAGAACCTCTTTTCGTCCACACCTTGGTGCTTTTCCATAGCCTTCCTGAGGAACTCCTCGTACTCCTTAGTCGTGAGAACTATTCTCGGAGGGAGATAACCGCTTTTTACGTTCTCTATGCCCTTTTCCCTCACCTCCCTGATCAGCTCGCTCGGTATGTTGAGGGCGAAGAGCCTTATGCGGTTCTCCCTGGCGAACCTCCATATGGGCGCGTAGAGTTCGGGGTCAAAGCGCCACCTCTCCCTGTACTCTGTCAGCCCGAGCATCTCCTCTTCGTCTATTATCCCCTCCACGTAGTCATCGAGGTACTCTTGGAACTGCTGCTGGAACATCTCCATGGCTATGATTATTCTGTGACCCCTCTCCACCAAGGTCCTTATAACATAAAGCTGGAGCCTGTGAGCTTCTTCGGAGTCATGAACCTCGCCCAGGTATATGACCCTTGCCCTCTCCATGTGGGTGATTATCTCATCCAGGGTGGTCCTCTTGAAGAATATAAACTCACCTGCGAACACGAAGCCCGTGAGAAGTAGAGCGAATACCATGGGCTTTAATATAATAGCCATGGGAAGGTCGGTGCTGATCACAGGGACGGACACGGGTGTGGGCAAAACCTACGTAACCTACAACCTGGCCTTAGCTCTCAGGAAGAAGGGGGTGAAGGTCGGTTGCTTTAAGCCCGTTGAGACCTATGTCAGAGACATTCCCGAGGACGGCCTCCTCCTGTCCGAGGCTACAGGCCAACCCGTTGATGAGGTTGTTCCTGTAAGGTTCTCCCTTCCTCTCTCCCCCTACGCAGCGGAGATGGAGGAGGGAAGACCTGTAGATCTCGGCTTCCTGAGAAAGAGGTTTGAAGAGCTGGAGAGAAGATACGACCTTCTTCTCGTTGAGGGTGCGGGTGGTATAGCGGTTCCCGTAAAGAGGGGATACACCTACGCGGATCTCGCCCTCGACTGGGACCTTGAGGTCATAATAGTTGGAAGGGCGGGTCTCGGCACCCTGAACCACACATACCTTGCCTGGTTCTATGCCAGGGAGAAAGGTCTTGAGGTAAAGGGCATAGTTCTGAACGGGTTTACAGGTGAGGACGTCTCCGAGAGGACTAACCCGAGGATAGTGGAGGAGATGACGGGTATAAGGCCCGTGTGTCTGCGGAAGACGGAGGGTCCTGTCGCCCGGGAAGAGGACATCTCACCTCTTCTTGACCTTGTCTGGCCTTAGACCGTAGTAAAAGGAGATGTTCTCCGCCAGCTTCCTGAAGTATGGGGCGCTAACCTCACCCCCATAAAGTCTTCTGCCCTTCGGCTCATCCACCACTATCACACCCACAAACCTCGGGTCCGTCGCTGGGAACACACCCGCAAAGTAGGTGACGACTTTGTCCCTGGAGTACCTGCCCTCTTCGGGGTCGAACTTCTGAGAGGTTCCGGTCTTTCCCGCTATAGTAAAGTATCTGGATCTCGCCTTCTTACCTGTTCCCCTCTCAACAACGCCCACAAGGGCCTTCCTGATCCAGCTCACGGTTTCCTCAGACAGTATCCTGTCCCTCAGAACACGTCTCTTCGCCCTGTAGATCACCTCTCCCGTAGGCGAGACTATCTCCTTGACTATGTGGGGCTGGAGTATGTAGCCCGTGACCAGTCCTCCGAAGGCGACCGCTATGTTGAGGGTGTTCATCGCTATACCCTGACCTATGGAGGCGTAAAGCACGTTGGCGGGGTAGCTGAAGTCCGGGATAAGGGGGTTCGCCTCCCCGGGGAATATACCGAACCTCCTCTTCAGGTGAAAAGCCTCGAGCATGTCCTCCACGTCCTCACGGCTCAGGAGTGAAGCCACCTTTATGGTCCCCACGTTGGAGGAGTAGATCAGGACCTCATCGAGCCTTATCCTCCCGAGCCTCCTCGGGTCCCTCACGAACCTGTCGTAGACCTTTATCCTTCCCTTCCCCGTGTCGACGGTCGTACTGGGCCTCACATACCCCTTTTCCAGCGCCCATCCCACAAAAAATGGCTTCATTATGGAGCCCGGTTCAAAGACATCTGTGACCGCGAAGTTCCTCCTGACCTCAGCCCTGTACTCCTGGAACCTGTTCGGGTCAAAGTAGGGGTATGTGGCGATCCCGAGTATGTGTCCGTTCCTGAGGTCCATGACGATCACGGAGACCTTCTTTGGCTTCCACCTTTTCACTATCTCGTCCCTTATCCTCTCTATGAGGTGCTGGACTCCGAGGTCCAGGGTGAGTATGACGTCGTTCTCCTCACCGATGGAACCCTTCAGTGGGTTGAGGTAGATCTGACCCAGACCCCCGTTCATGTATATGACCGCCTCCGTGAAGCCCCCTCCAAGATACCTGTTCAGGGCGAACTCCATACCCTCAAGCCCCACACCGTCAACACCTACAAAGCCTAAGAGGTTCGACGCGAGGGTGCTGTTCGGATAAACCCTTGTGTAGTCTTCCTGGATTCCCACAAAGGGGGCGTTCCCGGTCCTGACTATGAGGTCCCTTATCTTCCCTTTGAGGTCCCTGCTCACACCCGAAAGAAGCTTGACAGGTCTCCCCGATCCTTCCCCGAGCCTTTTCTCTATAACCTTCCTCGGAACACCCGTTATCGCTGAGAGACCCCGAACGAACTCCCGCCTGTTCTTGAGATACCTCGTGTCCGGGTGGACGTAAACGGTCAGTGTGGGGACGCTGAGGGCGAGGTCCCTCCCGTTCCTGTCCTTTATGGAACCCCTGTACAGCGGGACTCTGGTTGTGATTACCCTATCGAACCTCTCCTCTATCTTCCTGGCTATGTCACCCTCTCTGGTTATCTGGAGGTCCAGGATCCGGAGGAGGGCTATGACGACCAGTAGGACGAAACCGCCCAGTATGAGGGCGGTCTTTCTCTCAAACCTCCTCCTCAGGCTCCTGCCAGCCTCCAACCTACTGGTATCTGAAGACGCTCGGGTTGAGGATGTCAGGATAGGCGGTTTCCATATCGTAGTCGAACATCTGCTTCCTTATCTTCTTGAGGTCGTTTCTGTTGGGCCTGAAGGGGTAGCTCTTTATGTCGGACACAGAGCTGTCTCCGAAAGGCCTGTTGCAGGCGACCTCTGTGGTCTTACCCCTACAGCCCGCGGTCATGAAGGGTCTCCCGCTCCAGAAGACCTCCTCAAAGACCTCCTTCGGAACTCCCCAGTCCACTATCTGTCCCCTCTCGTTAAACTTCATGTCCTCGTATCTGGCAAGGCCGTTGTCTATCAGGTATCTGGCCATCTGGACCCTTCTGTACTGGGGAGCGGGGCAGGGCTTTTCCTTCTCCATGAGTGAACCTTCCTCGGGCCAGAAGGAGAAGAGGTGGGTCCTGGCTCCCAGGTCCCTTACCTTCTGTATGGTCTCAACCATCTCCTGCTCTGTCTCGCCGAGACCAACGATCAGGTGACAGCCCGCATAGCCGTCCCCCATCACGTGAGCGCACCACTCGAGGACCTTCCAGTAGGTCTCCCACCTGTGAGGGCTGTTCATGGGCCTTCCCCTGAGCTTCTCGAAGAGTTCCGGCGTTGCCGCGTCAAGGGCCACGGTGAGCGTGTCCGCGCCCAGCTTCCTGTAGTCCTCTATGTCTTCGTAGGTCTGTCCCGTCGCGTTCATCAGTATGGAGATAAAGAGCTGGTCACCCAGCTCCTCCTTGACCCTCTTGAGGACGTATTTCGTGTCCCTTATTGCCCTGGGGTGGGTTATCTGGGATATGCAGAGCCTCTCCGCATGACCCACCCTCTTTGTTCTCTCTATTATCTCGTCGAGCCTGAAGGTGGGCCACTCAACCCTTATGAAGTTCTTCTTGGAGTACTCCATGTCCCTTGCCTTCTGGAGACCGCAGTAGGCGCAGGTGGCGTGGCACCCGGAAGGATACGTGAGGAGAGTGTTTATACAGCTGAGCTTTGTATCCCTGTAAAACTGACCAGGTATGAAGCCGAGGGTTATGGCTGCCGCCCAGCTTATCTGGAGATATTCGGGGCTCTCCTTTTGCTGGGTTAGGTTCTCAAGCATAACTTTGTTCATTCCCTTTACCTCCCGAAGTTTAAATAGATTATAGTGAAGATCCACAGGATAAGGATAACGGGGAGCATATTTCTGGAGGTTATCACCTCGGGCGGGCTTATACTGAGGACGTGTCTTATCAAAGGCAACTTGCGGGAGTTCGGAGACCCCTTGATCCTGAACCTTTTCAGACCCTATATCGAGGGAAGGGGCGACCCCGAGGTGGGTTTTGAGGACCTTCTAACCGACCAGATCCCCGGTAAGGTCCTGGAGGTTTACAGGACGCTGAAGGAGAAGGTTCCCTTCGGGATGAGGATAACGTACTCCGACCTCGGTGAGGTAACGGGAACCCACCCCAGGTTCGTCGGCTACGCCATGAAGGTGAACCCGTTTCCCCTTATAGTCCCCTGCCACAGGGTCGTCGGTAAAAGGGACATCGGCGGGTTCTCCGCGGGAAGGGACGTCAAGGCGGAACTTCTCAGGTTTGAAGGTCTCTCTCCGCACTCCTCACAGCCTCATAGACCTTCCTGAGAACCTTTTCGTAGCGTCTTATGAGGTCCCTGCCCGTCTCCGTCAGCCTGGCGCCCTTGCCCCTTTTCCTGTCCAGGATCCTGTCGCCGAGCCTCTCCTCCATCACCTTTATCTGGCTTATAGCCCTCTTGTAGGTGAGCCCCAGATTCTCCGAAGCCTTCAGTATAGACCCTGTCTTCTCTATCTCCTTCAGGAGCCTGTACTTCCCCTCACTTATTATGGGCTCACCTTTCTTCTCAAGCCAGACCTTGAACCTGACCCTCAAGTTCTCTCCCCAAAAAGGAGTGTACCTATCCTGACTATGGTGGCACCTTCTTCTACCGCCACCTCAAAGTCGTGAGACATGCCCATGGAGAGGTGAGGGAGGTTCATGCCCAGCTCCCTCTCAAGTTCCTCCTTCAAGCTCCTCAGCCTCGCAAAGAAAGGCCTGACCTCCTCGGGGTCCTCTCTGTAGGGCGGTATGGCCATGAGGCCTGATATCCTGATGTTGTTCTTCGAAAGGACGTACTCCGCCAGCTTTTTAAGACCTTCCGGGTACACCCCTCCCTTTGTCTCCTCGGAACCTATGTTCACCTCTATGAGAACCTCCTGAACCGTTGCGTTCTTTTCCGCCCTCTTCTGGATCTCGTCCGCCAGGGACTCCCTGTCCAGGGAGTGGATGAGGGAGACCTTCCCTATGAGGTACTTGACCTTGTTCGTCTGGAGCCTACCTATGAAGTGCCAGTCTATGGGAAGGTCTCTCAGGGCTTCATACTTTTTCAGAAACTCCTGGGCCCTGTTCTCTCCGAAGACCTTGAGACCGCACTCGTAGAACTTCCTTATCTTTTCGGGCGGAACCGTCTTGGTAGCTCCGAGGAGGGTCACCTCCTTGGGATCCCTTCCCGACCTTTCGCAGGCCCTGCTTATCCTCTCCAGGATCTCCTGAAGACGCTCACACTCTCCCATCGATAAAAATCTTAAAATATCACCATCATGAAGAGATACACCTTTGAGGACCTTGTGAAGACGATGGAAGATCTCAGGAGGAAGTGTCCCTGGGACAGAGCTCAGACCCACGAGAGCCTGAAAAAATACCTCATAGAGGAGTGCTACGAGGTGATAGACGCCATAGACTCGGGAGACGACGGTAAGCTGAAGGAGGAGCTGGGCGACCTCCTGCTCCAGCCCGTGTTTCATGCCCAGATAGCCAAGGAGAGGGGTGCCTTTGACATAAACGACGTTATAGACTTCCTCGTTAAAAAGCTCATAGACAGGCACCCGCACGTCTTCGGTGATGCGAAGCCCGAGGACGTACTGAAAAACTGGGAGAAGAAGAAGATGGAAAACAGGAAAAGCGTCCTGGACGGCGTTCCCAGGCACCTGCCCGCCCTGATGAGGTCCCAGAAGCTACAGGACAGGGCCTCCCAGGTCGGCTTCGACTTCACCGATATATCCCAGGTCTTTGAGAAGATAGAGGAGGAGATAGGGGAGCTTAAGGAGTCTATCGAGAAGGGTGAGAGGGACAACCTCAAGCACGAGATAGGGGACATACTCACCGCGGTTGTGGAGCTGGCGAGGTTCCTAGGGGTTGACGCGGAGTCCGCCCTTCAGGAGGCGAACGACAGGTTCATAAAGAGGTTCAGGTATATGGAGGAAAGGGCTAAAGAGACGGGAAGGAGGCTTGAGGATATGGGACTTGAAGAGATGGAAAAGCTCTGGGAAGAGGCGAAGAGGGTCCTCGAGGGTCAGGGAGGGTAGCTGAGGACCTCGTCCACTTTCCTTCCTGTGATCTCCTCGAAGAACCTCTGTCCGGGTCTTCCCAGGGACTGGGCACCCATCAGGACAAGGCTGACCTCACCGCGTTTGATCCTCTCGAGGTTCTCCCTCACAAGCCCCCTGACCTGGTCTCCGCTCACACCCCTCCCGTCCTGCAACGTGTCCGCGGGTATGCCGATCAGCCTTTTTGCGTCATCCCTTCCTATGAGGAGAACCCTCGACCTTTCCTGCATAAACTCGGTCCTTAATGTAACCTCAACCCTGTTGGTGAGGAGTTTCTCCATAACATGCTCAGGAACGAGGAAAGTAGGACTGGTTACGCCGGTTATCTCCTCAAGGGGTCTGTCCTTCAGGTCCTTTACCAGGACCAGCCTTATGAACTGTTTGTTCAGGTAAAGGGTGTTTCCCACCCTCCTTTCGACATCCGCCCTCACCTTTCCCCTCACGGACTGGGAGAAGGGAACGACTATTGAAGGAACGGGTTCCCTGTTTACCCAGATACCGCCCTCCAGAACCTTCCAGCTAAGGAACGGGAACTCGAACTCCCTTACGGGAAGGCTGAGGGACTCCGCGAAGGTCCTCACCTCCTTCACAAAGAGGGTCTCTTCCTTGGACCCCGGTCTCCTCCCCCTGAAGGAAACCAGGTCCCAGAAGATCTCACCCTCCTTCTGCTTGAAGAGACCGTATATGCAACCGCAGTAGTCCTGTTGGTAAAGTTCAAGGTCCCTGCTGAGCCTGAACATCTCCTGCGTCCCGCCCCCTTTCCTGTAGTCGGGGGTGAGGAACTTAACGCCGTAAGCCTTTGCGACCTTTTCACCGCTTTCTTTGA
This sequence comes from Aquificota bacterium, assembly GCA_030950545.1. Taxonomy (GTDB): domain Bacteria; phylum Aquificota; class Aquificia; order Aquificales; family Aquificaceae; genus Hydrogenivirga. Next base: position 6,234 of record JAUZRJ010000098.1, on the reverse strand, counting down.
GCTGGGGTATGCTCTTTTTGGGGCTCATGAGAAGCGTTGTGGTCATTGCGTCACAGCCGAGCTCCCTGGCAACCTGGGCTGACCGCTCAAGCCTGAAGTCGAAACACACGGAACACCTTTTACCCCTCTCGGGTTCGTCCTCGAGGCCCTTAACCGATCTGAGCCACCTCTCCACGTCGTACTCTCCCTCTATCAGCTTTATACCCAGCTGTCTGCAGGTCCTCTCCGTTTCTTGATACCTCAGCCTGTACTCTTCGTAAGGGTGTATGTTGGGGTCGTAGAAGAAGCCGATGATCTCCTCGTCCGGAAAGTCCTCTCTCAGCCTCTTCAGGAAGTAAACCGCATCGGGGGCACAGCAGATGTGGACCAGTATCCTGCCCATGCGGTAGAGTTTACTCCTTTGTCTTCTGGGTCTGTATGATGTCCTCCACCCTGATGACCTTCCTCTTGGAGACGTTCACGATCGCCTTCTTCAGGTCCTCGCTCTGGATCTTGGAGAGCTCCTTCTGGATAAACTCGAGAAGCTGGTCTATCTGTCTCTGGAGCTCCTCTATCTGCTCCTTCATGTTGAGTATTATGTCCACACCCGCCAGGTTCACACCCATCTCCCTTGTGAGGAAGAGTATGAACTCGAGACGCTCCAGGTCCTCTTCCGAGTAAAGCCTCGTGTTACCCTCAGTCCTGGAAGGCTTCAGAAGGCCCTCGCGCTCGTAGAGTCTCAGAGTCTGGGGGTGTATGTCATACATCCTGGCGACAACGCCTATGGTGTAAAGGCCCTTCCTCTTCATGGCCTCTCACCTCTCCTTTATCCTCTCAGGTTTGGGGAGGACTTCCTGCAGGTCTTCGAGTATCTTCTTCATCCTCTTTCCGTCGCCCACCACCTTGTCGAGGAGACCTATCTTCGGAACGTCTATGTTGGCCCTCACGAAGAGGTCACCCCTTCCGGATCCCCTGAGCTTCGGCATGCCCTCTCCGGGAACCCTCACAAGGTCCCCGTGTCTGGTTCCTGGAGGTATCCTGACCTTGACCTTTTTCCCGGAAAGGGTGGGGACCTCTATCTCCGTACCGAGAACAGCCTCAGGGTAGGTGAGGTTCACGTCCAGATACAGGTTCTCTCCTTCCCTCAGGAAGACCCTGTGAGGTCTCACCCTGATCTGTATGTACAGGTTTCCGGGAGGTCCCCCGAACCTGCCCGCGTGGCCTTTGCCCTCTACAACGAGCCTCGAGCCGTCGTCCACGCCGGGAGGTATCCTTACCTTTATGTCTTCTATCCGTTTCACGGTTCCCCTCCCACCGCAGGTTCCGCAGGGTTCCCTCAGGACACCCTGTCCCCTGCAGGTTGGACAGGTCTGGGATATCGTTATTATGAACTGCCTCTGGACTACATGACCCCTTCCACCGCAGGTCGGACATGTTCTCACCCCAGCGGTCCTGTCATAACCCGTACCACCGCAGGCCCCGCACTCCACCTCCCTCTCCACATTAACCGTCGTGGTGACACCCCTGAAGGCCTCCTCCAGTGAGATCTCGACGGTCCTGTGTACGTCCTCTCCCCTCTGGGGTCTCCTTCTCTCCCTCCTGCTCCTCGTAGCCCTCTCGAATATAGTGTCGAAGTCAAAACCGAACCCTGCCTCGATGAAGTCCTTGAGTATATCTTCAAGGTCGGGTATACCTGCGGTATAGTTTGCCTGTTGCTGTTGTTGAACGCCCTCAAAGGCGGTGTGGCCGTACATGTCATACATCCTTCTCTTCTCGGGGTCCGAAAGGACCTGGTAGGCTTCGTTTATCTCCTTGAACTTTTCCTTGGCCTCCGGACTCTTGTTTATGTCGGGGTGATACTTTCTGGCCAGCCTCCTGTAAGCCTTCTTTATCTCCTCTTGAGACGCGTTCCTCGGAACGCCCAGGATCTCGTAGTAGTCCTTCTTAGTGGAGGGCATTTACAAACCTCCTCTCAACTTTTATTCCGAACTATTAAGATAAAATTTGAGTGAGACATTGTCAACTTTTGGGGGTCATCAGCCTCTCGGGCTTCAGGACTCCGCCCGCGAGCAGACCCACGCCGACAAAGTCGCCGTCCACGTAGATCCTGACGTAGCCCCTTTCCGCACTCCCGCTGACCAGAACCTGACCGCCTGTGAGAACCTTCCTGCCATCGAACGCGTTCAGATTCACAGAAGGAAGGAAGCTGAGACCTTCGTCCACACGCATGATAAACCTGTCCGGGTCATCGGAGGAGAGGAATTCATCCAGCGACACAGCCTCTTCCAAGGAGAAGGGCCCTACCTTCTTTCTCACCAGGTCCTTTACGACCGCACCGCAGGAGAGCTCCCTCCCTATGTCGTGGATCAGGGTTCTCACGTAGGTTCCCGAGGACACCTCCGCGATCAGGGTAAACTCGGGTATCCTGCAGTCCTTAAGGTCGAGTCTGTGAACGGTCACCTTTACAGGCTTGAGGTCGGGCTTTATGCCCCTTCTCGCCAGGTCATAGGCTCTTTTTCCCCTGATCCTCTTGGCGGAGAAGGGGGGAGGGACCTGGTCTATCTCCCCCCTGAAGTTCTCCAGAACGCCTTCCAGCTCTTCACAGCTTACCTTCACCTCTCTCTCCTCAAGCACGTCCCCCTCAAGGTCGTACGTGTCCGTTACCACACCCAGGAGACCCGTTACCTCGTATGTCTTGGGTAGCTTCTGGAATATCCAGGAGAATCTGGTCGCCCTCCCTGTGAGCAGAACGAGGAGACCCGTCGCTATCGGGTCCAGGGTCCCCGTATGGCCCACCTTGACCTTTATCTTCCTCCTTACCTTCTCGACAACCCCCGTCGAGGTCCAGCCTTTGGGTTTATCTATCAGGAGGACCCCGTCCATCAGCTCAGGAAGTCCTTGAGGTGTCTCTTCATCGCCAGGTTTCTGAGCTTCCTCAGGGCCCTCGTCTCCAGCTGTCTTACCCTCTCCCTCGAGACCTTCAGTATCTCACCTATCTCCCTTAAGGTCTTGGGTTCGTTTCCCCTCAGGCCGAACCTCAGCTCTATCACCCTCCTCTCCTTCTCGGGTAGCTTGTCGAGGAGGTTGTAGATCTCCTTTTCTAGGACTTCCCTTATCACGCTCTCCTCCACCTCAGCGGTCCCGTGTTTGCTCAGGAAGTCGACGAAGAACGTGTCCTCGTTCTCGCCCACGGGTGCGTCAAGGGAGAGGGGTATCCTGCAGACCTGGAGATACCTCTCCACTTCTTCAGGGGAGATCTTGTAGCCCTCTTTTTTGAACCTCTTCTCCACCTCCTCCTCAGAGGGAGGTGAGCCCTTTTCCTTTTCCAGCTCCTTGGCTATCATCTCCTTGGAGAGCCTTTCCGCCACCTCCTCGGGTGTGGGTTCCCTCTCAAGCTCTTTCGCCAGGTCCGAGTATATGGTTCCTATCTTGCTTATCAGGTGGGACTGCTTTAAGGGTATCCTGACCGCTCCCGTCTGCTGGGAGAGGGCCTGCATTATAGCCTGCCTTATCCACCAGACCGCGTAAGATATGAACTTGACACCTCTGTCCGGGTCAAAGCGCTTTGCCGCCTCCAGAAGCCCGAGATTCCCCGCTGCTATGAGCTCGGAGAAGGGAAGGCCGTAGCCTATGTACTGCTTCGCTATGCTTACCACAAACCTGAGGTTGGACTCCACCAGCTTCTTCAGGGCCTCCTCGTCTCCCTGCTTAGCCCTTCTTGCCAGCTCCTTTTCCTGCTCGGGCGTCAGCAGGGGTATGTTGGATATCCTCTTAAGATACTGGTTTATGAGCTCCTGCTCGGTGTCCGGCATGGCTTCCTCTCACTCTAGGTTGAGGACCAGATAAATGTTGTTCTCTCCCCTCCTCACGAGGAGAAGGATCTTTTTCTTGCCCATCTCCCTGAAGTTCTCTATAAGCCTGTTGAACTCCTGAACCGTCCTCACCTTCCTGTAGTTTACCCTCATTATAACATCTCCCGGCCTGAGCCCGCTCCTGTGGGCGAGACTTCCCGGCACAACACCGACCACCAGAACACCGTCCGCACCTACCTTCGCCCTCTCCTGAGGCGTCAGATCCCTGAGCGTGAGGCCCAGACCTTCACCCTCAAAGTCCCTGGGCCTCGGCTTCCCTCTCTCGGGAAGCTCACCTATCTTTACCTTAATCTCCTTCTTCTTTCCTTCCCTGATTACGGTCAAAGTCACAACCGTTCCGGGTCTTGTCCTCATTATGGCTATCTGGAGGTCCCTTACGGAGTCCATCTTCTTACCGTTGAGGGCGACTATTATGTCCCCCACCTTGAGACCCGCCCTGTCCGCAGGACTCCCCTTTATCACCTGGGCTATTATGATCCCCTCCCTCACGCCTATTGCCTCCGCTATGTCCGGCGTGACCTCCTGGATAACGACCCCGAGCCAGCCCCTTACGACCCTGCCGTGCTTGAGTATCTGGTCCATGACCCACCTTGCCAGATTTATGGGTATCGCGAAACCCAGTCCCTGCCCCGATGCGACTATCGCGGTGTTTATCCCTATGACCTCTCCCTTTATGTTTATCAGCGGTCCGCCCGAGTTTCCGGGGTTTATGGGCGCATCGGTCTGTATGTAGCTTTCGTACTGGGTTATTCCTATGCTTCTCTTCAGGGCGGAAACCACCCCCACGGTGACGGTCCTCTCAAGGCCGTAGGGGTTCCCTATGGCTATAACTATCTGACCCACCCTCACCTTGTCCGAGTCCCCGAGCTTCGCCACTCTCTTCTCTATGTCCTTTATACCATCTGCGTCTACCTCGAGGACCGCTATGTCGGTCTTCGGGTCGGTCCCGACTATCCTTGCCCTCTTTTCTGTGTGCCTGTCGAATCTGACCGTTATGCTCTTTGCGTCCTCAACGACGTGGTTGTTGGTCAGTATGTAAACCTTCCCCTTTTCGTACTTGACTATTACTCCAGACCCGAGGGACCTCCTCTCCTGCCTGAAGGGTTCGAAAGGTAGCCTGAAGGGAAGGTCAAAGTCTTCAAAGGGGTTGAACTCGACCGTCTGTATGGCGAATATGGTGACCACTGAGGGGGCGACCCTGTCAACGACCTCGGTAAGCTCTTTCTCGAAGGCTTCGAGGACGCTACCCCTGAAGCTGAGGTCTGTGGTCTGGCTTCCCGCGGGAGTGGGCTCCGTCCTGCAGGCGAGAAGGGCGATGGCTGTTGCCAGTATAAAGGAAAGGGTCCTCATGTTGAACCTCCCTTTCATACCCGCCTCGCATACAAGAATAACACACGGAACTTGGGCTCTCCAAGGTTTTCCAGAAGGAGGTTAAGATCACGCCTGGAGAGGATGCGCCTTCTCCTCGGGTTAAGCGAGGACCCTGTGAAGTGGAAGAACCTGACAAGATCCCATCCTGAGAAGGGGATCTTCACCTCCCTTACCCTGACCTCCCGGAGGTGGGGGAATAGACCGATCACCTGGTCCTCTTTCGGGAAGGGAAACCCTATGCCTTTTAAACTCCCCTCCACAGGCAGTGCCACACCCACACCGACCCTCGCCACCCTGAAAAGCTCGGGAACGCTTTTCCTGAGGTCCGTCCAGTGGAGGGAGAAGTTGCTGATGACCCAGTCAAAGCTCCTGTCCTTAAAGGGCAGGCTCTCCGCATCCCCCACAACGACCCTCCCGAACCTCTCCCTGTAAACCCTGACCATGCCCTCGGAAAGATCAAGTCCGGCGGGCACAGCGTCTCCCCCCAGGAAGGAGCTGACGAACCCCGTCCCGCATCCCACGTCAAGAACGGAGCCCTCGGGTCTTACCATCTCAACGAGGACCTTTGCACACTCCCTCTGGGGGATCGCCCACCTGTCGTACGTCTCAGCGGACCTCGAAAATCTTAGAGATAAAGTCCCCTTCATACCTAACGGGCAGATGTCCTCCCGGAAGGATAATAAGTTTACTCCTTTTCAGAAGACTCCTCATCTTGAGGGCCTCCCCTACCGGCACAACCCTGTCTCCTTCACCGTGTATTATGTAGGTCTCCGCCCCGATCAGAGGAAGGATATGGGTCAGGTCGAGGTTGATATAGTCCTCCAGCATCCTCAATGCGGACCCGGTATCCACCCTGTCGCTGAAGGGCCTTTCCAGGGCGATATCCCTGAATGCCTCTATGCCCTTCCTCTTTACCATCATTCTGAACGCCCTCAGGTTCGCCTCTCTCCAGGCTCTCCTGAAGTGGGGTGTCGTGCCTATCAGGAAAAGTCTCCTCACCTTTGAGGGGAAG
>JAUZRJ010000097.1 GCA_030950545.1 Aquificota bacterium | reverse complement strand
GTGGTGTTCCCCTCACCTCTCCCGTGGGAGGTCTCCGTGGAGAGCCTTAAAGGGAGGTATCCGGAGGGCGGGACAGGAGCAGAGAGGAGATCCAAGGGTTACGACGAGGTCAGGGACATAAAGGCCTATTCTGGTGAACCTATAAAGCTGATCCACTGGAGGGTCAGCGCCAAGTTAGGGAGCCTCATGGTAAGGAACATGACTTCGGAAACCACACCTCCCGTGGTCCTCTCCCTGGAAGACGTTGAGGGCGGTTTAGAGGAGAGGATATCCAGGCTCACCTACGGGGCCATAAAGCTGATGGAAGCGGGCCACCCCGTCGGTCTTAAGATCGGCGGGAGGGAGATCCCACCCGGAACCGGGGAGGACCACCTTAACAGGATTCTGAGGGAACTCGCCCTTTACTGACCGTTCAGGATTATAACGTTTTTCGCCCTGGGACCCTTCGGGTCCTCCTCTATCTCGAACTGGACCCTCTGGCCCTGTTCCAGAGTTTTGAACCCTTCCTTCTGGATGGCGGTGAAGTGAACGAAAACGTCTCCCTGGTTGTCATCACGGGTTATGAACCCGTAACCCTTCTCCTTGCTGAACCACTTGACCGTGCCTGTGAACGTCATGGAACACAAACCTCCTGCGGATTTTAAGGCTCCGGGAACTTCGGAAGGAAAACACCCTCCCTCTCAGAACCCAGAACCTAACCTGAATATAGGTTTTTTCCCGGAGGAGTCAACCGTTCCTTATTTGCTGACAATAGTTAACATCGTTTAACCACACCGTTAAGAATTCGTGTTCTGACCTGCTGAGAGTAAAGGGAAAGGAGGAAGTAGCAGTAAACGAGTTTGAGATAAGCCATAAGGGTTGAAGGAGACAGAATAGAGGAAGAGGCACCTCCAGAGGGAACGGTCTCTGGAATACCTCCCACCTCAAGGGCAGGAGGTTTTAGATACCTCTTCCCCAGGTTTATTGAGGCGGTGTAATCCCTGTCATACTTTCCGTGAACAGAACAGATAAGGTAGTGTCCTTCCTTCTTGACTTCCCTCCCGCAGAAACACCCCTTGCTCGTGTTAGCAGGATTTACCTCCCTCACCCTTATCCCCTCCCTCTTTGCTTTCTCCTTCAGTCTCTCAGAGAACTTCGTGTAAAACCACGTTGAAAATAACCACCTTAAGGTCTTGTCCCTCCACTCAGGAACTTCCTTGAAAGAGAGGTCCTCTATCACTACGGTGTCTATACCTGAAGCCTTCGCCGTGAGAATTATCTCATTTGTGAGCACCTCAAGAACCTCTTTTCTTAAGTTCCTCATCTTTCTCTCTTTTGACTTCCTCTCCCTGAAGAGGTGGTCTATCTTCCTCTGAAGTTTCTCCTTCACCTCAGTCTTTTCGGTCTTTTCCCTCTCAAGATAGAGCCTGTCTATCCTCCTTTTGAGGTAGCTCACTTCTTCCCTCAGCAGGTTTATCTTCCTCACTACTCTCTCCGCCTTGAAGTAAATGGGTCTTGATACTTTACCGTTTCTTTCCACCACACACCCAGCAGCAAGCCTCCTCATCGAAGGACAAAGGTCTATGGAAGGGACACTATCCGGTCTTTTCTCCTCTTCTTTTATCTCCTTCTCAAAGACAAGCACAAGGTAATACTCCTCTCCCCTGTGGGTTTTGTCTCTTTTCAGAAGAGGAGCCTTTAAGGTGTATCCTTCCCTCAGAAGTCCTCTTACCCTCCCGGGTGTTTCAAGCTCTACCTTCTTCCAGACCCACCCATCCCCTTCAGGAACTTTTACCTCAAGCTCTATCCTTTCCTCACTTACCTTGAGCTTCTTAAACTGTCCATCTAAGACAGAATCATCAGCGTCAGTTAAAAACACGTCTCCTCTAAACTCAGGTCTCTCAAGCTCAAAGTAAGAGCTTATCCTGACGTTTCTCCTTATCAGGTTTTTAACCTGTCTCTGGACGTTCAGGATAAACAAAGGGCTTTGAGAGGGGGAAAACTCTCTCTTGACCCTCCACTCGGGCCACAAAGTCAAACACGGTCTTGAGTAGATAAGCTCAAAGAGTTCCTGCCTTTCCCTCTGGGATCTGATAATCCTTCCGGAAAGCTCTAAAGAGTTCCTGAATACTCTTGAAGGAACAGAGGGAGGTCTTTCAAAGAGAGGTTCTAAGGATTTCCACGCTTTTTTGTTTGAACTTGCTTTTTTGAAGCCTTCTTCATTCCACAGTTTTTCAAGCTGAGAGTTGACGAGGTATTTGTTTTTCTCAAAGAGGTTGTGGAGATAGAAGTTAAGGTGTTTCGGGAGCTTTACCTTGCATGAAAGGACTATCTTGTTTTCAGTTTTCCTCCTTCCCATCCTCAAGCTCCTTCTTTACCTTCTCTACAAACTCCTTTTAATATCGTAAACACAAACTGTCAAGTATCGTTAGAAAAGTGGTTAACTGTTAAACACCCTCACTCCACACCCAGGTGTTTCTTCATGAACTTGGAAGCCCTTATCAGGGCGTCTTTCGCCGCAAGGTCGTCCGCAAACTTCCTCTTACCGCCGTTCCTGAAGTCAAAGCCCCTTCCAACACCGGGATAGACAACTATGTAAGCCTCCCTACCCTTGGACCTCAGGTAGTCTATCGCCATGAGGGCGGGTCTGAGTCTCTGGTACTGCTCCTCCCTACCTATCAGAAACAGGACAGGTACCTCTATCTTCTCCACATCCTCGTGATATCTGTAAACCTGCATGGGTTCAGGTCTGTTAGGATCCTGAAGGTGGGGGTAGTAGCCCACGAAACAGGCTATGTCTTTCTTCTGCCTCCCCTTGGCCACGAGAAGTCTGAGGGAGTAAAAACCTCCTCTCGTCAACCCGTAAACGCACACCTTCTTGGGGTGTATGTCCTCCCTTGAGAGGGCGTAATCGAGGACTTTCTCAGCGTCGTCTTCAACCACGGGGTCGTGGTAGATGGGGAACCTCTCTATGAACCTGCCCGTGTAGAGGTCTGGAGCCACAACGACAAAACCTCTCGCGGCGAGCCTCTTGGCGTGGAGCTGGAAGAGATCGTCAAGTCCCCTCCTACCGTGGAGAAAGAGAACGCCTGGAAACTTCCCCTTCTGCTTCGGTCTTGCGACCATGACCGGTATCTCAACATCCCCGTTGTAAACCGACACCCAGGTGACCTCAACCTCGTAGTTAGGTACAGGCTCTATGTATCCCTCCTTCCACCACCTTTTGTCCCACCACCAGGCCTTCTCACCTCTCTCGTCCAGCTTCCTTATGAGGTTTTCGATGAACTCATCAGCAAATGACACGGAGAAGATCAGCGTTATCAGAACAGCCAGGACCCCCATGGTTCACCCCTCCTTACATAATAAAATAACCTGTGCATGTTCAGGTTCGAGCTGAAGGCGGTTGACGGAAGGGCGAGGAGGGGAAGGCTGTTCACACCTCACGGTGTGGTCGAGACCCCCGTTTTCATGCCTGTGGGAACGCAGGGTACCGTTAAGGCTGTAACCCACAGGATCCTGAAGGAGATAGGTGCGGAGATGATCCTCGGGAACACCTACCACCTGTATCTAAGGCCGGGCGTGGAGGTTATAAAGGAAGCGGGGGGACTCCACAGGTTCATATCCTGGAAGGGTCCCATACTCACCGACAGCGGAGGATATCAGGTGTTTTCCCTCGCAAAGGGGAGGTTCGGGACCAGGAGAGCAAAGGTAAGGGTGACGGACGAGGGCGTTGAGTTCAGGGATCACCTCGCGGGAGACCTTCACCTCTTCACACCTGAGACTGTGGTCCGGATACAGGAGGTCTTCGGGTCGGATATCATCATGCCACTCGACGAGTGTGTTGAGTATCCGGTGGACAAAGACTACGCAAAGAAAGCCCTGAACAGGACCCTGATGTGGCTCGACAGGAGCCTGAAGGTCAAGAAACGCGAGGATCAGGTCCTTTTCGGGATAATACAGGGAGCCTTTTTTGAAGACCTGAGGAGGGAAGCGGTCCTGAAAACACTCGACAGGGACCTCTCCGGATACGCCATAGGTGGACTCTCGGTGGGAGAACCTAAGGAGGTTATGGTGGAGATGACGGACCTCGTATGCGGTATGCTTCCTGAAGACAGACCCAGGTATCTCATGGGCGTGGGGAAGCCTGAAGACATACTGGAGGCGGTTTCCCTCGGAGTTGACATGTTCGACTGCGTGGTCCCGACAAGGAACGCAAGAACAGGGACCCTCTACACGTCACGGGGCGTTGTCAACATAAGGCAGGAGAGGTTCAAAAAGGACTTCTCACCCCTTGATCCCGAGTGCGACTGCTATACGTGTCAGAACTTCTCGAAGGCTTATCTCAGGCATCTGTTTGTGTCCGAGGAGATAACCGCCTACGTACTTAACACCATCCACAACCTCAGGTTCTACATGAAGCTTATGGAACGCATAAGGTCCGCTATAGAGGAAGGTAGGTTTCAGGAGTTCAAGAGGGAGTTTACATCCAGGTTCACCGAAGGTTTGTGAAGGAACAGGTTCATACCCCTGCTTCTGAAAATGATATCCTGGGGCCTTATCCTGTAGAGCGAACTGTCTTTTATGAGATAAAACTCAAAGTCAAGATCCGACAGGAATTCTATAAACTCGATGTAATCGACCCCTCCTTTAATCATGTATTCAGGTGTAACTTCCAAGATCAGAAAGTCTGTTCTCTTCAAGGTCTCTTCCGCTCCTTTAAGGACCATATACTCAAACCCTTCCACATCTATCTTTATAAGCTTTACACGTTCCACACCCCTCGCCTCTATGAACTTATCAAGGGTGGTCATCTCAACCTCCGCAACGCCATAGTTATAAAGAGGCAGAAGGGAGTGCCTGCCCCTGTTTATATCCTTATACAGATATATGTTTGCTGTACCTTCTCCGTTTCCAAGCGCAACTCTGAAAGGGTGTATGTTCTTTGCTTTGTTCAGCTTAATGTTCCTGACGAGGAGATCGTAATTGAAAGGTTCAGGTTCAAAGGAGTAAACGGTTACCCATCTGGGTATAACCCTGTCGACCATGAGACTGTACCAACCTATATGGGCCCCCACATCTACGAAAACGTCTCCATCCTCGAAGGGCAGGGAGAGAACCAGTTTGGTTATCTCTCTTTCATAAACACCGTACTTGTACACGTGCCTCCCAAGACAGTCCTCCGTTTTGAACACCAGCCTGATACCGAGATCCGAAACACCTTCGAGTAAAGGTCTTCTGAGGACATACCTGTTTAACATGTACTTTAAGGTCCTCAACCCTTTACCCATTTTTCGTTCACCTCGCTCTCAGCCTCCACGGGAACCTGCCTGAGAACTATACGCCCCGCCTGGACCATGGCGGATTCGAGGGATCTCCTCACCTCTTCCGCGACCTCCTTATCACACTCCACAACTATCTCATCGTGAACCAGGTTTACCACGTTCGCGTTGAGGCCCCTCTTCTTCAGTTCCACTTCAAACATAAGAACCGCAAGCTTAAGAAGATCCGCCCCGGTTCCCTGGATCGGGTAGTTGACCGCGTCGGTGAAGGTGGTAGCCCTGTAAGGTCTCCCGAGCAGTGTCAGACCGCTAACCTCTTCCTTCTCTTTTAGTTCCCTTTTCACCTTTTCGTGCCAGTCCTTAAAGCGGTTAAAGAACTTAAAGAACTTCTTCCTGAAGGTGTCCGCGGAGTCTATATCCAGATCCACGCCGTAACTGCTCTTTGCATACTCGGAAAGTCCCCTGGCGGATATGCCGTATATGAGCCCGAAGTTCATGGCCTTTGCGATCTGCCTCTCCTCCTTCGTAATCTCCTCCTCGGGCTTTTCTAGGACGAGGGAGGCTGTGTACCTGTGCATATCCTTGCCCTCTTTGAAAGCCCTTATCATGTTCGGGTCTTCCACGTACTCCGCCGCGATCCTCAGCTCTATCTGGGAGAAGTCCGCTATCACGAAGACCTTGCCCTCTTCAGCCCTGAACAGACTCCTCATGTCTCTCGGTATGTTCTGGACGTTCGGGTTAGAGCTCGACATCCTGCCCGTTACAGCTCCTATCTGCTTGAACTCAGGATAGACCCTCCCGTTTTTGACGTAGGATCCTATCTCCTTGAGCTTGTCCAGACCTTTCTTTAACCTTCTTATCTCCAGTATGTCCCTTACCTCTTTCACATGGCTGAACTCCGCCAGCGTCTTGTCGTCCGTAGATATGTTCCCCTTCTGGGTCTCTGGTAGATTAAGGCCCAGCTTGTTTTTGAGAAGGGAGCCTATCTGTTTTGGGGACATGGGGTCCACCCTGTACCTTATGTAGAAGTCCATTATCATCTTCCTGAGCTTCTTCTCGTACTCTCTGGACAGCCTATCTATCTCTTCCCTGTCCACAGGGAGTCCGTTCATTTCAAGCTTTGCGACCTCCTGAACAAAGGCCATCTCCACTATGGCGACAGGATTCTTTAACCCGAACACCCTTGCGGTTCTCGTTCTCAGAAGCTCCTGTCCTCTGTCCGGCTGGGGCAGAGAGTTGAGCCTGTCTGTCATCTTAAAGAAGAGCTCCCTCACCACCAGAACGTCCGTGGCCGCGTACTCTATCTGCTGGGGTGTGAGGACCGATCTGGACCAGTCCGAAAGCTGGAGGGACTTATCGAGAACCTTACCCAGCAGGGTCTCCGCAACGTGGCTGAGGGAGTGCCTCTCGAAACCGATAAGGAAGCTACCTATCATAGTGTCAAAGGTGGCATAAGGTTCTATCCCGATCCTGTAGAGGAACTTGAGATCAAACTTAAGGTTGTGCCCCACCACACCCTTTTTTGATATAAGGTCTTTGAGAGGTTCTACCGCTGAGGGTAGGTCGAAGAGGTCTATTACGAAGATCTCCTCCTCGTTGCCCACCTGTATGAGCCTTATCCTGTCTCCCGCTGTTTCCGTGTCCAGGAACAGATAGGGGGACTTTTCCAGCTTCGGGAGGATCTTGGAGAGAGCCCCTATCTCGGTTATGTACTCATACTTCATCTAATAATAATATCTTCGCCCTTCCAGAAACCTGCCTATCAGGAAGTAGCCCACGAGGAAACCCCCTATGTGGGCGTACCAGGCAACACCCCCGAGACCCACCGCGGGCAGGGAGACTATTCCGTTAACTATCTGTACAAGGAACCAGAGACCTATGAAGATCAGAGCGGGGATCTCCACAAAGGTCAGGAAGAAGAACACAGGTACCAGGGCGAGAACCCTCGCGTGGGGAAACATCCTCATGTAGGCACCAAGAACACCGCTCACCGCCCCGCTCGCCCCCACCATCGGAACCGTACCCCCTCCGAACAGGAGGCTCACGGAGGTCTGAGCAAGCGCAGCCCCGAGACCGCAGGTCAGGTAGAAGACCAGATACCTGAACCTGCCGAGTCTGTCCTCGACGTTGTCTCCGAACACCCAAAGGAACCACATGTTGCCTATTATGTGAAACCACCCGCCGTGAAGGAACATATGGGTAAAGAGCGTGTAGGGTCTCTCCAGTATCTCAACGGGGATAAGACCGTATCTCCTTATGAACACCTCAAAGGCACTTACAGGTCCCTCCAGCGTCAGGATGACCCTGTCTGTGAGCCTCCACTCGTGGAGCCAGATCAGGGAGCATATAACGATCAGGGAGACGTTCACAACGGGAAAGTTTCTGGAAGGGTTTATGTCCCTAATTGGTATCATCCCTATCTCTCCTCAAGGCTCATATAATACTACAAACGGAGGAGTGGGATGACTGATCCAGAAAGGTTTAAAAAGCTCACGGAAAAGGCGAAACTCGTGGATGAAAACGTTCAGATAAACTTTGTAATTCTGGACCTGAAGCCAAGGTGGATGAAGTGCAGGAGGACAAAACGGCTCGTTTTTCAGTTCCACAAGCTGGGCGACGCTGAAAACAGAACCGCCTGCGGTAAGGAGCTCGAAGAGTACCAGATCCTGCCCGACAGACAGGAGAACCTGGTGATCACGCAGGTGAACATGATGATAGGAGGCCTTGGCCTTCTTGTGTTCTTCGACCTCTGTCCCGACTGCTTCGGTTCCGTCAACAGGTGTACACCGCTCGATAGGTGAAAATGTTGTATGATTATATAAGAATTTTCGAATTAAGGAGGTACAGGGCATGAAGAAGCTGATGGTAGCTCTTGCGCTCTTGGGCGGAAGCACCTTTGCAACGGACGGAGCTTCGATATTCAAGGCAAAGGGGTGTGCGTCCTGCCACCAGCCCACCGCGGACACCGTTGGACCCTCACTGAAGAAGATAGCCCAGGCCTACGTAGGAAAGGAGGCTGAGCTGGTTAAATTCCTGAAGGGACAGGCGGACCCGATAGTGGACCCGCCCAAGTTTGCCATAATGAAACCTCAGCTCACCCTCATAAAGAATCTCTCTGACGAAGAGTTTCAGGCTCTTGCGGACTACATAATGAGCTTCAAGTGATATAGGTCCTATAATATTCCTTTATGGTAGAGGGATTTGGTGATTTCAGAAGGGATAAATACTGCGGAGAGGTCTCCCTGGATGACGTAGGCAGGCAGATAAGTATCTGCGGGTGGGTTCACAGGGTAAGGAACCACGGGGGTGTCATCTTCATAGACCTCAGGGACAGGGAGGGGGTGGTTCAGGTTGTAGTTGAGGAAAAAACAGACCCTGAGGTTTATGAGAAGGCGGACAGGATAAAGCCCGAATGGGTCATAGGTGTTAGGGGGGAGGTCAGGAAAAGGCCGGAAGGAACCGAAAACCCCAAGCTTAAAACGGGTCAGGTGGAGGTCAGGGCAAAGGAGATCAGGGTGTTCAACACATCAGATCCACCACCCTTTCCCGTTGGGGAGGAGACCCACGTATCCGAGGAGATAAAACTCCGCTACAGGTACATAGACCTGAGACGTGAGTCCATGAAGGAGAACCTCATCTTCAGGCACAGGTTCTACCAGCTTGTGAGGAGATTCTTCGAAGAGGAAGGCTTTATAGAGATAGAGACCCCGTTCCTGACCAAGTCAACACCTGAGGGGGCGAGGGACTTCATAGTTCCCTCGAGACTTCACCCCGGTAAGTTCTACGCCCTTCCCCAGTCTCCCCAGCTCTTCAAGCAGATCCTCATGGTAGCAGGCTTTGACAAATACTTTCAGATAGTCAAGTGCTTCAGGGACGAGGACCTGAGAGCTGACAGACAGCCGGAGTTCACCCAGATAGACTTCGAGATGTCCTTTGTAAGGGAAGAGGACGTCATGGACGTGGTGGAGAGACTCGTTTCAAAGCTCTTCAGGGAACTCCTCGGAGTAGAGCTAAGTACACCCTTTGACAGGATCTCCTACAGGGAGGCTATATCAAGGTACGGAACCGACAAACCGGACAGAAGGTTCGGTCTTGAGCTGGTGGATCTCACCGACGTGTTCGAAGAGACCGAGTTCAGGGTGTTCAGGACAGCGGTCGAGGCGGGAGGCAGAGTGAAGGCGATAAACTTCAA
>JAUZRJ010000096.1 GCA_030950545.1 Aquificota bacterium | reverse complement strand
TGATGCAGATACTTGAAGTCTTTATCTCTTTTTCTCTCAAGCTCTTCTATCCTCTGGATTATTTCTCTCGTCCTTTCATCAACCACCTCATAAATTAGGGTATATGTTCTTCAGAAATATTCCCGATGTCAAGTGGGGTTTTCAGCCCGTAAAGGTAAGTCTCACTCAAACCTTCTCACTATCCTGTAGTAGGTGTCCCTCTGGGCGGGTATGAAGCCCGCGTCTTTTATCGCCTGAACCATGTCCTCAACCTTGGGTATCTTCACCTTAAAGTGGGTTGACGATATCACGTTCTCCTCTATCATAACAGACCCGAGGTCGTTGGCTCCGAAGTGAAGACCCACCATACCGACGGGCATTGTCTGGGTTACGTGGGAGCTCTGGATGTTCGCGAAGTTGTCCAGGTAGATCCTTGAAAGGGCGAGGACCTTAAGGTAGTAAACGGAGCTTGCAGGCTCTATGTGGTCCATCTGGGTGTTTCCCCTCTGGAAGGTCCAGGGGATGAAGGCGGTAAACCCTCCCGTTTCGTCCTGAATGCGTCTCACCCTCTCCAGATGTTCGAGTATGTGGTCTATGGTCTCTATGTGTCCGAACATCATGGTCGCGGTCGTGGTCATACCGAGTTCGTGGGCGGTCCTGTGGACCTCCTCCCACTCTTCCACTGTGCACTTCCCCGGAGATATCCTGTCCCTTACCTCCTGAGACAGGATCTCAGCACCTCCTCCCGGAACAGACATGAGTCCGGCGTCTTTAAGCCTCCTGAGGACTTCCTTTATGCTTAGTCTTTCGATCTTCGCTAGGTAAACTATCTCCGGTGCGGAGAAGCAGTGGATCTGGACTTGGGGGAACCTCTCCCTTATCTTGGATATAATCTCCTCGTAAAAGCTAAGGGGAAGGTCCGGGTTTATCCCGCCCTGCATCAGAAGTGTGGTCCCGCCCCACTGGACCAGCTCCTCCACCTTTCTGAATATCTCTTCAAGGCTCAGCACGTAGGCGTCCGGGTCCGATTTTCTTCTGTAAAAGGCACAGAACTTGCACCCCGCCACGCAGACGTTTGTGTAGTTAACGTTCCTGTCTATGACAAAGGTGACAACGTTGTCAGGATGCTTACGTCTCCTCACGAGGTCCGCGAGATACCCGAGGGTGGGAAGGTCCGCTTCTTCAAAGAGGACCTTAGCCTCTTCCCTGTCTATCCTCTCGTTGTTCAGGACCTTATCTTTTACCTGGTCCAGGGATACGGTAGCCACCTCTCTACCTCCTCAGGGAGAAACATATTAAGTGTATTAAGGTCCAGCCTGCAAGGAGAAAGGTCATCTCCCTGCACCCAAGCGCCTGTAATCTTTCGGCGGTTTCAATCTGGACTCGTCTATGCTCTTGCGGGACACCTCCTTAACGACCTCAACCCTTTTCATGCCGTGTAGATATGTCTCGGTTTTGACGGGAGATCCGTACTTCTTCAGGGTCTCCTCAACCTTCCTTACAAGCTCTCCACCGGCTTTACCCTTCAGCATCCTGAGTCGTCTTCTCTCAGCCTCCATGAGGTCCTTGTTCTCTTTTGTGAGCCAGACGACCTGGATCCCGCCTCCCCCGGGGGTGGGGAGTGAGACCCTGAACTTCTCAGCCGTCCACCTCCCTATCCTCCCTGTCTCTCCTGTAGGATCCAGATTCCCCGAGGTCCAGAAGGCAAAGGGGAAGGCGATACTGGGCGGAACTTCCATCCTGACGTACGTTCTTGACCTGTGGTCCACCCTGTAGACCACCAGCTTGTCCCCTTCTCTGGTTCTTATCTCGGTCACCTTCAATATCTCCCTCTTAAGACCTCCCATGATCCTGACCTCGGCGGTGACCTCTATGTCGGTCACAGTCCCTTTTTCGGTCACGTACTCCTTTATTACCTCCTTGGTTATACCGCTTCCGGTATCTGTGAACGCCTCCTTCCTTATCAGAATAGCGTCAAGGGAAACCGCCAGGGAGACCCAGACCAGAAGGGCAAAGTGTCCTGCCAGAAGCCTCATATCAGAACTCATCGAATATTATCCTGTTGGGGTCCTCCTCGGAGAGCTCCACGCCCTTGCTGAGTATGAACTTCTCCAGATTACCGCTCTCCTTAAGGGGCGTTAGCTTCTTCTTCCCGTCCGGGGTTTCCCACAGGACCGAGTAGGAGTCCCCCTTTACAACTACGTCGGGCTCCAATTTCTTGAACCCTCTCTTCTCCATGACTTTCAAGAAGACGTCCTCCAGAACGAGAACGAACAGGGGATAGTCCTTGCGGACCTCGGACGAGTCTTCCACCGTGTCCTCCAGGACCTTGAAGACTTCGAGCACAGCCTCAGAGACCGCATCTCCGAAATCCTTTTCCGTAAGTTTGTCCTCGCCGACGAACCAGATCTGATAGCGGTCCTCGTAAGAGTTAAGCTCGAGCTTAAAATACTTCATGCTCAGGAATAATTTAAACTCTAAATGGAGAGGGTATCATGATAAACACAGTGCAGGTGATCGTAGTTGACGGAGTGGAAATACTGACTGAACTTTCGAAAACGTTGGTGCGGACCTCGGGATAAGGGTTATAATTAATAGTTTGCTGTGGGAAGGCTTAAGGAAAGGTTCAGCTTACTCGAGTCTAAGGGTGAAAGGGTCCTCGTCAGCTACCTGGTGGTAGGGTATCCGAGCTACGATGTTTCTCTGAAAGCCTTCAGGACAGTCCTCGAAAACGGGACCGACATCCTGGAGATAGGGTTTCCCTTCTCAGATCCCGTTGCGGACGGACCGACTATACAGACCGCCCACGAGATAGCTTTGAGAAACGGCATCAGGCTGAAGGACGTTCTGAGGCTATCGATGGACCTCAAGGAGGACTTCCCCGGGGTCCCGTTCCTGCTCATGACCTACTACAACCCCGTGTTCAGGATAGGGATCGAGAAGTT
>JAUZRJ010000095.1 GCA_030950545.1 Aquificota bacterium | reverse complement strand
CTCACCCCTGAAGACCTCTGGAGCTATGTAGCCGAGGGTCCCTTTCACGTCCAGCACGGAGGTCGTACCCCTTATCCTTATGAGCCCGAAATCGCCCAGCTTCCAGACCACGCTCTTTAAGACCCTCTTTCCGAAAATGTTCTCGGGCTTCACATCGCTGTGGATGTAGCCCCTTGAGTGCAGGAAGGCGAGTCCGTTCGTTATGTTCCACAGAACCCTCAGAGCCTCCTCCTCCGAGAGACCACCCTTTGAGAGAACGTACTCTTTGAGATCTCCCACGTCCATGAACTCGTACAGGACGTAGAGCTCGCCCCTGTCCTTCTTGTAGAGGTAGCTCTGGAGGGATATTATGTTGGGGTGGTTGAGCAGTATGAGGGTCTGGGCCTCCTTCCACAGGTGCTCCATGCTGTAAGGGTTCGAGGCCACCTTAAGGGCCAGGACCTTTCCCCTGTATCTCCCCTTTATCCCTTTAACCTTGTAAACTACGCCGAAGTCCCCCCTACCTATTACGTCGAGGACCTCGTAGTAACCTAAGATGACATCTCCTCTCCTGAACTCCTCTTCCATGGGTCAGTTGACGAGGGGGAGGTTGTACCTCTTCAGGACCTCCCTGAGCTTCTTCTCGTTTTCGGGTCTCATGGGGCATAAGGGGAGCCTGAACTCCTTCTCGCAGAGACCCATCATCCAGCAGGCGGTCTTCACAGGTATGGGGTTCGTCTCTATAAAGAGGACCTTGAAAAGGTCGTAAAGGTAGTAATGCATCTCCCTCGCCTTTTTGAGGTTTCCCTCGAGTGCGTAGTCGGTGAGCGCCTTAACCTCCCTGGGAACTATGTTGTTGGCAACCGAGATCACGCCTTTCGCACCGAGCGCCATCATGGGAAGGGTCAGGGAGTCGTCCCCCGAAAGTATGGTGAAGTTCTCCCCGAGCCTTCTCCTCAGCTCGGAGATCCGGTCCATGCTGGGCGTTGACTCCTTGGACCCTATTATGTTCGGGTGGTCGGAGACGAGCCTGTATATTGTGTCCACCGAGATCTCAACCCCGGTTCTTGAAGGTATGTTGTAGAGGATTATAGGTATGTCCACCTCACTAGCGACCGCGGAGAAGTGTCTGTATATACCCTCCTGTGTGGGTTTGTTGTAGTAGGGAACGACCAGAAGGGCGGCGTCCGCTCCCACTTCCTTAGCGTGGGCGGTCAGGTGGACCGCCTCGTGAGTTGCGTTGGCTCCCGTTCCCGCTATGACCTTTATCCTTCCTCTCGCATGTTTTACCGCGAACTCTACCACCCTGTCGTGTTCCTCAAAGGTGAGGGTGGGAGACTCACCCGTCGTCCCGCACACGAGGACCGCGTCAGTTCCGTTCTCCACGTGAAAGTCTATGAGCCTCCCGAGGGCTTCGTAGTCCACCTCCCCGTCTCTGAAGGGCGTTATGAGTGCCACTATCGATCCGCTCAGCATAGGGAAATTTTAACCTAAAATCCGCATCTTATGACTTTCGCTTCAAAGGGGACAACCCCGTCCCCTATCATGCCGATCCTCTTCGCGGCTGCGTAGGATAGATCAAGGTGCCTCCCCCTGACGTAGGGTCCCCTGTCCACAACCTTGACCCTCACGGTCTTCCCGTTCTTTAAGTTCCTCACAAGGAGTATGGTTCCTAAGGGCAGTGTCCTGTGGGCGGCGACGTAATCGTACATGTTGAACCTCACACCCGAAGCTGTTCTCCTCCCGTGGAAGTCTCTCCCGTACCAGGAGGCGTATCCCCTGAAGCTGACCGGACACGTGGAGACCCCGTTCTCACCGCACCTGAGAACCCGGACCTTGGCGGTGAAGACCTCTCCCCTGCTCATGAAGCGTCTGTACCTCTTCGGGATGCAGAGACCTTTTACCTTCCTGTTCGTCCTGACGGATATCCTGATGCTCCTTCCGGTATCGAGGCTCACCACCTTTATAAGGCTCATGTGCTGGATCCTGTCCGAGTAAGCGTATCTTGTAGGGCAGTAGGTAACCTTCATGTAGACAACCTTAGGGCATTTGGCCTTCAGCTTACCCACCTGAACCTGGTCCACGACTTTGACCTTCGGAGCACAGGAGAGAACAAGCGCGATCAGAAAAACCACCCACATCCTTGAAAAAAGTATAATTACCCATGCGGTGGGCTACAGGACGGTTACGGATATCTTTTCCCAGATAAGCGGTGTGTACGACAGGTTCTTGAGCCTCGCCACCCTGGGCAGGATACACTCCTGGCAGAGGGATCTTGTAAAGGACATGGGCAAAGGTGGGAACTGGCTTGATGTGGGGACGGGAACCGGAGAGGTCCTCCTCAAGCTCGGAGAGGATTATGAAGGTCTGAAGGTAGGTCTTGACCCAGCGGAGGGGATGGTCTTCTCCGCCAAGGTAAAGTGTGCGAAATGCGGGTTCGTCATGGCTGTCGCGGAGGACCTGCCCTTTAAGGAAGGGACCTTCTCCAGGATATCCCTCTCCCTTGTTTTCAGACATCTGCAGGACCAGAGCAGGTTTTTAAGGGAGGCGGGAAGGGTGCTGAAGGATGAGGGTGTCTTGGGGATCATAGACATAGGCAGGTTCAGGGGTACGGGAGCAGTCCTCCTCCTCATGAGGACTGTTCTGAGGCCTCTGGGGACCCTTGTCTTCGGGAGGGAGAAATGGGAGTTCTTCATCCGTTCCGTCGAGGAGAGCTACACCGTCGGTGAGGTGGTCTCGCTCCTGGAGAAAAACGGCTTTCGGGTCCTCAAGGTGAGAAGGAGGATGTTAGGTACAGTTTTCATAATCACCGCTAGGAAAACTGCCTTATGAACCTTATGTCGTTTTCGAAGAACAGCTTTATGTTGTCTATACCGAAAAGGAGCATGGCGAGCCTTTCAACCCCCATACCGAAGGCAAAGCCCTGAAATATGTCCGTGTCAACACCGCAAACCTCGAGGACATCGGGATGAACCATACCGCAACCCATCACCTCCAGCCACCCTGTCCCCTTACACACCCTGCAACCTTCCATCCCGCATATAACACAGCCTATGTCCACCTCCGCGGAGGGCTCGGTGAACGGGAAGTAAGAAGCCCTGAACCTGACGGGCAGGTCCGTCTGGAAGAACTCCCTCAGGAAGGACTCTATAACGTACTTCATGTGCCTGAAGTTGGCTTCCTCGTTAACCACAAGCCCTTCGACCTGGTGGAACATGGGGGAGTGGGTTGGGTCGTCGTCCCTCCTGTATACCTTACCAGGCGCTACCATCTGGATGGGCGGTTTCCGCCTTAGCATGGTCCTTATCTGAACAGGGGAGGTGTGGGTCCTCAGGAGATACCCTTCCCTGTTTATGTAGAAGGTGTCCTGCATGTCCCTTGCGGGGTGGTCTTCGGGTATGTTCAGCATGTCGAAGTTGTACCTTTCAAGCTCGACCTCGGGACCTTCCTCAACTGTGAACCCCATTCCCCTGAATATGTCAACTATCCTCCTCAGGGTTACGGTTATGGGGTGAAGGGACCCGGCGGTGTTCTGAAGGGGAACCGTGAGGTCCGCCCACTCCGACAGGATCTCCCTCTCCACCTCCTCCCTCTTGAGCTCTTCCTCCCTCTTCCTTACAGCTTCCTCTATAGCCTCCTTTACCTGATTGACCTTCCTCCCGTACTCTTTCCTGTCCTCGGGCGGGATCTCCCTTATCCTCTTTAATGCCTCTGTTACAACTCCCCTCTTTCCCAGGTATTTCGCCTTTACACTCTGAAGTTCCTGGAGATCTTTGGTTCTCCTTATTTCTGAAAGGGCTTCCTCCCTTACGGTTTCGAGGTCCTTCATACCTTCGAGAGGGCGTCTTTCACCCTGTTCACCACCTCTGCAAAGGCTTCAGGGTCCCTCACCGCCATATCCGCCAGGATCTTCCTGTTAAGGTCTATACCTGCGAGCTTTAGACCGTGAATGAACCTGCTGTAATTGAGACCGTAAGGTCTCACCGCCGCGTTTATCCTTGCTATCCAGAGCCTCCTGAACTCCCTCTTCCTGAGCTTTCTGTCCCTGTACTGGTAGTAGAGGGCCCTCATTACAGCCTCTTTGGCCCTCCTGTAGGAGGTGTGGCGCATACCCCTGTAGCCCTTCGCAAGCTTGAGGATCTTCTTCTTGTGCTTCCTAGAAGAGGGCCCTTTAACTCTCATACCGCTTCCTCCTTCAGCGGAAGGATCATTTTAACACAGTCTGTATAATTTCAAGAGAGGAGGAGCAGGATGGACGTCAAGGAGTTTGCAAGGGAAAAGGTCCTCAAGGCCAGGGAAACCCTCAGGACCCTCGTCTCCTTAAGCACCGAGGTGAAGAACAGGACGCTCCTTACCGCAGCGGAGCTCCTCGACGCAAGGAGGGAGCTTATAAAGGAGGAAAACGCAAAGGATGTTGAGTTCGCAAAAGATCAGGGCCTCAGGCCTTCCGTTATAGACAGGCTGGTCCTGAACGACAGAAGGATAGACGGTATGATAAAGGTCCTGAAGGACGTCGCCTCCCTTCCCGATCCTGTGGGTGAGATAACGAGGATGTGGACCCTCCCGAACGGGCTGAAGGTGGGCAGGATGAGGGTACCCCTCGGTGTGATATTCATAGTTTACGAATCGAGGCCCAACGTCACGGTGGAGGCCGCTTCCCTGTGCATGAAGTCCTCGAACGCGGTAGTCCTGAGGGGTGGAAGGGAGGCTATAAACACAAACAGGGCCCTGGTAAACGTTCTCAAGGAAGCCTGCAGGGAAACGGGTTTCCCCGAGGACGCCCTTCAGTTCATAGACAGACCCGAAAGGGAGATAGTGTGGGAGATCCTCAAAATGGAAGGGCTTGTGGATGTTGCGATACCGAGGGGAGGGGAAGGACTGATAAGGGCTGTTGCGGACCACGCGAAGGTGCCCGTCATAAAGCACTACAAGGGTGTCTGCAACATATACGTTGATGAAGAGGCTGACATAGAGAAAGCCTGCGACATAGTTTACAACGCAAAGGTCCAGAGGCCCTCCGTCTGCAACGCGGTTGAGAACCTTATAGTCCACAGGAGGATACTCGGCGACTTCCTCCCGAAGATAGCCTACTACCTCGGGAAGGCGGGCGTTGAGCTGAGATGCGATGAGGAAAGCCTCAAGGTCATAAAGGAACACCCCAAGCTCGGTTTCGTTAAGGCGGTTCCGGTGAAGGAGGAGGATTACTACGAGGAGTTTCTGGACCTGATACTCGCCGTGAAGGTCGTGGGCAGTCTGGACGAAGCCATAGAGTTCATAGAGAAGTACGGGTCAGGACACTCGGACGCGATAATCACAGAGAACTACACTAAGGCTATGAGGTTCCTTAAGGAGGTGGACTCCGCCGCGGTTTACGTCAACGCCTCCACCAGGTTCACCGACGGGAACGAGTTCGGCCTGGGTGCTGAGATGGGCATATCCACCGACAAGATACACGCGAGGGGCCCGATGGCCCTTGAAGAGCTGACAATAACCAAGTTCGTGATCCTCGGGGAGGGACAGGTCAGGGACAACTTCGGAGTACCCGACGATATAAAGGGGGATATATAAAGATGCTCAGACAGGAGCTTCAGATAAAGCTCAGGCTTAACCTGAACCTGCTCCTGAAGAACCAGGTAGAGGTTCTCCTGTACCCCGCCCAGGAGTTTGAACAGATACTCAAGGAGGAACAGGAAGCCAACCCTTTCATAGAGGAGATTACCCTGTCCCCCAAGGCGAGGGAGCTCTTCGAGGACAGGAGACCGCCCGAGGTCGCCCACAGGCCTTCGCCTTTAGAGACCTTTATGAAAAACATAAGAGCTGAGCTCGAAGGAACTGACCTCGCTATAGCGGAGGAGATAGTGTCCGGTCTTGACCACAGGGGGTTCTTCGTCGGGAGCGTTGAGGCGATAGCGGATAAGTTCCGCGTCTCTCCCGAATATGTGGAGGACATAAGGGAGTTCATCATGAGGCTGGAACCCCTCGGGGTGGGATCCAGAAATCTCGAAGAGTTCCTGAGGGTCCAGATAGAGGAACTGTACCCCGGGGAAAGGGATCTCCTGAACTTCCTCGAGAAAGCCCTCAGGGGACACAGGATCCCGAAAGAGGTACGGGAAAAGCTCTCCCATCTGAGGCGAACCCCCCTCAGCGGTGAGGAAATCCCCTACAGGATAGCGCGGGTGGACGCGGTAATAGACATCGACGACGGGAAGCTCGTCGGGTACCTGTACGAAGATTTCGTTGACATAAAGGTAAACCCAAGGTATGCGGAGCTGATCTCAAAGGCTAAGGGAAAGACGAGGGAGTTCCTCAGGGAGTATCTTGAGAGGTGCAACACCTTCAGGAAGATACTGAGCCTAAGAAGGGAGAACCTCAGGAAGATCCTAAATGAGATAATAGAGGTCCAGGGCGACTTCCTGAAGGGCGAGGGAAACCTCAGGACCCTGCTCGTTAAGGACGTTGCTTCAAAGCTCGGTGTGAGCGAGTCAACGGTCAGCAGGTTGATAAACTCCAAATACGTGAAGACACCCCAGGGAACCTATCCCTTCAGGTTCTTCTTCGTAAGGGAATCGGTAAGCGGTATATCCCAGGAGGAGCTTATGAGGAAGATAAGGGAAATAGTCGCTTCGGAAGACCCGTCAAGACCTTACAGCGACGAGGAGATAGCGGGGATACTCTCATCCCAGGGCTTCAGGGTTGCGAGGAGAACCGTGGCAAAGTACAGGGAGATCCTCGGGATACCGTCCTCGAGGGAGAGAAGACGTTCTGTCCTTCGCTGAGGAGGAGCGGAGAGGATCTCCTTTAATAACCTTGCGGGGGCGGGATTTGAACCCGCGACCTCCGGGTTATGAGCCCGGCGAGCTACCAGGCTGCTCCACCCCGCGTTAACCAAAACACTATTATACTTCCACCGGGCTGAACTTTCAACACATGGCTTTGGGTTAATATATTTAGGGCATGGACTTGGTTATAGAGGTGGGAACCGAAGAACTCCCCGCGGGTGTGATCGACCAGATCGTCCCCTACTTCAAGGAGAGGTTCTCCAGCATACTCAGAAGGGACGACGTTGAGGTTTACGCCACACCGAGGAGGGTGGCGGTCTATGTGAGAAACTTTGAGGACTTGAGGGAAAAGGTGGAAGAGATCGTCTACGGTCCTCCCTGGAAGGTTTCCTTTGACGAAGAGGGGAAACCTACAAAGGCGCTCCTTGGGTTCCTCAAAAGGCACGGAGCGGAAGTCGGAGATGTGTTTAAGGCTAAAAGAGGAAGCGGGGAGTACGCGGCGATCAGGAAAGTTCACGGCGAGGTGTCGGTACTCAGCAAACTTAAGGAGTCTTTCGAGGAGGTCCTTCTCTCCGCACCCATTCCCAAGAAGATGAGGTGGACTTCCTCAAGAAGGATAACCTTCTCAAGACCCGTGAGGTGGATCTTGGCCCTCCACGGAGAGGAGGTGATAGACCTCTCCTTCGGGGAGGTGAGATCCGGCAGAATAACCTACGGGCACAGGTTCCTCTCGTCAGGCCCTATCGAGGTCAAGAGGGCGGAGGACTACCTCAGGGTTCTGGAGGAAAACCACGTCATACCCGATGTGGAAAGGCGGAGACGCATGATCCTGGAGGAGATAGAGAGGATCGCAGGGAGCGTCGGCGGGAAACCCGAGTATCCCGAAGGCCTTGTGGAGGAAGTGGCGAACCTTGTAGAGTATCCGTTCCCGGTTGTGGGCTGTTTCGAGGAGAGGTTCCTCGAGCTTCCGGAAAAGGTCATAGTGACAGTCTGCGCCCACCACCAGCGGTTCTTCTGCGTGTCTAAAGGCGGAAGGATCACCAACCACTTTATAGGCATAAGCAACAACAGACCCGAAGGTGAGACCATAAAGAGAGGCTACGAAAGGGTCCTGAAGGCCCGCCTCGAAGACGCCCTGTTCTTTTACAGGGAGGATCTCAAGAAAAAGCTTGACGACCTTGTCCCAAAACTCTCGGGTGTTCTGGTCCATCCCAAAATAGGGACGGTTCTGGACAAGGTAAATAGGCTGAAAGCTCTCTGCCTGCGTATATGCGACATCCTGAAGCTTCCCGAAGAGACGAAGTCCAAAGTCCTCAGGGCCTCACACCTTTCAAAGGCGGACCTCCTCACCGAGATGGTCAGGGAGTTTGACGAGCTACAGGGCTACATGGGATACGTCTACGCCCTGAAACAGGGAGAAGACGAGGAGGTAGCCCTGGCACTCCGGGACCAGTACAGGCCTTCAGGGCCTGAAGACGAGACCCCGAAAACAGTGACCGGTGCGGTCCTTTCCCTCGCGGACAGGATTGACAACCTCATCTCCTTCTTCTCCGCGGGCGAGATACCGAAGGGAGGCTCTGACCCTTACGGCCTCAGGAGATCCGCCTTTGGTATGTTCAGGATCCTGGAGGAGAGAGGCTGGGAAGTTGACATAAGGGCGGTCCTGGACCTTTACGGGGAGGTTAAGAACCTGGATGAGCTCGAAGCCTTTATTTCCCAGAGGCTCGAGAGCTACCTGGGTGATCAGGACCTTGTGAGGGCTGTTCTTAGCGTGAGGTCTCCCCTGAATCCCTACCCCGTGATCCTGTGGGTCAGAAAGCTGTCAGAA
>JAUZRJ010000094.1 GCA_030950545.1 Aquificota bacterium | reverse complement strand
CTTCGGTTGTGAGTGTTGATATGGAGCGGAAGGCGATCAGGGTGGAGGAGGTGTATGTTGCTGGTGAAGGTGAAGGAGGGTTATGAGGAAAAGCTCAAGAGATATTTACTTCTGAGGGGTGTGAGGGCGAGTGTGTGGTATGAGTGTTCGGGGGACGAGGAGGTGGTGATAGTTCCGGACAGTTTTGCGTGTGATGACTGTTTGGAGGTGGAGCTGGAGCGGTGCGGGGAGTTTTGACTGTTCTGTTTATTCTGCTTGCGGTGTGGGGTACCGGGTTCGGCGGGCCTCAGGTTACGGCCTGCAAGGTGACCGGGGAGGGGAATTCCGGGACTGCCGTTAAGATATGGACCGCAACGCTTTCGACCATTTACAACATTTTCCCCATCAGGATAGGGGGTGTTAAGATAGGGGGCTGGGGGGAGCTTGAGGATTATTCTTCGGTATCTTCTTCGCCCGTATGTACCTGCTCGGATCCCTTTCCGAGGGTGGGGATAAAGGTGAGTTTATGGGAGCCCATAGCGTATATTGAGGCCACGAAGATACCTTCCTGTTTTCCGTCCCTGGGGTTAGTCCTGCCTTTACCCTCCTCTCAGGGGGTGATGGGGTTCGGGGCGAGGGACAGGGGCGGGGAGGATCAGGCGAACCATCAGACTTTTCAGGTTCATTACATAAAGTTTCCCGTTTTTGCGGTTCTCGGTTTATTTCTTGACTTCATCTGTTTATCGAAGGGGGGGCTGGATATTGCTTATTTTACCGAGGTTGATCCGCTCTGGCAGAGCGATGTGTGGGCGGCGATACTGAACCCGGAAGCTTTGCTTGTGGCCAACCCGGTGGCACAGATGTCCTGTATGGCGGATGCTGCGGCGTCCAATCTGGGTTTTCCCCTTGACTTTATGTGGTGGTGTCTCGGGAGCTGGGGCAGTCTTTATCCTTTTACGAAGTCTTTTGCACAGGGGAGCAGTCTGGAGGCGTTTATGGGGGTATCCGCGAGGATGGTGGCCAAGATGCACAGGCAACTTCTTCTGTGGGGTTCTGTCGGTGAGGCCGGTCTTTGCGGTATGTATCCCATGCCCGTGATGAGGAAGTCCCAGTATTCTCTCCAGCCCGTTCACCCCGTTCCGCATCCTTACAGGATACCGATAGGGCGTTCATCTCTTCTTTGGGGTCAGGGCAAGGATGTTCCTCTGTTGAATCATGATGTTTATGTGAACGTTTTGTACAGGAAGAGGGACTGCTGTGCGTTTTGAGGTTCTGGTTCTGGGCTTGCTTATTTCGGCGGTATCGGTGATAGGCGGGCAGGATTACGGTGCGGGGGGTGTTTGGGAGAAGATCAGAAAGAAGTTCGGGACGAAGGAGGGGATAAAGGAGAATGCGGATGTTCCTTTAAGGACCGATACTCCCATGACGAATATTGAGGGGACTCAGGGGTTTGACGTGAGGCTTCAGTGTCCTTCCCGGCGTGAGGGTATAGTGGTAACTTTTCTTCCCCTTTCCGGGAACGATTACAGGCTTCT
>JAUZRJ010000093.1 GCA_030950545.1 Aquificota bacterium | reverse complement strand
CGCTGCCACCGCCACCGCCTACGCCTTCCTCAGGAGGTTCCACCACGCCTCCGCCCACTGCAGGAACCTGATATACGGGACAACCTCAAGACCCATAAACTGGAGGGACAACAGGCTCACCGTCATAGACATATCCGACCTTCACGGGATAGCAAAGATGTTCGTGGTGGGTTCCATCCTGAAGAGGATATTCAAGGAAAAGGAGGAGAGCGGAAACCCTTACCCTAAAATCTTCGTCGTTCTGGACGAACTGAATAAGTACGCGCCCAAGGACAGGTGGAGCCCGATAAAGGACGTTTTGCTGGATATAGCGGAGAGGGGAAGGAGCTTGGGTGTGATACTGATAGGTGCCCAGCAGACAGCGAGCGAGGTGGAGAAGAGGATAGTGGCGAACGCTGCGGTAAAAGTGACGGGAAGGCTCGACAGCTCGGAGGTCCTCAGCAAGGAGTACGAGTTCCTGACGGGGAACTTCAGGCAGAGGGCCATAATGCTCAAGAAAGGTTCCATGATCCTGTACCAGCCCGACATACCGAACCCAATCATGATCACCTTCCCCTTAGGACCCTGGGCTACCAAGAAGGAGGAGGCAACGGAGGAGGTCTATGTCCCCGAGGAGTTTGATCAGTTTTAAGGTCCTTCTGATCGTCCTGGTAGCCCTGTCCTACGGGAAGGTCATCGGGTCCAAATACGGCATATACCGGGACAAGGTCAGGATAGTCTTCGAACTTTCCGAGAAAAGGGACTTCAGGGTCTTCACCCTGGAGAATCCCAGGCGCATAGTCATAGACATATTCGGGGAGAGTAAGGTGGGAAAACTCAGCCTTCCCGTGGACATGAGGTACAGGGTGGGGAGGCACAGGTGGGGTGTGAGAATAGTTCTCCTGTACGACGCGGACTTTTCCGTCAAGTACTTCCGCCTGAGGAACCCCCACAGGATAGTTCTAGACATATACAGAGAGGAGAACGACATCTATCTGGAGCTTGTGAGGATCCTCGGGGAAGAAAAGCCGGAGAACCAAGCACCCGCCAGGGAGCCGGAGACCGTAGCGGTCTCCGACGGCAAGGACCAGATAGCCAAGCTCATAGAGGACATAAGGTCAAAACCCCTGACTGTCGAAAAGAGGGTCATAGTCATAGACCCCGGGCACGGGGGTAAGGACCCAGGAGCTGTGGGGTACGGCGGTCTGAAGGAAAAGGAGGTGAACCTGGCGATAGCCCTCAAGGTGGCTGATTTTCTGAAAAAGGACGGGAGGTTCAAGGTGATACTCACCCGCAAGGGGGATTACTTCGTTCCCCTCCACAGGAGGGCGGAAAAGGCGCTGAAGAACAGGGCGGACCTCCTCATAAGCATTCACGCGGACGCAGCGCCGGGAAAGGACCCGAGGGCTAAGGGGACAAGGGTCTTTGCCCTTTCATACAGAAGGGCTGTTGAGAAGAAGAGGCAGATAATCAGGAACAAACGTTACGCCCGGCTTGTTCTTGGGGATGCGGCAGGGATAAAGTCAGCGGTGGTGAAAAGGGTCCTTGCGGACCTTGCCATGGACGTGACCCTTTACGAGAGCGTCTTCTTCGCCAGGCTCCTCGCGAAGGAGCTTAAGAACGTAGTCGGAAGGGAGGTCTACTTTAAGGGGATAAACAGGGCAGGGTTCGCGGTCCTCAAAACTCCCGGGATCCCATCGGTCCTCGTTGAGACCGCCTTCATAACCAACCCCTCCGAAGCGAGAAAGCTCAGAGACCCGGAGTTCCAGAGGAGGGTCGCCTGGGCTATATACAGGGCTGTTGTCAGGTATTTCTACGGGGACGATTTCGGGAGGAAACTCGTAAAATATCAGTAGTCCGCGGAGGAGGACCATGGTTTTTCTGGTTCTTATCCTTGCGCTCAGCTTCGCGTTTTCAAAGCCCATAATGGACAGCTTTCAGGATGTAAAACGCTTTCCCTTCGTGACCTATAAGAGGGTGTGGGTGGGAACACCCGCTGAGTCGGAGGAGGTGACGGTTCCGAACGTGGTGATAGCCTACGGCAAGAGAGAGTCCCCTCCGGTTGTCTCCGTGGCGGGAGAGATAGCCTACTACCTCGGCCAGTGGACCGAGGACGTCGGCCTGAACCCAAGGGACGTGAGAAAGGGGAGGATACCGGGTGTGGTTATGCCCCTGCGGGATGCCCTGAAGACGGACAAACACATCATACTGGTCGGAACCAGGAACAGGATCGTCAGGGAGATGGGTCTCTCCTTCAGGGGACCCACGCTTAAGGTTGTGGACTACAGCGGGAGGAAGGTCCTGATAGTCGGAGGAAGGAATGATAAGGAGATCGTCAAGGCGGGGAGGTTCTTGGCTTCCAGGATCATAGGCTTCAAAGCGGGAGCCTACAGGACGTTCTTCAGCTTCGTGAAGCTCAGGGGACTTATAGAAAAAGGGAATTACGAGGGTGCCCTATCCCTCATAGAGGACCCGTCGGGTCTTTCCGCATGCGGTAAGAACATGTCCCTCGCAGCGCCCATGATGCTCAGGTTCCCTCAGGAGGTTAAGAAGGTCGTCAAGAAAAGGAACAGGATAATGTACGTAAAGCTCGTTGAGGTTCTGAAGGCGGGCAACGGTGAGGAGGCGAGGAGGTTATGGAGGGAGGCTATGAAGACCTGCTATATGTGTCATCAGGGTATCACCATAGAGAGATTGAGGAAGTTCGTTCCCAACCCCGAGATCCACTCCCGCCACCAGAGGATAGCCAGGGACTTCGGACTTAACTGCACCGCATGCCACAGGGGAGTTACCGAGATAAGGGGATACTGAGGGTATTCCTGGTAGGCTTTATGTGCAGTGGTAAGACGACGGTGGGGAGGATTCTGGCGGATAGGATCGGGTGGGACCTCTTGGACGTGGACTCAGAGATAGAGAAGAGGGAAGGGATGAGCATACCCCTTATCTTCGAGAAAAAAGGGGAGGAGTACTTCAGGGATCTGGAGATCAGGGTTCTCAGAGATCTGGCTGAGAGGGAAAGGGTGGTTATCTCAACGGGTGGCGGGCTCGGCTCGAACCCGGAAGCGATGGACCTCATGAAAAGGAGAGGTTACGTTGTCTGGATAGAGGTGAGTTTTGAGGAGTTTCTGAAAAGGTGTTCCGGAAGCGGGGACAGACCACTGCTCAGGCTGGGAGAGAAGGCCTTGAGGGAGCTTATGAAGAAAAGGGCCGAGGTGTACTCGAGGGCCCACATCAGGGTGTCGGGTGAAAGGGAACCGCGTGAAGTTGCGGAGGAGATACTCGTCAGCCTCTCAGGATGTCTCTCCTGATCTCTTCAGGGGACGGGCAGGCGTCAGGTGGCAGGGTCTTCCTCTTTGACGCGTAATACATGAGAGGTATGAGGATAAGGGTCAGGGTGGTTGACCCTATGGTCCCGAAGATCAAAGATATGGCGAGGCCGTTGAATATCGGGTCAAAGAGTATGACAAAGGCTCCTATTATCACCGCCGCAGCGGTAAGGACTATAGGCCTCGTCCTTATAACTCCCGCCTCCAGAACCGCCCTGTGGAGGGGAACACCTTCCCTTACCCTCTCCTCAGCGAAGTCTATGAGAAGTATGGAGTTTCTGACTATTATACCAGCAAGAGCTATGAAACCTATCATGGATGTGGCGGTGAAGAAGACGTTTCCCATTATCCTGTCCATGAGCCAGTGCCCCGGGATTATTCCCACCAAGGTCAGGGGTATGGGGACCATTATGATGCCCGGTATCCTGAAGCTCTTGAACCACCCGAGAATCAGGACGTACATAACGAAAAGGGCAACCACAAAGGCAAGCCCGAGATCTCTGAAGACCCTCAGGGTTATGTGCATCTCCCCGTCCCACTTCACGTAAACTCTGTCCTCCATCAAGGGCATGGACATCCAGAGCTCACCTATCTCACCGTACGGGTTTTCCACGCTGAGGACCTTATTCCTTACGTTGAGTATGCCGTAGAAGGGCGCCTCCTCCCTTCCCGCGGTGTCACCGATCACGTATATGACCCTCCTGAGGTTCTTCCTGTATATAGTTTCGGGGACCGTGGTCTCGCTGACCTCGACGACTTCGGAGAGGGGAACTCTCTTTCCGTTTTCTGAAACCAGCTTAACACTCTCCAGGGCTTGGGGAGACCTCAAGCTTTCGGGAAGTCTGAGCTTTATGGGAACGTGTTCCGTGTCCGTGCTCCTTAGAAGTCCTACCTGCAGTCCTCCCACCATAGCTTCAATGGTCCTGACGACCTCCTCCTCGGTGAGACCTGCGGTTTTAACCTTATCCCTTAAAACCCTGTAGGTTATCATGGGAGAAGGCGACTCGAGGTATATACCCTCATCTGTGATCGCGGAAGACTCCCTGAAGATCCTCAGGACCTCCAGGGCGACCTTCTTCTGGGTTTCCCTCTCAGGTGCGTAAACCTCCGCAACTATGGGGGAAAGGACGGGAGGACCGGGCGGAACCTCGACAACCGCCACGTACTTGGCTCCGTTCCTGAAGGCTATATCCCTCACCTTTGGTCTTATCATCTTCGCAAACTCATGGGACTGGATCTCTCTGTGGTGCTTCCCCACGAGGTTTATCTGTATCTCCGCAAGATGGGGTGCCTGTCTGAGGTAGTAGTGTCTGACAAGGCCGTTGAAGGTGAAAGGTGCGGCGGTCCCGACGTATATCTGAAAGTCCGTGACGACGCTCTGGGTCGAGATGTACTCGCCTATCTCCATCGCTACCCTGAGAGTCTCCTCCAAGGTAGTTCCCTCGGGCATGTCGAGGACTATCTCGAGCTCTGACTTGTTGTCGTAGGGGAGCATCTTCACGATGACCGCTTTGGTGAAGAAGAGCATCACCGAACCGCCCATGAGAAGGAGAACGAACCCGTAGAAGGCGTACCTTTTCAGGTTTGAGGTCAGCATAGGCGTCATTATCCTGCAGTAAACCTTCCAGAAGAAGGTGTCCTCCACCCTGATCTCCTCAGCCTCCCTTTCCTTCTTCAGGAACCTGTAAGCAGCCCAAGGAGTTATTATGAAGGCGACGAGGAGCGAGAAGAACATGGCCACCGAGGCGTTTACAGGTATGGGTCTCATGTAAGGCCCCATAAGGCCGGTCACGAAGGCCATGGGCATAAGTGTCGCTATCACCGTAAATGTGGCAAGGATAGTGGGGTTTCCCACCTCATCAGTGGCGTTCACTATGGCGTCCCTCGGCGGGAGCCTCTTCATCTCAAACCATCTGTGGATGTTCTCTACGACTACTATCGCATCGTCCACAAGTATGCCTATGGCGAATATGAGGGCAAAGAGTGTGACCCTGTTCAGTGTAAAGCCGTACATCTCGCTTAGGAAAAGGGCTATGGCCAGGGTTACGGGAACAGCTATACCCACCACGAGGGCTTCCCTGACGCCGAGGGCAACAGCTATGAGGAGTATAACCGAGAAGGTGGCTATAAGAAGGTGTTCCAGAAGCTCGGTTGCCTTCTCCTGAGCGGTCTCTCCGTAGTTCCTTGTTACGGTTATGTTGACATCGGAGGGGACTAACCTGCCCTTTGCCTTCTCGACCAGATCGATGACTTCCTCCGCGACCTCCACCGCGTTCGTTCCCTTCCTCTTGGACACAGCCAGGGTAACCGCGGGAACGATCCTCGCACCTTCTGGAGGTTCTATACCCCTGTGGTGGGCTGAGGGCCCGAACCCCATCAGAACGTAGTCCCTTATCTCTGAAGGCCCGTCAAAGACCTCCGCAACATCTCTAAGATAGACAACCCTGTCCTTTTCGATCTTCACAACGACGTTTTCAAGGTCCTCCTTCGACCTGAAGAACTCACCCGCTTTGACCACAAACTCCCTGTTCCCCGATCTCATACCGTCAAAGACAGCCTGGACGTTTGCGGACCTGAGTATGTTCGCCACCTGAAGGGGGGAGATGCCGTAGCGGGCGAGCTTCTCAGGGTCGATTATAACCCTTATCTCCCTGGGTCTCCCTCCGACTATGAAGACGTTGGCAACGTCCTCGATCTTCTTTATCTCGTTCTGAAGGGTGGAGGCTATCCTCCTCAGGGCGTACCAGTCGTAGTTCTCACCCCACAGGGTCAGTGTAACTATCGGTACGTCGTCTATGGACATGGGTCTTATCAGCGGTGGCAGGACAACTCCGGGAGGAGCCAGGTCCAGAGCGGAGAGCATCTTTGAGTTGAGATCCACGAGGGCCTTTACGGGGTCTGTCCCGACGTAGAACCTGGCGGTAACTATCGCCTTCCCGCTCATGGCTGCGGAGTATATGTACTCTATGTCCTTCAGCTCCCAGAGTTTTTTCTCAAGAGGTATAACAACCCTGCTCTCCACCTGCTCAGGTGTTGCACCCGGATAGGAGATCATTATGTCTATCATGGGGACAACTATCTGGGGTTCTTCTTCTTTCGGTGTTGTTATGACCGCAAAAAGACCCAGGGCGAGAGACACCAGGATGAGGATAGGTGTCAGCTTTGAGTCTATGAAATAACCCGCGAGCCTTCCCGCTATGCCGTACATGGGTCAACCTCCCACCCTGCAACCGTCACAGGCCCTCTCAACTCCCCGGATCACTATCCTCTCACCCTCTTTAAGCCCCGAAAGGATCTCCACCTTTCCGTTTATCACCCTACCCGTTCTGACGAACCTGAGCCTGATGACCCCGTCATCGCCAACCACCCAGACCCCGGTCACGTCCCATCTCCTGAAGATGGCTGTCTGAGGTACCACGATGGTCTTAGTACTCTGGGGCAGGAACACCCTCGCAAACATACCGCTTTTCAACCCTTCACCTTCCATAAGCGCTTCAACCCTAAAGGTACCTGTTCCGGGATCAACGGAAGGTCTTACCTCCACCACTTTTGCGGTAAGCGTCTTCCCCAGGGAATCTACCCTGACCTTTATAAGGTCGCCTGTCCTGACACTTCCCATCAGCCTTTCGGGCAGGTCCACCCTGACCCTGTAAACCCTCCCCTCGACCACCATCAGGACCTTGCCAGGGAAAGCTGTGTCCCCGGGGTCGACGTTCCTTTCAACCACATAACCGTCAAAGGGAGCCCTTATCTCGGTGTACTTCACCCTGGACTTTGCGGACATGAGATCCCTTCTGGCGATCTCGACCTGGAGCTCCGCGGATTCGAGGTTCGCCTTCGCCTCCAGGAACCTCGCTTCGATCTCGTCAAACTCCTGCTGTGTTACAGCCCCCTCCTCCAGAAGCCTCCTGAACCTGATGTAGGTCCTCTCCGCAACCCTGTACTTCGCGAGGGCGGAGTCGTAAACCTTCTTAGCCTGTTCGAGCCTGCTCTTCGCCTTCTCAACCTCCGCCCTCACCTCTACAGGGTCTATCCTGAGAAGGAGCTGTCCCTTTTTCACAAGGTCACCCTCATCCGCGCCCACGAAAACCACATACCCTGACCTCCTTGTCGATATCTCCGCCCTCTCATCCGCCACTATCCTCCCTGTGAAGGAGATGTACGTTCTCTCCAAGACCTCGACCCTGCCCACCTCAAGGCCTTTCACCTCTCTCCTTTCGGGCAGGACCTCACCAGTTGAGACCTTTGAGTAAAAAGCCCCCGAAAGCCAAGCTATTATGAGGGAAACCGGCATAAGCAGGAAGACCACATATCTGATAAGGGTTTTCATCTCACCACCTCCCTGATCATGCCCGCTATAAAGAGCGCCCTTGCGTAGCTCACATGACACCTTTTCAGGGCTTCAAGATACTCTATCCTGGCGTTTTCAAGCTGTGTCTGGGCGTCTATCAGGTCCACCATTCTGGCGAGGCCGTTCCTGTATCTCAGCCTGATAAGCCTCACCGTTTCCTCCGCCTCTTCAAGTCTTCTCCTTGCGGAGCTCATGAGCTTAAGAGACAGCATGTAATCCCTGACAGCCTTCCTGGACTCAAGCCTTACCGACTCTCTGAGATGGTCTATCCTCCTCATTATGGCTTTACGCCTGTGATCCTCACTCCTGACCCTCTCCAGGGTGGCGAGACCCAGGTTTACCCTCAGGGTAAGGCTGATCCCGAAGGAGTACCCGCCACCGTCCGCACCGAAGGGTGTGTCCCTGTCGTAAAGGGAATAGGAGGCGAAGGCTGTTACTGACGGCAGTACAGACGACATCCGCATCGACCGCCTGGCCTGAACCATCTTCAGCCTTTCCTCTTCTATCATCAGATCCCTGCTGTTGACGACAGCCTTTGATGGAAGGTCTTCAGGCAGTGGAGGGCACGATCCCAGAGGTTCGGGATCATAAGAAGAGTAGTCCCTTCCCGCTATAAGGGAAAGGGTCTCCTTCAGGGTTTCGTAGTTTTTTCTTGCCTCATCAAGACGTTCTTCCGCCTTCGCTACCGCCACCTTAGCCCTCAGGACGTCCGAAAGGAGTGCGGTACCTGTTTTGTGGCGGACTTCCGCTATCCTGAGATGCTCTCTGGCTTCTTCGAGGTTTTTCTCCGCAACGCCCACAACCTCTTTCAGGAAGGAAGCTTCCACAAAGGCGGTGTAAGCTCTCAGCAGGATCTCCTCCTCAGCTTTTCTGTAAGCGATCTCCTGAATCCGGACCTTCTGGAAAGCTATCCTCTTTGCGGACCTCAGCCTGCCCCCCAGCCAGATGGGGATCTCAAGCCTGAGGTTTGTCTCAAAGCTGGAAACCGGGTCGGGATCGTTCAGGGCGACCGGGTTTAGATCCGAGGGAGAAACCCTCTCCTGGTTCAGCTTGACGAACAGAACCTGGGCCGGGACATCCGTCCTCAAGAACCTCTCTTCAAGAACCAACGACGGAAACAGGTCCCTGCTCGTCGCCTCCGCTTCCTTCCTGACCGTCAGAAGATCCTCCCTAAGCGCCTTGAGCTGTCTGTTCCCCTCCAGGGTAGCCTTGAGGAACTCTTCGAGCCTGAGGACCTCTCCCGAAGCGGTTCCCAAGATCAGAAGAAACAGCAGGGTAAGCATCCGCTCCCCTCCTAAATCAGAATATAAGAATATTCGAATATTCGAAAATGTCAACAGAAGTTTCAGCGGTCCGTGTCAGTCTCTCCGCTTCCTGAGATCCCCTACTGTGAACCTGTGTATCCTCTCAAGAAACTCCCTCAGCCTCGTGTGGTGATACCTCTCCTGATGGTGGATCTTGGAGAGAAGTCTCTTTATATCCTCCCTCTCCGTTATCTCACCTTCCCTCAGATACTTCTCTCCTGAGGTCTGCTCGTAGAGTATGTTCTCCATGATCTGGTCCGGGAGCGTTAAGCCTTCCGCATCTCCCAGGTCCGCAGGAGTGAAATCGGGTCTGCCTCCGAGCTCACCTATCTTCTCACCGAGATCCCCCATGTGGACCATGCTCTCCACCGCAAGGTCAAGCATGAGATCCCTGTGCTCCCAGTTCTTTGAATGGAAAAAGGCCTTCAGGTACTTGAGTATTATGGCGTACTCCTCCCTGAAGAGCTCGTTAAGAACCGAGGTGGTCTTCTGGTCAGCGGAGTCGCTCCCGCGGTTAATCTTTTCCTCCTCCGCGTTTCTGAGAAGCTCCTCAAACTCACCTTTATGGCTCTCCTCATCCCCTATCACCCTCTCAAGCAGTCTCCTCACCGAGTCGTCCCTGACCGTTTCCAGCTGTTGGGTGTAGGTTTTTATGGCGAGCTCCTCCGCGGATATGTCCGCCTCTATCATACCCTTGAGTGTCTCCCTGGAAAGGTCTATGGCTTCCTCAACCCTCTTTATCTCCACCTCACCCCCGATCTGGACTACCTTCTGTGCGAACCACTTTAAGTGCCTCATCTCCTCACGGGCTATTTTCTCTATCTCCTCCCTTATCCCGGGGTCCCTGATGAGGAAGACCTGGTACAGGTACTGGACTATGGCGGAGTGCTCCAGCGCTACGTTGTGCAGAAGCAAGGCTAAGAGTTCGGTCTTCTTCATGACGCACCTCTCCTTCAGACTTTGAACCTGAAGTAGATTATATCCCCGTCCCTTACTTCGTACTCCCTTCCTTCAAGGCGCACGAGTCCCTTCTCCCTCGCCTCCGCAAGGGAGCTCACCTTCACGTAATCCCGGTAGTTTATCACCTCCGCAGCTATGAAACCCCTCTCCATGTCCGTGTGGACCTTGCCCGCCGCTTCGGGAGCTCTGGTCCCCCTCTTTACGGTCCAGGCTCTCGTCTCCTTCCTGTTGGTGGTGAAGAAGGTTATAAGGTCAAGCAGTTTATAACCTTCCCTGATGAGCCTGTTAAGCCCCCTCTCCCTGAGACCGTACGCCTTCAGAAACTCCTCCGCCTCTTCCTCTTCGAGACTTGCTATCTGGGACTCTATGTCCGCACATATGACAACTAGCGGGCTGTTCTCATTTCTGGCTATACCTTTAAGCGCTTCAACGCAAGGGTTCCCATCACCATCTGGCAGGTCCTCCTCGGACACGTTGGCAACGTAGAGGACCGGTTTTAAGGTGAGCAGGAAGAGGGTGGTCTTTGCGTAGCTTACGGTCTCCTCCTCCATGTCTTTTAAGTGCCTTCTAAGAGGTTCCAGGTCTTCCAGGTAGCCCATGAGGGTCTTCAGGTGTTTCATCTCCTCCCTCGCCTCTCTGATCCCGCCCCTTGCTGACTTCTCAACCTTTGACATCCTCCCCTTCACCGTTTCCAGGTCCTTCATCACGAGCTCAAGGTCCACTATCTGAACGTCCCTTACGGGGTCAAGACTCCCCTCAACGTGGGGGACGTCTCCCCTCTCGAAGCACCTAACCACCATGGCTATGGCGTCCACCTCCCTTATGTGGGCGAGGAACTGGTTTCCGAGGCCTTCTCCCCTGCTGGCTCCCTTAACGAGACCCGCTATGTCCACAAACTCTATAAAGGTCGGTGTGGCCCTTTCCGAACCTTCCCTTTCCGCTATAACCTCCAGTCTTTTATCGGGGACAGGGACCTTCCCCACGTTCGGGTCTATCGTGGTGAAGGGATAACTTGCAACCTGAGCCCTTGAGGCCTTTACAAGTGCGTTAAAGAGGGTGGACTTCCCCACGTTGGGAAGCCCCACGATCCCTAACCTGAACCCCATCCCATCCTCTCCTTTATGCTGTCGAGGGTTCTGAGCATCTCCTCCACGTTAAACCTACCTCTGTAGGTGTTTACCATCAGATTCCAGTCCCAGTAGTTCCTTCTGGCTTCTCTAAAGGATATCTTTTCGAGCCTGTTTTTGATAAAGACGGAGAGGAATGTGGAAACCACAGGGCCCCCTGTCCTGTACCCCTCCCAGATGAGGTAGCCTGCGAGGAACACCTCCTCTCCTGTTCTCTCACCCACACCGACCAGCCCGAGGACTTCCTTTACCTGCGTCGGGTACAGCCTCTTGAGCCCTTCCCTCAGCGGGTCTAAAAGTGCTCTTATCTCATCCTCCGTCAGGGGTCTCGGGTTTTCGCTCCGCCTTTCCTCATCACCGCCCGGGAACCTTACGACCCTGCCCATCACCTGGACCCGCAGACGTACCTGACTCCCTTCTCCGTCCGTGCCCAGTGGGGTGTGTTCGGATCGAGCTCGATCATATCACCCTCCCTGAGGTGTAGCTCCTTACCCTCAACGCCTATCACCACCTCCCCATCGACTACCCACCTCACCTCCCTGTCAGGGTGGGTGTGGGTAGGGTAGTAAGTTCCGGGAGGGTCGGACCAGGTGTAGACGGAGTAGCCCCTTGATCTCAGTATCTCCTTCACCTTCTCCTCATCCTTTATACCCGTGGACTCAAACCTCACACCCATGTAGTAGATTATATAAACCGTGATAGAGCTCTGGAATGAGTTCGTTGAAAAGGTGCGGGACTTCTTCAGAAGAAGGGGTTATCTGGAGGTGTCAACGCCCGTACTCCTTGAGTTTCCCAACCTGGACCCCAACATAGAACCCGTAAGGGTTGAGGTAAAGGTAAGAGGTGAGACAAGGACCATGTGGCTCCAGACATCCCCGGAGTACACCATGAAGAAGGTCCTCTCCAGATACAGGAAACACATATTCCAGATAGCCAAATGCTTCAGAAACAACGAATACAGCAAGCTCCACCGTATAGAGTTCCACATGCTCGAGTGGTACAGGGTGGGTGCGGACTACAGGTATCTGATAGAGGAGATAAAGGAACTGGTCCACAGCCTCTTGGGTTTTGAGGAATTTCAGGTCATGACCGTAGAGGAAGCCTTCGAGAGGTTCCTGAGCCTTCCGGTCCCGGAGGACGAGCTCGAGCTGAGGTCGAACATGGAAGCGTGCGGTTATGAAGTGGGAGAGGAGGACGACTGGGAGACCATGTTCCACAGGGCGTATGTGGAGCTGGGCCAGAAGCTTAAGACGGAACCCCCCACCTTCCTGACCGACTTCCCCGAAAGGGTCTCCGCCCTCGCAAAGGTGAGAAACCGCACCGCTGAGAGGTTTGAGTTCTTTATAAAAGGCGTAGAGATAGCGAACGGATGGACGGAGGAAACTGACCCCCAAGAGGTCAGAAGGAGGCTCGAGAGGGAAGCAAGGGAGAGGAACCTGCCCCTCGACGAGGAGTTCGTGGAAGCCCACACAGGGATGCCTGAGTGTGCGGGGTGTTCCATAGGTCTGGACAGACTGTTTATGATCTACGCGGGTGCGGAAAGCCTTGATGATGTAGAATTATTTCGGAAATGAACCCTTTTGAGGTGTTCCTTGAGGTGGTTCTCAGGTTCTCGGACCTTAAGTGGTCCCAGTTCAGGGACGACCTTATAGTGAAGTGTATGAAGGCCCTCAGAAGGTTCAGGGACGGAAAGAGCGTGGAGGAAGTCCTCAAGGACGGGAGGATATCATCGGAGATAGAGGGTGTACTTGAAACACTCCACTCCTTCGCCAGAAACTCGGACCCCGAGGAAGTAAGCAGGGTGATAGACGCTCTCAGCATGTTCACAAAAGCTCCCGCTCCCTGCAAGATGAAGATAATCGCCATAGTTGAGACCATACTCGGAAGGAGGGACGTTAAAGGTTGAAGATAGGTGAGATCCTGAAGAGGGGAGTGTTTTCGGTCTCCTTCGAGTTCTTCCCGCCGAAGACCGAGGAGGGTGAGAGACAGCTCTTTGAGACCATAACGGACCTCAAAAAGCTGAAGCCAACCTTTGTCTCCGTAACCTACGGTGCGGGAGGCTCAACAAGGGACAGAACGAGAAGGGTGGTCAAGCGTATCCACGAGGATGTGGGTCTCAACGTCATGGCCCACCTCACCTGCATAGCCCACGGAAGGGAGGATCTGATTGAGATCCTGAGGGACTACGACAAGATGGGCATAGACAACATACTGGCCCTCAGGGGAGATGTTCCCAGGGACAGGCCGGACTTCAGACCGCCGGAGGGCGGGTGCAGGTATGCGGTGGAGCTCGTCCGCCTCATAAGGGAAAACTTCGGTGACAGGTTCTCGGTGGGTGTCGCCAGCTATCCCGAGGGACACCCCGAATCGCCGAACATGGAGTGGGAGATAAGGTTCTTCAAGGAAAAGGTTATGGCAGGTGCGGACTTTTCCATAACCCAGATGTTCTTCGATAACAGCTACTACTACGAGTTTGTGGACCTCTGTCAGAAGTCGGGTATAGAGGTTCCCGTAATCCCCGGGATAATGCCGATTACGAACTTCAGGCAGATAAAGAAGTTTGCGAGTCTGTGCGGTGCGACAATACCCCAGAGCCTCATAGAGAAGATGGAACCCGTTGAGGACAGACCCGAAGAAGTTGAAAAGATAGGCGTTGAGTTCGCCATAAAGCAGTGCGAGGATCTCATATCAAACGGGGTTCCGGGTCTTCACTTTTACACCCTGAACAGGTCAAGAGCTACGCTGAGGATCTACGAGGCCATAAAGGACCTGGTCCCGGTCAGGGACCTATCTGCCTGAGAAAGGCAGGGATCTCACCGGACCTGAGCCACCCCGCGTCCTCGAGCTTTGAGTCCACAAATTCGGGAGACCTGCCCGTCTTCTCGGACAGGTATCTGACAAACTCCTCCCTCTTCCCCTTGAACCTTTCCACCTCTTCCTCCGTCACCTCGGGAAACCTGGAGACTACACGTCTCTTCACCTCGTTCCAGGCCCTTGAGTTCTCGTAAAGGATGAACTTTTTGTCCCTGACCCCGTCCCTAACCGCAAGGTCTTTCAGCATGGCTACTGTGTCCGGGTCAGAGGTTAAAATGGCTTCTGCCATCACAGGGTCAAGGGTGTAGTATATGCCGAAGAGCTTGCCCAGGAGCTTCCTCTTTGTTCTTATGAACAGGTTCACCCTGTCCTGAACCTCGTGGAGTTTGTCGTGAAGTAGCTCCCAGTAGTTGAGCATCTCCAGTTCCCTTCCTCCAAGATACCTTATGTGGGCGGTTAGGTCCGATATGCTGAAGTGCTTTGTCTCCTTCCGCTCCTTCCCACCGCTATCTCTACGGGTGTCGCCGTAGTCCGCAGGGGCGTCTGTGTGTATAGGCGGTATTATGTGGTAGGTCTCCGATTCCCACCCGGCCTTTCTCAGGATCTGCTCTGCACCGCTGTCGTCG
Organism: Aquificota bacterium; assembly: GCA_030950545.1. Lineage (GTDB taxonomy): Bacteria > Aquificota > Aquificia > Aquificales > Aquificaceae > Hydrogenivirga. The sequence continues at coordinate 137 of JAUZRJ010000093.1, read as the reverse complement.
AGGTTGTACTTTTTCATGAGGAGCTTCTTGAGTCCGTTTCTGTCCTTCCTGTACCTGTCCAGCTCCTCATCGGGCAGGTCCACCTCAACATACACGAGTTTCTCCTTACCGTTATCACCTCTTATTACTATGTTCTT
>JAUZRJ010000092.1 GCA_030950545.1 Aquificota bacterium | reverse complement strand
AAGCGCGTTATCGAGGAGGTTGTTCAGGACCTCCTCAAGGTCCAGAGGCGAAACCTCGATCTCCAAAGGTCCTGTGCAGACCACCTTCAGACATACACCTCTTTCCCTGAATCTGAGCTTCCATACTTCCTCAACGGTTCTCAAGAACCCGCACAGCTCTAACCTGCTCACATACCTTTCCCTGCTAACCTTCCTGACTTCCGAGAGGGCTTCCTCGAGGAGTGAACCTATCCTATCCGCCTGCTGTATAGCCCTCTCCAGATACTCCTCCTTTTCCCCTTCCGAGATCACGCCCTCCTTTATGCCCAGGAGTATGTTCCTCAGGTTGGCTACGGGGGTTCTAAGATCGTGGGCCAGTCTGTAGATGACGAGCCTCTGTGTCTGTATGATCTCCTTTATCCTCCTTGACTGCACCCTTACAGCCTCGGAAAGCCTGTCTATCTCCTTTATCCAGCTCCCCTTGTGTCTGAAGGAGTAGGGCAGGTCCCTCAGGGACCTTTCCAGCTTTATGAGGTCCCTGCTCACGAACTTGGAGAGCAGGTACGCTATCAGGAGGTAGAGGGGTATGAAGGAGACTATTGAGAGTACGATCTTCGTCAACATCTTCTTCCCTATAGGTATACCCACTATCTTTACCGTGAAGAAGGCTATAAAGGAAGCCACTATAAGGTAGGTTACGAACAGGGCAACAAAGCAAACCGTGAAGAAGGACACCCTACTCAAACCTGTACCCGAAACCCCTTACCGTCTTTATCCTCCTGGCGGTCTCTCCGTCGATCTCCATTATCTTGGTCCTTATCCTGTATATGTAAGTGTCGATTATCCTGTCGTACTCAGGTCTGTCCGCGGGGTATACCTCCTTAACGATCTCCTCCCTCGTCAGAACTCTCCCCCTGCTCGTTAGCATCTTCCTGAGGATAAGATACTCCTTTGCGGTGAGGTCAAGGGGTCTGCCTTTGAGGTATATCCTCCTTTCCTCCTCTCTTATCTCAAAATCTCCCACCCTCCTCACACCGAGAGCTTGAAGGACCTTTCTTCTCCTTCTCAGCAGAGCCCTGACCCTGGCGAGAAGCTCTCTCATGTTAAAAGGCTTGGTAATGTAGTCGTCCGCTCCTATCTCTAAGCCCACTATCCTGTCCTCCTCCGCATCTCTGGCGGTAAGTATGAGAACCAGGGAACCCTTCTCGGAGAACTCCCTGCAGAGATCAAAGCCGTCCACGTCAGGAAGCATCAGGTCCAGTATGACCACATCGGGACATAGGGTTTCGAACGTGTTCAGGGCCTCCTCACCCGTTCGCGCCACCTCCACCCTGAAGCCTTCCCTCCCGAGGTACCTGCTCACCAAGTCACCCATGATAGGGTCGTCCTCAACTATAAGTATCGTCTCCCTCATCAGGAGAAATTTTGAAATTTTTTCAAGGAAGGTTCAAGAAGGTTTCAAAAAGGGGGACTAAAATGTTTCAGAGAACCTCAAGGAGGTGGGCGGTATGAGGAAGGCGTTTTTCGGGGCTCTGCTGACAGGTTTAGCCTTTGCGGGGGAGCCGTGGGACCTGGAAGCGCCCACAGGTCTTAAGTTCGGTCTCATAAAGGGCTATGAGAACTGGCACGTCGTTGCCACCCACTTCAGGACCGACAAGAACGAGCTGAGGTACATCATCGGAAACGACAAGGCTGTGGAGGCTTACAAAAAGGGCATGAAGAAGTTTCCCGACGGTGCGATCTTGGTGAAGATAGGCTACAGCTTGAAAAAGAACCCCGCCTGGGAAGCATCCCTTGAGCCGGACGTGATCCAGAGGGTTGAGTTCATGGTAAAGGACTCAAAGAGGTTCAAGGACACTGGTGGTTGGGGCTTTGCCAGGTTCGTTTACGACGCAAAGACCGGAAAGTACAAGGTCTTCGGAAAGTCCGCCCAGGACTACATGCAGTGCTTTTCCTGCCACAAACTTGTAGAAAAGAAGGACTACGTCTTCACAGACTACGTAAGGAGGAGGTGATCAGAGGGTCCCTGTGCTCCCGAACCCTCCCTCTCCCCTTTCCGTCCAGCTGACCTCTTCCACCTCTTCCAGTACCGCCCTCGCGACTGGTGTTATAACCAGCTGGGCTATCCTCTCACCCCTCTCTATGAGGACATCCTCACCGCCGAGGTTAACAAGCACCACCTTCACCTCACCCCTGTAGTCCGCGTCTATGGTCCCCGGGGCGTTCAGGACAGTGAGGCCTTTCTTCAGTGCCAGTCCGCTCCTTGGCCTGATTTGACCCTCGTATCCTTCAGGTATCTCAAGGACGAGGCCCGTCGGTATGACCGCCCGTTCCAGAGGTCTTATGAGAACGGGTCTCTCAACCGCTGCCCTCAGGTCCATACCCGAAGAAAGAGATGTGGCGTAAGAAGGTAACGGAAGGTCCTTAGCGTGGGGCAGTCTCTTTACCTTTACCTTTATCATCTCACCTTCTGGTCTATCCTGTCGGTGAGCTTGGGTCTTCCCCTCTCATCCAGCTCGAAGACCTTCACCTTAACCTTCTGGCCAACCCTGAAAACGGTCCTCGCGTCCCTCACCCTCCTCCTCATGTTCTCCACGTGGAGGAGTCCCACCTTCCCGGGCAGGATCTCAACAAAGGCGCCGTATATCTCCACCCTTGTGACCGTTCCCTCGTAGACCTTACCCACCTCGACCTCGGGAAGGGGCTCACCCTCCCCGTCTATACCCATCGTTGTGAACTTGGGCCTGCCGAGTTCGTCCACTTCGAGAACCTTGACCTTGACCACATCTCCCACGCTGTACTTCTCGCCCGCGTGTTTGACGGGCTGGGCCATCTTGGACACGTGGAGCAGTCCTATTTTACCCGGCCACAGCTCTATAAAGGCTCCGTAAGGTTCTACCCTCGTGACCTTTCCTTCGTAGACCTTCCCTATCTCCACATCCTTCACTATGTCCTCTATCATCTTTATGGCCTTCTGGATAGCCTCGTCCGAGTACCCTGTCAGGTACACCTTCCCCTCCTCTCCCACCCAGACCTTCACCTCCGTCTCCTGGTATATCTTCCTGACGTTCGCACCGCCCGGGCCTATTACCAAGGGAGCCTTCTCCTCTGGCACCCTGTGGATCACTATCCTGGGAGCGTAAGGAGAGAGCTGTTCCCTGGGCCTGGGTATGGCCTCGTACATCTTCTCGAGTATGTAAAGTCTTCCTCTCCTCGCCTGCTCCAGGGCTTCCCGCATTATCTCCCTGGTTATGCCCTTCACCTTTATGTCCATCTGTATGCTGGTAACACCGTCCCTGGTCCCTGCGACCTTGAAGTCCATATCTCCCAGGTGGTCCTCATCGCCGAGTATGTCCGAGAGGATAACGTACCTGTCACCCTCCAGTATGAGACCCATAGCTATTCCCGCAACGTGCTTCCCTCCCTTCACGGGAACGCCCGCATCGAAGAGGGCCAGAGACCCACCGCAAACCGTAGCCATGGAGGTCGACCCGTTGGACTCAAGGATGTCGGACACTATCCTGATTATGTAGGGGAACTCCTCCTCATCGGGTATCACAGGCTCGAGGGCTCTCTCCGCAAGGGCGCCGTGGCCTATCTCCCTCCTTCTGGGAGGTCCCCAGGGTTTCGCCTCACCTCCGGAGAAGGGCGGGAAGTTGTAGTGGAGCATGAACCTCTTAAACACCTCTCCCTCCGCTATTGTCTCTATCATCTGGGCCTCGTCCGGTGCACCGAGGGTTACGGTGACGTAGGCCTGTGTCTGGCCCCTTCTGAATACAGCTGACCCGTGGGGTATCTCGAAGGGATGGACCTTTATCTCTATGGATCTTATCTCCTCGGGTCTCCTCCCGTCTATCCTGACACCCTCTTTAAGGATCTTCTCCCTCATTAACCTGCTTTCCAGTTTTTTGAAGAAGTATTTGACGTTGAAGTGAAGGTCCTCAGGGATGTCGTTTTCGGTGAGGAACTCCTCAAGCATCCTGTCAAGGGTCTTGTATCTTTCCTTCTTGTCCTTTATGGTGAATGCGTTCAGTATCTTCTGGGAACACTGGTCCTCAAGCTTTTTCAGTATCTCTTCATCAAGGGTGACCGGCTGGTACTCCGCCTTGGGGACTCCCAGCTCCTTCCTCAACCTTTCCTGGGCTTCGATCAGGTCCTTTATAGCTTCAAGGCCGAAGAACAGGGCGTCTGTCAGGACCTCTTCGGGGACCTCCCTGGCTCCTCCCTCCACCATCACTATGGCGTCCCTCGTTCCCGCCATGACTATCTCGAGGTCCGCCTCCTTCCTCTCCTCGTAGGTGGGGTTCGTCACAAACTCCCCGTTTATCCTGCAGACCCTCACCCCCGCTATCGGTCCCTCGAAGGGTATCCTGGATATGTGGAGGGCTGCGGATGCTCCTGTTATCGCGAGAACGTCGGGGTCGTACCTGTCGTCCGCGGACAAGGTTAGGGCGGTTACAACAACGTCATGGAAGAAGCCCTCGGGAAATAAGGGTCTTATGGGCCTGTCTATAACGCGGGAGACCAGTATCTCCCTCTCCGTGGGCTTTCCTTCCCTCTTGAAGAAACCTCCCGGTATCTTGCCGTAGGCGGAAGGTCTCTCCCTGTAGTCAACGGTAAGGGGAGTAAAGTCTATGTCCGTGTTGGGTTCATCGGACATGACCGCGGTAACGAGTACCGCGGTCCCTCCCTGTTTTACCACTACCGCCCCGTCCGCCTGGAGCGCGTAATCACCAGCCTCTATGATAACCGGTTCGGGACAGTTCCCTATCCTCGCACTCTCTTCCATCTTACTTTACCTGGAGTCCGAGCCTCTTTGAGACCTCAACGTACTTGGGGTAGTCAGTTTCCCTGAGATACTCCAGGAGTCTTCTCCTCTTGTTAACCATAGCTATGAGACCTCTTCTGGAGTGTATGTCCTTCTTGTGTTTCTTGAGGTGTTCCGTCAGCCTGTTTATCCTCTCGGTCAGTATGGCTATCTGGACCTCGGGAGATCCGGTGTCCTGTTCGTGTCTCTGAAAGTCCCGTATGATCTCCCATTTCCGTTCCTTGGACAGCGGCATCCGAAACCTCCTCGCTGTATACTGCAAAGATCTATTATACCACTTTTACACCTCGTATATGCTGTCCAAGAGGTCCTTGGCTTTTTGCGGGTCTATCTCTTTCAGCTTCTTATAGACCTCCCTGGCGGAGTCCGTCTTCCCGAGTCTCACGTATCCCATGCCGAGCTTGTAGAGGACCTCAGGATCGTCGGGTTTCCTTTCG
>JAUZRJ010000091.1 GCA_030950545.1 Aquificota bacterium | reverse complement strand
GCGGGAGTTCAATCCAAACTTTCCCTGAAGTTCTTTCTTTAGCTCATTCCTTGTCTTTCCTTCTAAAAGTCTTTTGTATGCAAACCTCATGCAGGATGACCATCTTCTCATGAGGTCGTCAAGTATCTTTTTCTCTTCTCCTTTGACTTTCAGCCTTGCCTGTATTGTGGTCATGCTCTTAGGCATCTTTCGTCCTCCGTAGCTTTTGTGCGGTTTCGTATGTAAGTCTTCAACTGTTGCTAACCTCCTCAGAGGATCTTTTTGATATCCTCCGCTATGAGTTCGGGCTTTTGCTTTCTGGAGGGGTATATCAGCCTGAGGACTCCCTTCCTGTCTATCAGGTATATGTACGCGGTGTGGTCCACAAGGTAGTCTTTGCCCTCTCCCACCTTCCTGTAGAAGGCGAAGTAAGCCTTCGTTATCTTCTTCAGGTCCTCATGAGACCCGGTAAGACCTATGAAGCTTGGGTCAAAGTACTCCGCGTACCTCTGGGCTATCTCCGGTGTGTCTCTCTCTGGGTCCACGCTAATGAAGATCACCTGAACCTTCTCCCTTTCCCTGTCCCTCAGGAGTGACAGGGTCTTCTTCAGAACATCAAGGGCTACAGGGCACACATCCGGGCAGTGGGTGTATCCGAAGAAGATTAGGACCACCTTCCCCCTGAAGTCCTCAAGGCAGACCTCCCTCTCCTTACCTCCCTTCCAGCCCTTCAGGCAGAAGTTCTCCGCGGGATCCCCTTTGACTATACCGTTGAACTTCTCTTCACAGGAAGCCAAAAGGACCGTCAGCAAGGCAGTGATTACTAACCAAACTCTGCCCATCACGGTAAAGTATAATTCTCCTCCTCCATAATATCAACCCCGCACTCCAGGTCCTCAAGCCAGGATATGAGCTTTTCCACGAGATCCTTACCTTTAAACACAGCCCCGTGCTGTGGAGCGATCGTGTCTATGTCAAGCCTGCGGACCATCTTGGCCCAGAGCTTGAGGACCTTGCCCGACGCCATATACCTCCTGTGGAAACCCTCCATGTACTGTATGTGGCTCTCAAAATCCTCGACGAAGAAGTAGTCCTGTCCGAGGGAAGCTCCGAGATCCCCCGAAAAGAGTATCTTCGCAACAGGGTCATAAACCTGGAAGTTGCCGGGTGAGTGGAGGAAGTGGGCGGGTAGTACTATAAGCTCGCAGTCCCCTCCGAGTGTTATCCTTGTCCCCCTGTCGTCCACAGGGCGCACCCTGCCCTCCAGCTTGGAGTCGAGACCGAAGTGAGGAAGAAACCTCATCCAGAGCTTTGATATTATCGCCTCCGCCTCGGTGACCATGAGCCAGTAGTTTATGCTTGCCACTATGTCCGGGTCCTGGTGGGACAGGAAGATATACTTTATCTGTTTGGGTGATATGAGAACGGATACGTCCGCGAACAGTTTGGACTGAACCTTATGACCGCCCGGGTCTAAGAGCATAGCTTCGTCTTTGTGGATTATCAGATACTGGTTCGCCTGCACCGCGCTTGCGGGTGTCAGCTCTTCGAAGAGAAACACCTTGTGGTCAGGTGAGTCGAAGATGATCTTTCCCGTCATAACCTACCCCCTGCTTTAACATGGCAGGACCATGTACATGTAAAAGATTCTAACACACCGCAGGGCTTACAATATATCTGTGGTCTGGACAGGCGTTTACGGGGGGAGAACCTTCAGCGTAGAGGTTTCCAGGTTCAGGAAGGGGTGGAGGCCCAGCTCGAAGACAGGCAGGAAGATCTACGTTGTACCTTCAAACCTCTGCTTTGTGAGGTTTGGGAAAAGGGAGATAAAGGACCCGAAAGACCTGAGGAGGTCCGTAGGTCTGGAGGTCGAGGAGAGATTCGGGAACGCCCTGTGGGATATAAGGATCCTGGGAGAGACCTATACACTCGCGGTTGTGAAGGATTTTGAAACTCCAAGGGACGCTTACGCCCTTGACCCTGAAGTGTTCTCCCTTGCGAGATCCGCAAGGGCCCTCGGTTTTGACAGCTGTACCGTTGTTAATCTGGAAAGGGACAGGACCACCTTAGTCAGGGTCAGGGAAGGGAAGATGTCCGCCTACAGGGTGGTGCTCAGGGGGTGTGACGGTGAAAGGGAACTTCTCGGAGAGATCATCAGGGACTCCGGCTGGGACCTCTCGGGCGAGAAGGTGGTTCTGAGCGGGCCCCTGGCGGACCCGGAGAGCTTTCGGGGTCTGTTCGGTGATATTTTAAAGGTCAAAGAGCCCGCCCCTGACCTCATACCCGCCTTCGGGTCCGCCCTGAGATACGTCCTGCCCGACGAAGCTCCCGACTTCAGGGAGGAGGAGGTATCACCTGCGGATCTGAGAAAATTTGTCCTCGTACATGGATTGGCGGGAGCCCTGTTTCTGACCTCCGTGTTCCTGAACGACTTCCTGGCGGACAGAGCTGTCGGGAGGCTAAGGGACCTCCAGAGGGAGGTCTTCAGAACAAAGTTCCCTGACCTTCCTCCCGCGGGTATCTTGGACCAGCTCAGGGCCATGGCGGGGGAGGGCGGTGCGGGTGTTACCGGTCTTATCCTCAAGGTGTCCCCGAGCCTGAGAGAGGGTATCAGGCTGTACAGGATAGAGTTCAACGGTGTTGAGCTGAAGATCGTCGGCGAAGCCAGAAGCAGGGACCAGGTAGAGGGTCTCAAACCCAAGAGTGTCAGGAGAACGCCCGAGGGAGCCTACGAGTTCGAGGTGGTGGTGAGGTGAGGAGAAGAACCCTGACCTTCATATCCCTGCTGATAGGTTCCATCTTCCTGGTTTACGGCACCTACAGGGTGTCCGAAACGAAGGAGAGGATACTGAGGGAGTATATGAGGCACAAGGAGTTCCTTTACCTCATCGGTGGGGTGGAGAGAAAAAGGAGGGCGGACGAAGCCTCTGTGAGAAACCTGCTTGAGGATTTCGGCGTTGAACCCGAGAGGATCAGCATGACAGACCTGGGTGTCGAAGTGGTGGTAAAGGAGCTGGACTGGAGGCTGTTTCCGGAACTTATAAAGCGTGTGGAGGAGAGGTTTCAAATAATCAGCCTTGAGGCTGTTGACAACACAGGAAGGGGAAGGTTCAGGGTGAGGATGGTCGTAAGATGAGCGTTTTTAACCTCCTCTCGGAGAGATACGACGCCTGGTACGAGACCCCCTTCGGGAGGTCCGCCTACGAACTTGAGTGTGAGTGTGTGAAAAGACTCCTGCCCGCTTTCAAGACGGGTGTGGAGATAGGTGTCGGGACGGGAAGGTTTGCGGTGAAGCTCGGTGTCAGGTTCGGTGTGGACCCATCGGAGAACATGATCCTGAAGGCAAAAGAAAGAGGCGTTGTGGCTGTTCTGGGAAGGACGGAGAGCCTTCCTTTCAGGGACTCCGTCTTCGACCTCGCCCTCATGATAGTTACCCTCTGCTTCCTCGATAACCCGTTGATAGCCCTTAAAGAGGCGAGACGCGTCATCGAGCCACGGGGCAAGCTGGTCCTCGGGTTGATAACCAGGGAGAGCATGTGGGCGGAGTTCTACATGAAAAAGGCGAGGGAGGGACACCCCATATACAGGGAGGCCAGATTCTACTCCCTATCAGAGGTAAGGTATATGCTGGAGGAGGCGGGCTTCAGGATCGAGGCGGTCCTCTACACACTCATAGAGGAACCGCAGGACAGAAGACCTGTTAAAAACAGGGAGATAAAGGAAGGAACGGACCCCCTTGCGGGGTTCACCTGCATCAGGGCAGGACCTCTCTGAGGAAGTCCAGGACTATCTGGGAAAGGTCTTCCGCGGCTAAGTCCCTGAAGAAGTGGTCCGCGTAGTCTATAACCTCCACCCTCACGTTGTCCTTATCCTAAATGTAAGGTTCAAGAAAACCGGGAAGGTCTTCAACTCTGGTGTCCTCACCTCCCGCGACCACGAGAACAGGTATCTTGATCCGCTCCAGGGCCTTTCCCACGTTCCTGTCTACACCGTAGTATGTGTAAAGGGTCCTCGCGGTGACCCTCGCCTTTTGGCAGTAAAAGAAGGCCGTCTCAAAAAGCGTTTTACCCTTTCCAGCCTTGTAGAGCGTTTCCGCCCTCTTAAGAAAGGGATGCTTCCTGGGTGTACCCTTCGACGGCGCGACCGCCACCACACCGACAACAGCAGGGTCTCTGATCCTGAGGGCTGTGTGGATCACCTGAAGACCGCCCAGAGAGTGGCCTGCCAGGACTATCTTCTTTACACCCCTTGACTTGAGCCACTCCACCCAAGCCCTTATCTCTTCGAAGTTAAGGTCAAACTCGTGGTCCATTGGGTAAGAGCAGTCGTAAGGGCCTTTCCTGTCGCTAACACCGAGCGTAAGTGTGGGTGACAGTACGGGATAGCCCGCGGACACCCACATCTCCCTCTGGACCGTCACGGGTTCCTGCATCCTGTGGGTCTGGAACAGACCGTGAAGCCAGAGGACAGCGCCTTTCTTTTCAGGGTCCACGCCTTCAGGGACAGCCCACTCCCCGTTCGCCTTCAGCTTTCTCCCCTCATACTCCACCGTTATCGAAACGGGAACGCTGAAGACCACGGAGAATGTAAAGACAAGAAGCAGAACCGTCCTCATGACACACCTCCGGGCTTATAATGTAAGCCATGTTCTTCTTCGATCTTAACAACCCCGAGAGGATCTGGATACACCTGCACGGGTTCGCGACAAACGTGATGGGAGGGAAGATAGAGTTCGCAAGAAACCACTTCAGGAGAACCAAAATCTATTCCTTCTTCGCAATGGACATGGACTATGAGAAACACACCACAACGGAAGTTCTGGATGTCCTCGAAGCACTAATACTCGGCTTCTCGGAGAGGTTCAGGGAGATAACCCTCTGCGGTAGTTCCCACGGCGGGTATGTGGCTGTGAACTACATAAGGTTCAGAAAGACAGGGAACGTAAAGAAGGTTCTCCTCCTGGCACCCTCCTTCGAGACCTTAAGGCTCATAGTGAAGGAGCTGGGGGAGGAAAAGGTAAAGTACTGGCTTGAAGGTAAGGAAAAGCTCAGGCTCGTGGAGGAAGGAAGGGAAGTGGAGGTCAGGGAGGACTTTGCGAGGGACATACTGGAGAACGGGTACGAGATAATCAGGAATGGTGAGGTGAACTTTCCCGAAAGGCCACCCGTAGACATCATAGTCGTTCACGGAACGAGGGACGAGATAGTTCCCGTAGAAAGCACGAGGACGTTCGTGAGCAGGGTCAGGGTCAGGAGGTATATCGAGGTTGACGACGACCACAGGCTGTCAGAAACCTTCGGGAGAGTCCTCCTCCAGCTCATAGAGGAAGGGCTGATCTGAGACCTATCTTATTCTTATGAAGTGCAGGGTATGCGGAAAGAAACCCGTGATATACATGCCCCATCACAGACTTGCCCTGTGCGGTGAGGACTTCATCTCCTGGTTTGAGAGGTACACCCAGAAGACCATAAAGGAGTTCAGAATGTTCACAGAAGAGGACAG
>JAUZRJ010000090.1 GCA_030950545.1 Aquificota bacterium | reverse complement strand
CGTGGTTCTGGTTGACTCGGAGGGTGAGGAGTTTAACCTCTACTCCCTCAAGGGGAAACCCGTGATACTGAGCCCCATATACACCCACTGTACCTCAGCCTGCCCCATAATAACCGAGAGCCTGAAGAAGATGGTAAGCTCAGGCCTGGAAGATATTTACGTTCTGAGCCTCACCTTTGACCCCAAGGACGATGTATCAGACCTCAAGGCTTTCAAAGAGAAGCACTCCTTGAAAGGAGATAGCTGGAAGGTTGTCCTGGTGAAGGACAAGTCCCAGCTCTTTGAACTCCTTGACGCTATTGACTTTCGCTTTGCGACCTTACCGAACAGGGAGTTTGTCCACCCGAACCTGATAGTCTTCCTTGACAAAGACATGGTCATAAGGAAGTATATGTACGGTGTGAGCTTTGACAGGCTTGAGTTCGCCAACGCCCTGAGGATAGCGAGGGGTGAGATAGCTCTTCCTGAAAAGTTCAGGGGGCACCTCTTCCTCGTAGGTATGCTCGGCTTTGTGGGAACACTACTATACACGATAGTGAGGATAACCCGTCTTCGCTATGCCAGGAAGATGACCGCGTAGATAAAGGCAACGACCATCCTGTAGATACCGAAGATTGTAAAGCCATGGGAGTTCAGGAACTTCAGGAAGAGCTTTACCGTAAAGAGGGCGGTTATGAAGGCGGTTATAAAGCCTATACCCAGCAGGCTCCACTGGGACTGATCAAAGCCCGGACCGGTCCTCACGAGGTCATAGGCTGTAGCGGAGAGCATCGTGGGAACAGCAAGGATAAAGGAAAACTCCGCTGCACTTCTCCTGCTCAGACCCATCAGCATCCCGCCTACTATCGTCGCCCCGGACCTTGACACCCCCGGCACCACAGCGAGGGACTGGAATAGCCCTATGATAACAGCCCTTTTTAAGGGGAGCTCATCTATGTCCTTCAGGTGGCAGAACCTCTCACAGTACCTGTCCGCAAGAATGAGCGCTATCCCTCCGAGGAACAGGTTTACAACCACTATCAGGTCGTTCCCGATGAGATGCTCTTTTATGAACCTGTAAAGGAAAAAGCCGACAGCACCTGTGGGCAGGAAGGCCAAGATCACCCTCTTCCAAGTCTCGCAGTCCTTCGTGAACCTGTCAAAGAACAGAGAGAGGACCGCAAGTATAGCTCCCAGCTGAATAGCTATCTCAAAGCTCTTTGTGAACTCATCGTGGGGGATCCCGAGGATGTGGGCTGTGAGTATCAGGTGTCCCGTTGAGGACACGGGAAGGAACTCGGTCAATCCCTCAACTACTCCCAATATCAGGGCTTCTCCGGCCGTCATAGGGTGATAATTATACAGATGGATAGATACGACGCGGTGGTTGTGGGAGGCGGACCGTCGGGGGCTACCTGCGCTAGGATCTTGGCGGAAAAAGGGGCAAGAGTTCTGATAGTTGAGAGGGAGACACTTCCCAGGTTCAAGCTCTGTGCGGGTTGCCTCTCCGCACGTATAGATCCACTCCTGCCCAAAGGCTGGAAGAAGCTGGTTCTGAACTCAATAAGGGGAGGATACCTCGGGTTCAGAGGAATGTCTTACAGGGAGGTCTCATCGAACTTACCCGTCGCCTACATAGTGGACAGGTCGGGGTTCGACCACTTCCTGGTTAAGGAAGCTGTCGCTTCCGGATCCGACCTCTGGGAGGGAACCGAGTTCGTCCGTTTTGAAGGGGAGGGACCTCTGAAGGTACATACCACAAAGGGAACCGTTCTCGCGGATTTCCTGATAGGAGCGGACGGCTTCTACTCTAAAGTAGCAAAACAGACGGGCTTCGGAAAGACCAGGTTCTTCAGGTCTGTAGAGTTCTGGACTGAAGGTGAGGTAACGGATAAGGTGGTTATAGACATAGGTCTTGTGAAGAGGGGCTACGCCTGGATCTTTCCGAAGGGAGAGCTCGTGAGCGTCGGTATAGCGTCTGTAGGAAAGGATAACCTGAGGAAAATTATTGAAACCTACGTTGCGGGAAATCCATTCCTTAAAGTGAGGGGTGTAGCAGGTGTGAAGGGCTGGATGATACCGTTCACCGAACACTGGGGTGATCTCCAGCTGGGCAGGGGAAGGGTTATGCTTGTCGGAGATTCAGCCTCCATGGTGGACCCATTGCTCGGGGAGGGTATATACTACGGGGTTCTTGGCGGAAAACTCCTTGCGGAGTCAATAATCCGCAACCCGTCAAACGCCCTTGATCTTTACACCCTTAAAGTCAGGGAGACCATATTCCCTGAGCTCCTGTACGCGGGAAAGATCGCAAGGACAGCCTACAGGTTTCAGAGGACAGCCCACCGTGTTGGGGAAAAAGCCCTTTTAAGGTTCCTGTACCTGCTTTCGGGAGTAACCTCTTACGGGGAGCTTTACAGGAAGGGCCTTGTGGGCTTTCTGATCTCCGCCTTGAATTTTGAAAATTTTTTGCATATAATAATAGATAAAATCTTAAGAAGGAGGTGAGAGTCATGAGCAAGAGCCTGCAGGGAACCAGAACCCTTGAAAACCTGAAGGCTGCCTTCGCAGGGGAGTCTCAGGCAAACAGGAGGTACCTCTACTTTGCCAGAGAGGCTGATATACAGGGTTATCCCGACATAGCCAACATCTTCAGGGAGACCGCGGAAGGTGAGACAGGTCACGCCTTCGGACACCTGGACATGATGAGGAAGTACGGAGGAGTCGACCCCGCAACCGACAAGACCATAAACTCCCTGGAGGAGATGCTCGAGTCTGCGATAGCGGGAGAGACCTACGAGTACACCGAGATGTATCCCGGCTTTGCCAAGGTCGCCAGAGAGGAGGGCTTTGACGAGATAGCTGAGTGGTTCGAAACACTCGCAAGGGCGGAGAAGTCCCACGCGGGCAGATTCCAGAAAGCCCTCGACCAGTACAAGGCTTCCGCCTGATATCCTCTCCGGGGCTCCCCGCCCCTTCAAAACCTCAAGGAGAAAACCGTCATGTACGAATCCAGCATAGGAGGAGTAAAGGAGTTCAACTTCGACATCAAGGACCCGAAGTTCTACGATGAAGACGCCATATGGGAGGAGGCGAGGAGGGTCTTTTCAAAATGCAAGGACTGCAGGATGTGCGTTTCTTTTTGCCCTTCCTTTCCCGCCCTCTTTGACGCGGTGGACAGGAACGAGGACGATGTCAGCAAGCTCTCAAAGGAAGAGCTTGCCAGACCGCTGGAACTGTGCTTCCACTGCAAGCAGTGCTACTTCAGATGCCCCTACACACCCCCCCACGAGTGGAGGATAGACTTTCCCCACCTGTCCTTGAGGTACAAGGCCTGGAAGTTCAGAAAAAGCGGTGCGGGTATATTCCAGAAGCTCATGGTAAACACGGACCTCTCCGGGAAACTCAACACAGGACACCAGGCCCACCTTGTGAACACAGCCCTAAACGTCAAGCCCGTAAGGGTGATCCTGGAGAAGGTCGCCGGTATAGACAGGAGGGCGAAGCTTCCCACATTCAACACCCAGAGCTTCAGGTCCTGGTTTTCAAAAAACAGGAAGGAGGTAAACGGAGAGAACGGAAAGGTAGCCCTCTTTCACACCTGCCTCATAAACTACAACTTTCTCGAGAAGGGGAAGGCCCTGGTCAGGGTGCTTGAGAAGAACGACGTTAAGGTTGAACTGCCCGAGCAGGAGTGCTGCGGTATACCCTACTTTGACCTCGGAGACCTTGAATCCGCTATAAAAAAGGCAAGGGCTAACCTCGAGAGGTTAAAACCCTACCTTGACAGGGGCTATGACATCTTGGTCCCCGTGCCCACGTGCGCCTTACAGCTAAAGTACGAGTACCCGCTCCTGCTTCCCGATGACCCGGACGCCAAGAAGCTCTCCGAGAGGGTTTTTGACCTGAACGAGTTCCTCTGGAAACTCAACGAGGAGGGCAAGCTGAGCAGGGACTTCAAAGTCTCCATGGGGACCATAGCCTACCACATACCCTGTCACCTCAAGTCCCTGAACGTAGGCTACAAGATGGTCGCCATCCTGAGGCTCATACCTGACACAAAGGTGAAGGTTGTGGACAGGTGCTCGGGACATGACGGGACCTTTGGTGTGAGGAAGGAGACCTTCGATATGGCCTACAGGGTAGGCTCAAGGCTCTTTGACGACCTCAAAGCTCAGGGAGCTGACCTGATAGTTACCGAGTGTCCACTCGCGGGGAACATGATAGAGCTGGGAACGGGGAAAAAGCCCCTTCACCCGGTTGAGGTCCTCCACAGGGCTTACGGAGGTGAACCATGAGGAAGGTGACGATGGACGACATACTGAACCTTTACGAGTACGAGAAAGTAAGACCTGAAAAGGTAAAGTACATAACCCAGCTGAAGAAGAGAAGAAGGGTCCACGTAGGGGACATAGTGACTTTCGTCTTTGAGAATTTTGACACCGTCTGGTTCCAGATACAGGAGATGATAAGGGCGGAGAGGATGGTGAAGGAGGAGGACATACAGTTTGAGATAGACACATATAACGACCTTATCCCCGAAAAGAACCAGCTCTCCGCCACCATGTTCATAGAAATACCTGATGAGAAGGAAAGGAGGAGGACTCTCCCGAAGCTTGTAGGTATTCACGAACGCGTTTACATGCACATAGGAAACAGACACACAGTCAGGGCTGAGGCGGACGAAAAGAGCCAGATGGACTACGAAGAGGGGAAGGCATCGGTGGTCCACTTCCTCAAGTGGACCTTTACACCCGAGCAGGTGGAGGACTTCAAGAGGGAGACGGTCCGAATAGAGATAAACCACGAGAACTACAGGGCTATGACGGAGATACCGCCCGAGGTGAAGGAGGAGCTTATAAAGGACCTGGAGAGCGATTAAACTAATTTCTATGGAGGTCCGCCTGAACCGTTTTCTCTCCATGTGCGGTGTCGCCTCCCGGAGGAAGGCGGACCAGCTCATAAAGGAGGGGAGGGTGAAGGTGAACGGGGAGGTTGTGACCTCCTTAGGTGTCAAGGTGGACCCGGAAGTTGACAGGGTGGAGGTGGACGGGAAGGAGGTGAAGATCCCCAGAAAGAGGTACATAATCCTCAACAAACCGCCTTACTACCTCACACAGCTCGGAGAGTCGCCGGACGGGAGGAGGACAATACAGGAGCTTATAAAGGACGTTCCCGAGAGGGTGTATCCGGTAGGCAGGCTCGACTACAACACGGAGGGGCTTCTCATTCTCACCAACGACGGTGAGCTCGCAAACAGGATAATGCACCCTCGCTACAAGCTTCCCAAAGTCTACGTCGCCCTCGTCAAGGGTGTTGTCCCGAGGAACAAGCTAAAGAGGATGAGGCAGGGAACCGAGCTCGAGGACGGCTTCGCGAGGCCGGATGATGTTAAGATCCTCCGGTACGAGGGACCGAGGACCTGGGTCCAGATAACCTTCCACGAAGGAAGAAAGCACCTCGTGAAGAGGTTCCTCGGTAAGTTCGGCCATCCTGTTATCAGGCTTATAAGGACCGCCATAGGTCCTGTAAGGCTCGGCGACCTCCCCCAGGGGAAGTGGAGGGACCTGACGGAAAGGGAGCTCAGGAGGCTCTTCAAGGCGGTTGGTTTAAAATATTCCCCTCAGGAGGTGTCAGGATGAAGTTCTTCCTCGATACAGCGGACGTCGAGCAGATAAAGAGGGCGCTGGAGTGGGGCATCCTGGACGGGGTGACCACCAACCCGACACTTATCTCCAAAACGGGAAGGCCCTTTAAGGAGGTGGTCAAGGAGATCCTCGAGATCGTCGATGGACCCGTAAGCCTGGAAACCGTTTCCCTCGACGCTAAGGGGATGATAGAGGAGGGGAGGACCCTCGCCAAGATGGGCGACAACGTAGTCGTCAAGATACCCATGACACCTGAAGGTATGAAGGCGGTTCGGGTCCTTGAAGCTGAGGGTATACCCACGAACGTTACCCTTGTCTTCTCACCCGTCCAGGCTCTGATAGCTGCAAAGGCGGGAGCTTCCTACGTCTCGCCCTTTGTGGGCAGGGTGGACGACGTCTCGGGTGAGGGTATGAAGCTCATAAGGGAGGTGAAGGAGATATTTATGAACTACGAGATAGACACGGAGATCATAGTCGCCAGCGTGAGACACCCGATGCACGTCCTTGAAGCCGCGCTCATAGGAGCGGACATATGCACCATGCCCTTTGCGGTTATGGAGAAGCTCTTCAAACACCCCCTCACCGACAAAGGTATAGAGCTCTTCCTCAAGGACTGGGAGAAGGTTCCCGACAGACCCTTTTAGGTCTTTACAACGCTTATAACCTCACTCGAGGTGGTGATCCCGGAAACCACCTTCTCTATCCCGTCCTCGATCATAGTCCTGAAGCCTTTTTGCCTCGCTGTCTTCCTTATATCGTTGGCGTCCTGGGTTTTCGTTATCAGCTTCTTCAGGTCCTCGTCAAGCTCAAGGACCTCAAATATGCCTATCCTCCCCCTGTACCCCGTCCCCAGGCATCTCTCACAACCCCTTCCCCTGTAGAAAACCCCCGAGAAACCTTCAAGCCCGAGCTCTTTAAGCTCCTCTTCGGTGGGTGTGTAGGGCTCTTTACAGCTTTCGCATATCCTCCTCACCAGCCTCTGGGCTATTATCCCTTCGAGGGAGCTGGCTATCAGAAAGGGTTCTATACCCATGTCCGCCAGTCTCGTGACCGCTGAGGGTGCGTCGTTTGTGTGCAGGGTGGAAAGGACCAGGTGTCCTGTGAGAGCGGCGTGGACCGCTATGTCCGCGGTCTCAGAATCCCTGATCTCACCGACCATTATTATGTCGGGATCCTGCCTCAGGACAGACCTCAGACCCGTCGCGAACGTAAGACCCACCTTTGGGTTCACCTGTATCTGGCTCACCCCCTTTATCTGGTACTCAACGGGGTCCTCTATGGTGATTATGTTCTTCTTCGGGTTCTTCACGTAGAGGATCATCGCGTAAAGGGTTGTCGTCTTCCCCGCTCCAGTGGGACCGGTGACGAGGACTATGCCGTAGGGTTTTTTTGCGAGCCTCTTTACCTTCGCCTCATCCCTTTCCGACAGGCCTATCTCTTCAAGGGTCAGGAGGGACCCTGTCCTGTCCAGGAGTCTCAGGACGACCCTCTCTCCGAATACCGTCGGGACGACGGAGACTCTTATATCGAGATCCCTGTTGCCTATCCTGACCCTTATCCTGCCGTCCTGGGGTACCCTCCTCTCCGCCACGTTGAGATTTGCCATCACCTTTATCCTGGAAACCACGTTCTGGTAGGTCGAGGGGGGAACCGTGGCTATCTCGTGCAGGACTCCGTCCATCCTCAGGCGGACGACCGCCTTTTCCTGGTAAGGTTCAAAGTGTATGTCCGAGGCGTTTACCGCGGAAGCCTTTATGAGAAGTGAGTTCACGAGGCTCACCGCAGGGCTCTCGTCCTGAGAAAGGAGTATGTCTACACCCTCCTCCCTGGAGACTTCCTCCCCTTCCACCTTTATCTCCTCCTCCGATATCCTTTTCTGAAGCTCCTTCACAAACTCCTCCTCCGGGAGGACCCTGACCCTTACGTCCTTCCCTGTCAGGAACCTTATCTCCTCCACGTCCTCGTGGTTGAAGTTCTCAGGAACAAGAAGCCTTATGTAGTCTTCACCTTCCTCCTCGGGTATGAGCCTGTAATCCCTGAGGATGTTCATGGTTTTATCTTACAATTTAATAGGATGAAAAAGGTTATAGTCCTCCTCTCCGGAGGGATGGACTCCGCAACACTCCTCTGGCTCGCAAAGAAGGAGTTTGACAGGGTGTGGGCTGTATCCTTCGACTACGGTCAGAGGCACAGGGTCGAGCTGAAGTACGCGAGGGAACTCGCTAAGACCGCCGGGGTGGAGGACCACATAGTCGTCGAGATACCGACTTACAGGTCCATAGGAGGCTCCGCCCTCATAGACGAAAAGGTCGATGTCCCCAAGGGGGAATACCCGGAGGGTGAGCCACCCGTGACAACCGTTCCCATGAGAAACCTCAACTTCCTCGCCATAGCGTCCGCCTTTGCGGACTCCCTGGGTATAGAAAACATAGGGATAGGTGTCCACGCCCTCGACACACCCTATCCTGACTGCAGGCCCGAGTTCATAACCAGTGCGGAGGCGGCCATAAACGCGGGTTCTGTTCTGGTCGCAAAGAGAAAGGTCAGGATTCACATCTGGGCACCTTTCTTAGGTATGACCAAGAGGGATATAGCCCTCCTCGGGAAGGACCTGGGTGTGCCTTTTGAGCTGACCTACTCCTGCTACATGGGAACGGAACCTCCCTGCGGTGAGTGTCCCACCTGCATTCAGAGGAAAGAGGCCCTGGAGGGGATCCTTTGAATCTGTCGGTGACGCTCTTTGGCATAACCTTCAAAAACCCTGTCTGGGTCGCGAGCGGGACGTTCGGCTACGGCCTGGAGGCCATGGAGATATACGACATATCCAAGATAGGCGCGGTGGTCACAAAAGGCGTATCCCTAAGACCCAGGGAGGGTAACGAACCGCCCCGCATAGTGGAGACACCCTGCGGTATGCTGAACTCCATAGGTCTCCAGAACCCCGGAGTTGAGGGCTTCCTCAGGGACATATACCCCAGGATAAAGGACGTTGACACCCACTTCATAGTGAACGTCTTCGGCGAGACCGAAGAGGAGTACGTGGAGGTCTGCAGGTCCCTTGAAGACGCAGAAAAGGTGGTCGCCTACGAGCTTAACGTCTCCTGCCCCAACGTCAAAAGGGGTGGCATAGCCTTCGGTCATGACCCTGTGTCCCTCGGGAGCCTGGTTGAGAAGGTAAAGGGCTCTACCAGGAAGCCGGTTCTGGTTAAGCTCTCTCCGAACGTGACGGACATAACCGAGTTTGCGAGGGTCTGCGTGGAGTCGGGGGCGGACGGTCTCGTCCTGATAAACACGGTTCTCGGCATGAGGATAAACCTGAAAAAGGAAAGACCTGACCTCTCCACAAAGATGGGCGGACTGTCCGGACCCGCTATACTTCCCATAGCGGTCAGGATGGTCTGGGAGGTGTACGAGAGGTTCGGGAGGGCGGTTCCCATAATCGGCGTTGGTGGTATAACAACTCACGAGGACGCGCTGGAACACATCTACGCGGGGGCTTCAGCTGTTCAGGTGGGGACCGCCAACTTCTACGACCCTTACGCTCCTTTGAAGGTGATAGAGGGTATAAAGAGCTTCATGAAGGAGAAAGGAGTTATGGACTTTTCCGTACTTGTGGGGAGAGCCCACAGAATGGACATAAAGTCGTAAATTTTAAGAAGGGAGGCTGTGGTCATGAGGTGGCTGAAGGGTTTACTTGTGGGTCTGTTTGCGTTCATCAGCTTAGGCCTCGCCCATGAGGAGGAGATAGAGGGGTTTGTCCACTACCACTATTACTACAACGAACACGGAACCCTGGTCTTTGTCCCCGTATTCCACGGATGGGATCACCCGCACGCGGTAATAGGTACGGGTTTTGTTTTCGTTCCCGTGGTCCCGCGTGTAGAGGTCCATGAGGTCCACAAAGTTTACATCCACAAACCCCATCACTGGAACGGTCACTTCAGGGTGAAGAGATACCACAGACCTGTGAGACACTACTTCTTCGGGCATTAAAATAAACCTTTATGGAAAACTTAGGGCTGTGCACCGACCTCTACGAGCTCACTATGGCCCAGAGTTACTTAGAGCACGGGAAGACGGACACCGCGGTCTTCAGCCTCTTCGTCCGAAAGCTCCCTGAGAACAGGAACTTCCTCGTCTCCTGCGGTCTTGAGACCCTTGTTCAAGCCCTGGAAAGGTTTAAGTTCCGTGATGAGGAGATAAAGTATCTGAAGAGCCTCCGGAGGTTTAAGGACTTTTTCCTGGATTTCCTGAAGGAGTACGAGTTCAGGGGGAACCTTTACGCTATACCCGAGGGCAGGATCTTCTTCCAGAACGAGCCTGTAATCCAGGTGGAGGGGTCGCTCCCGGAGGTCCAGATCCTCGAGACGCTCGTTATCAACACAGTACACTTCCAGACGGTTATAGCCTCCAAGGCGGTGAGGAGTTACCTCGTGTCCAGAGGCAAGGCTCTGGTTGACTTCGGGTTCAGAAGGGCTCACGGACTCGAAGCGGGTATATACGCGGCGAGGGCGTCTTACATAGCGGGGTTTGCGGGAACCTCGAACCTGGAGGCGGGCAGGAGGTTCGGGATACCTGTCTTCGGAACGGTCGCCCACTCCTACATAATGGTCTTCGACTCGGAAGAGGACGCATTCAGGGCCTTTGCGGATAGCTTCCCCCAGAGCCCGGTCTTCCTGATAGACACCTACGACACCGTCAGTGCGGCTGAAAAGGTGGTAAAGCTCGCAAAGGAAGGCGTGCCCGTGATAGGTGTCAGGATAGACAGCGGTGATGTGGAGAGCCTCTCGAGGGAGGTCAGGAGGATACTTGACGGAGCGGGGCTGAAGGACGTTAAGATCATCGTAAGCGGTGGTGTTGACGAGTACAGGATAGAGGAGTGGCTGTCGAAGGGGTGTCCCATAGACGCCTTCGGCGTGGGAACCAGGTTCATAACCTCTGATGACGCTCCCCACCTTGACATGGCCTACAAGCTGGTCGAGTACGCGGGTGAGCCTAAGGTGAAAACCAGTCCCGGAAAGGTGACCTTTCCCTACAAGAGGCAGGTCTGCAGGTTCTACTCGGGAAATGTGATGGACCACGATGAGGTGGTGGTCTTCGGGAGTGAAACAGGGGGTGAGAAGCTCGTAGGGCAGGTTATCAGGAACGGTACCCTGACGGAGAAACTGCCTTCCCTCGATGAGATAAGGGAAACCCTGATGAGGGACCTGGAGAGGCTACCTGAAGGACTTAAAGGTTTAGAGAGGGCGGATTATGAGGTTATCATAAAATAAGTGCCCGTAGCTCAGACGGACAGAGCGCGGGGCTCCGGACCCCGAGGTCGCGGGTTCAAGTCCCGCCGGGCACGTTAAGGGTCATGGAGCTGTTGGAGGCGATAGAAAGGAGGCTTTTTGATGAGCTGAACCCCAAGGTAAGGCTCGTCCTCGAAACAGGCAGGTACCTGATAGAGGGCGGAGGAAAGAGGATAAGACCCCTGATAACGGTCCTGACCTGCGGTATGTGCGGGGGTGACCCTGAGAAGGCCCTTCCCCTGGGGGTAGGTTTAGAGTACATACACACAGCCTCACTGCTCCACGACGATGTGGTGGACGGTGCGAGTAGCAGGAGGGGAAGGAGGTCCGCTAACCTGATCTTCGGAAACGGTGTGGCGGTCCTCACAGGAGACTACATGTACGCGAAAGCACTGCGGATATTTGCCACTTACGGCAACATGGAGATGATAAGACTTGTGAGCGAAACGGTGATGGAGATGGCGGAGGCTCAGGTACTCGAACTTTCCAAGGTGGGGGAGGTTATCACGGAAGAGGAGTACTTCAACATAATCGACGGGAAAACAGCGGTCCTCTTCGGAGCCTGCACCGCTGTCGGATCCATGGTGGCGGGCTATCCGGACCCCAGGACCCTGAGGAGGTTCGGGATACATATGGGCAGAGCCTTCCAGCTGGTGGATGACATCCTGGACTACACCGGAGATCCCTCAAAGACCGGAAAGCCTGTCGGAAACGACCTGAGGGAGGGAAAGGTAACGTACCCCCTCCTTTCGGTCCTTGACGAGATAGGAAGGGACAGGGTGGAGGAGATCCTGAGAAAGCCTGTGCTGTCGGAGGAGGACGTAGAGTTCATAAGGAGTGAGGTGATACGCCTCGGCGGTATAGAGAGGGCGAAGGAAAGGGCTGAGGAAGAGGTCCGTAAGGCCACCCATCTGATCGGGGGCTTTCCGGAATCAAGCTACAAAAGGGAGCTTATCAGGATTCTGGAGTTCGTGGTCCTCAGAGAACTCTGATGAGTATGAAGCTTATGTTGTCCCTACCGCCCGTGTAGGCTTTTTCAAAGAGGCACATACCGCCTTCCCTCACACCCTTCCGTATGCAGGTCTCCATGAGCTCGCGGGAGACCTCCTCCCATAAACCGTCGGAGCATATGAGGTATAGGTCTCCGGGCAGGACCTTTTCCGTCCTCGAGAACACCTTCGGTTCCTCGGGGTAACCACCCATAACCGAGGAGGTGAGAACGTTCCTCTCAGGGTGGAACCTCATCTCCTCCTCACCTATCAGGCCTCTTTCGAAGATCTCCTGAACCACGGTGTGGTCCCTCGTGAGCCTCTCAAGGCACTCCCTCATCCTGTACACCCTGCAGTCCCCCACGTTGAAGACCATCACCCTGTCCGCGGATAGGAACACCCCCGCGACCGCGGTTCCCATTCCCAAGCACTCCGGGTTTCGTTCAACATGCCTGTCCAGAACTTCCTTCGCGGTAAACAGCAGACCTTTAAGGTCGTCCTCTGTTTCCGGACTGCCTTCCTTAAGGACTTCCAGAACCAGCCCGCTCGCCTTGTCTCCGCAGGGATGCCCTCCCATGCCGTCCGCGACCGCGAAAGGAACCGTTCCCTGGATGTTCAGGGTCTCGTAGATAGGCTGTTCCATGGAGGTCTCCGAGAAGACCCTTGTGGCGGTTAGTATGGCGTCCTCGTTCCTGTATCTTACCTTCCCTATGTTGGTTATGTAAGATATCTCCACCTTCACTGCTGGTACTCGAAGATCTTAAGGGCTACCAGATCCTTCAGCTTCTCAAACTGGTCGGGTGTCAGGACACTCCTCAGAAACCTGACCGATCTGGCGTTCAGGAGGGTGAGTTCGGTTTTTACGTAGGCTATGTCGCTGAGCACCTCCTTCAGTTTGTCCTCGTCCTCTCCGTTCAGTATCATGAGCTTCGCCTTTCTGTCAAGATACTCGAGTATCCTTATGTTTCTCATCACCTCCTTTTCGTTCTCCCTTATGAACTCCTTTATCATCTTCATCTGGTCCTCGTCTATACCCAGGTCTTCGGAGTATTTGAGAACGAAGGGCATAAGGAATATCCTGTCTATCAGAAAGTACCTGTTGGAGTAAGTCTCATCTCCCGCCCAGACCGCAAGGGCTGTGATCAGGACCGTGAGAACCCCCCTCATCCCTTGGTATATTATAATGGTAATGAACCTCACAGACTTCCTCATACCCGCCATAGACATAAGAGGCGGTAAGGTCGTGAGGCTCCTGAGGGGGGACTTTGACAGGGTGAGCATATACTCTGATGACCCTGTAAAACTTGCGTGTCTCTTCCAGGAGGCGGGCTTTAGGAGGATCCACGTGGTTGACCTGGACGGTGCGGAGGGAGGTAAGCTCAGGAACTACGACCTCATAAAGGGTGTGAGAGAGGTCTTCAGAGGAGAGATACAGGTGGGAGGTGGTATAAGGAGCTACGATGTGGCGGAGAGTTTGTTTAAGGAAGGTATAGACTATCTGGTCATAGGGACCCTGGCTATCAGAAAGCCTGAGGAGTTCGTGAGGATAGTTGAGGATTTCCCGGGGAGGATAGTCCTCTCGCTGGACTCAAAGGGGGGAAGGGTCGCGGTTGAAGGGTGGAAGAAGTCCTCGGGCATCAGACCCGAAGACCTGACGGAGAGGTTTGAGGAAAGGCCTATCTGGGGGTACCTCTACACCGTGGTGGACAGGGACGGCACCCTCGGAGGCGTTGACCCGGAACCCTACAAAAGGATAAGAAAAAGGCTGAAGAAACCTATCCTCGCTTCTGGTGGTGTTTCTTCCGTTGAGGACATAAAGAAGCTCGAGGGTGTGGTGGAGGGTGTGGTTGTGGGGAGGGCCATATACGAGGGAAGGATCCCCGTCAGAGGCCTGGGTGTTCCCTGACATCTTTCGGAGAGAACCTGACGCCTATGACCCTGAGCAGTCCCAGGCTGAGAACGACGAGTGAGAAGGCTATGGCGATATGTGTCTCTATGGTCTTTTCGGAGAAGGTTATGACGACCATCTCCCTTATGAAGAATATAATCGCGGTATCAACAACGTATGTGAGCTTTATCCTCCTTAGCTCTACAGCGCTTATCAGGGTTATGAATATCTCGTACATGAGCAGCAGGTTGAGGACCTTAACTATTAAACCGTAGCTCAGGTCATCTCTGGTTATGTCGCGCACGTTCACCGCTATATACAGCAGGATCTTCCCGGTCTCAACGGATAGGATTACCCACATTATGGTTCTGACAAGGTTACGGAATAAGTTGGTCATACTTACAGAAGACCCGCTGGAGGCTTAACGGGTTCAATGGAGCCAACCTTATCTATGAGACCCTGTTTTTTGAAGAACTCTCCGTATTTTTTGTCCGTCTTGACTATATGCCCGAAAAGCCACCCGAGGGCTATTGCCTGAAAGTGTTTTAAGTTGTGCATCTCGCGGTCCGGAGCGGACTCAAGGGTCTCCCTGAACAGCCTCTCCACAATGAAATGGGCTCTTACATGTCTTTCGTATTCGGGGAATCTGTAGAGGCTCATGATTTCTTCCTCGTGCCTCAGGTGGCTGATCAGGTAGGGTATGATGACGCGGTTTGCGAAATCCTTGGCGTCTTTTCTCTTGCCTGACCTCACGAACTCTCTTAACATGTTCAGCATCTTCAGTATCGTTCTGTGCTCCTCATCAAAGCAGAGGACACCCGTGTTCAGGGAACTGTCCCACTTGAGGTCCATCAACCACACCTCCTCAGCGTCAGAAGTAGATCTGAGCCTGGATCTGGTGGACCGTCCTCTGACTTTCATTACCCTTTTTTATGAACAGGATGTTGTAAGCCCACTTCACCTTGTGTCCCTTGAGGTAATTGTTGAAGCCTGCGGTTGTTATGTACTGGTCCTCACCGTTAAAGGTGGCCTTTTCGTATCTCAGGGCGGGCTCAAAGTATATGTTCCGGACCAGTCTGAAAAGGTAACCTCCCTGCACGTACCACCCCTTCCCCGACTTCCCGATCTTGCTGTAATCCATACTTATGTACTCACCCTGAGCGACGAGCTTTCCTGGTCCCAGCCCGAACCTGATAAACAGGTCCGCTCCCCACAGACTCGCCTCTTCATCTCGTACGCTGTCCACACTGAAGTTGGTGTTTCTGGCGTAGGAAAGACCCAAGCTTATCACGTTACCCTTATTCTTCTCCCCTATACCCGTGTCGTCCTTCTTCCTCTCGGTGAAGCCGGGGGGAGACACCTCAACCCTCGCTCCTATGAAGTTGCCTATGTTCACCTCCGAGGTCACGTTGGCGGAACCTGTCCTGTTAACCTTTTCTATGGTAGAACCGTCGGAGACCGCGAGCATGTATTTTAAAAGACCCCCTCCCACCCTTCCGTACACCATGACCTGATTGCCGTAGTAATCCCCCAGCCATTTTTTTCCGGTCTCCGTGGACACGGGCCTCTCTATAAGAAGCTGTCGTGCTGAGGATGTCAGGGACACCCTGGAGAAGGGTTTTTTGTACTTGCCGACGCGGATGGCTACCCCGTCGCTGAACTTCCAGTCCGCGTATGCGTAGAGAACTCCTACTTCATAAGACGTGTGTCTTTTGCGGCCTTTCTTGTAGTCGTAATCCCTCTCACCCTTATCCATCTCAAGGGTTACGTTGAGCTTAAGCTTTCTACCAGCGGGCGGGTTTTTGAACATCTTGCTGACTTCAAGCCGTGCTCTCCTTATGTAGAGATCGCTCCCGCTTCTGTACTCTCCGTCCTCCCTGTAGAGGCTTCCAAGGTCGATCCTGGGCTGGAGCCTGATCTTGAGCTTCAGAGATGTGTCATCACCCGCCAGGGATACTGCGGGCAGGACCGCGGATATCAGAACCAGCTTTCTCATGTTCGACCTCCCTGAGTTCTTCTTCGGTATCCACTCTAAGGACCTGCCTTTAAACTCCCGTTAACCTCGTGTTAAGAGGGAGTTAAGGGGGTTAACAGGACCTTAAAATTTCCGAAGAATATTTGATGTATATGGAGCTGGTCTATCTTATAGAGGACGACGAGGACATAGCCTTTGTAATAGCGGAGAACCTGGAGAGGGAAGGTTACCGGGTCAGGACATTCCGCAGGGCGACCGAGTTCCTCCACGAGGTTGAAAGGAAAAGGCCTGACCTCGTCCTTATAGACATCATGCTACCTGACCTTGACGGCTTCAGGATAGCGAGGTTTGTGAGGTCAAGACCTGACCTTGCGGACATACCCGTCATCTTCATAACCGCCAGAGTGTCGGAGGAGGACAAGCTCAGGGGCTTTGACATAGGTGCGGACGACTACATCACCAAACCCTTCTCCGTGAAGGAGCTTGTCGCAAGAGTAAACGCGGTTATGAGGAGGGCGGGGAAGAAAAGGAAGGAAGGTGTGTTCACCTACGAAGGTCTTGAGATAGACACCGTCAGGGTAAAGGTTACCGTTGACGGGAGTGAGGTAAAACTGACACCTTCCGAGTTTAAGATACTCAGGTTACTCCTTGAGAACTACGGCAGACCCATGAGCAGGGACAGGATCATAGATGAGGTGTGGGGGTTCGGCAGGGACGCCACGGACAGGACGGTAGACGTCCACATAAAGCACCTGAGGGACAAGCTCGGAAGGTACGGTTCCCTTATAAAAACGGTCAGGGGTTTCGGTTACAAGTTCGAGATCTGAGCTGGGAGCGTGAGCTTTACAGTCGTACTCTTCCCCCTTTCGCTTCTGATCTCTATGGACCCTCCCATGCTTTCCACGATCTTCCTGCTTATGGTAAGTCCAAGACCCAGACCTCCCTCCCCCTTCAGGAAAGGCTTGAACAGATAAGGCATCTTCTCCCTCGGGATCCCCTCCCCTGTGTCCTCCACCAGGATCAGGGTTCCGCCTTCCTCTGAGAGAGCCTTTATCTTTATACTTCCGCCCTCCCTGTTGAACTTCACCGCGTTCTCCAGTATGTTCCTGAAAAGTATGTAAACCCTCTCCCTCGAGCCCTTTATGCGTACCCTTTCCAGTTCCTTAGATACCTTTAACCCCTTCTTGGCGACCGCTTCTTTAAGGTCCTCAAGGACACACTCCAGAACCTCTCCCAGCTCGATCTCCTCCTCTTCACCGGGAGGTGTTTCCACCATGAGAAGGGTCCTGACCGCCCTGACTATCCTCTCCAGGTCTTCGATCCGCCTCACAGCCCTTTCCAGGACAGACCTGTCCGGGTTCTCCGAGGAGAGGGCGGTCTCGAGCATACCTTTCACAGCGGTGATCGGTGTTGCGAGCTCATGGCTCACCGCACCGACGAACTCCTTAAAGGCCCTGTCCACAAGCACTTCCTTTGACGTGTCCTCTACAAGCATGTATCTGTCCCCGGGGAAGGTCTTCACCCTGTAGGTTCTGTCGCCCACGCTTACGGTCCTCTCAACCTTTTTCCCTTCGAGGAGGTCGTCCGCAAGGGCTATTATCTCCAAGTTCTTGAGCGCCTCGTAGTATCTCTTCCCTTCAGGGTCCTGTGTGATCAGGCCCCTTTCCCTCAGAAAGTCGCTGGCAAGCACTACCCTCCCGGAGCTGTCAAGGACAAGAACACCTAAAGGAAGCTTCCTCAGTATCCTTTCCATCTCGCCCACTAACCTATAGAAGAAAAGTTAACATTTTCTTAACACGGTGGGTATAGCATAAGGGCAAAAGAGAACGGAGGTGTAAGGATGAGAAAGCTCATAGTCGCAGGAGTCCTCGGGAGTCTCAGCCTTTCCTACGCGGAGGTCATCAACGGAGCGGGTGCGAGCTTTCCCTATCCGCTCTACTCAAGGTGGGCCCACGCCTACTACAAGGAGACGGGCGTCAGGATCAACTACCAGTCCATAGGATCCGGCGGGGGAGTGAGACAGATAAAGAACAGGACCGTTGATTTCGGCGCCTCAGACGCTCCTCTGAAGCCTTCCGAGGCGGAAAAGCACAACCTGGCCCAGTTTCCCACCGTTGTCGGCGGTGTGGTCCTCTCCTACAACCTGCCCGTTAAGGACCTTAAGCTTAGCACCTCCGCTATATGCGGTATATTCCTCGGAAAGATAAAGAAGTGGAACCACCCGGAGATAAAGAAAACGAACCCGGACAAAGAGCTCCCTGACAGGAAGATCACGGTGATAAGGAGGTCAGACGGTTCAGGAACCACCTGGATATTCACCAATTACCTCTCAAAGGCCTGTCCCGAATGGAAGGAAAAGGTCGGCTACGGAAAGGCGGTAAACTGGCCCACGGGTATAGGAGCCAAGGGGAACGAGGGGGTCGCCAACTACATAAAAAGGGTTAAGGGTTCCATAGGCTATGTGGAGTTCGCCTACGCTCTTGAGAACAACCTGATGGTGGCACTCGTTGAGAACAGAGAAGGGAACTTTGTCAAACCCTCAATAGAGACCTTCAAGGCGGCTGCTGCGGGTGCTAAGTGGGACCCCTCAAAGAACTTCTACGAGATCCTCACCTGGCAACCGGGGAAGAACGCCTACCCTATCGCGGGAGCAACCTTCATACTCCTCGCCAAGGACTACCCCAAGGACAGAAACAGGAAGGTGGTCAGGTTCTTCGACTGGGCTTTCAGGAAAGGTGATAAAATGGCGGAGGATCTCCACTACGTTCCCCTGCCCGAGGAGGTGAAGGAGAAGATAAGGGCCTACTGGAGGGCGAACGGCTGGTACTGACATGGACAGAAAGAAGATAGTAGAGAAACTCGCAGGCCTTTTCCTCGGCTCCTTCGCCCTCTTCGTAGGTCTGGTGTTTCCGCTCCTCACCCTCACCGTACTCCTTGTGGAATCCATGCCCGCCTTCGAAAGGTTCGGTCTGTTCAGCTTCCTGCTCGGGAGAACCTGGGACCCAGTGAGAGAGGTCTTCGGCGCCCTCCCTGCCCTTTTCGGGACACTGCTCGTTACCTTCTTAGCCTCCGCTGTAGCCCTACCCATCAGCGTGGGTATAGCGGTCTTCATAGCGGAGATATGTCCGAGGGGGCTGAAACCCATCTTCTCCACAGCGGTCGAGCTACTCGGTGCTATCCCGAGCATCATCTACGGTATGTGGGGCCTTTTCGTCATAGCACCGCTGATGGCGGAGTACGTAGAGCCCTTTCTCCAGGACACCCTGGGCAGGGTTCCCCTGCTTGGGAGGGTCTTTGAGGGAGCTCCGACGGGCGTGGACGCCTTGACTTCCAGCTTCGTCCTCTCCATAATGATAATCCCGTTCATGAGCGCGGTCGTCAAGGACGCCTTCGAGATGACCCCGCCCCTTCTGAA
>JAUZRJ010000009.1 GCA_030950545.1 Aquificota bacterium | reverse complement strand
CGAAGTGCATGGCTCTAAGACTTCCCGAGATCCACCCCTTTTCGGTTGCCAAGGAGCCGGGCGGGAGATCCTCTCCCGCTTTTGTCAGTCAAAGGATAAACGAAATCACCCGAAATTTCAATATGATCTCCGTCATATTTTCTGGGTTTTCCCCCGGGCCACCATCACGGACGGTAAAATCATCTTCATGTATCTGATCGAAAACTACACGAGGTTGCCCGTCAGGTTCGTGAGGGGTGAAGGGGTGTATCTGTATGACGATAAGGGAAAGAGATATCTTGACTTTATCTCGGGAATAGCTGTCTGCTCCCTCGGACACGCGGATCCTGACCTGGTTGAGGCTGTGTGCGACCAGGCAAAAAAGCTCCTCCACGTTTCCAACCTCTTTGAAAATCCCTGGCAAGAGGAACTGGCGGAGGAGCTGGTACGCGAGTTCTGGACTGAGGGGAGGGTGTTCTTCTGCAACTCGGGAACTGAGGCAAACGAGACCGCGATAAAGATCGCAAGGAAGTTCTGGAGGGACAGAGGGGAGGACAGATACAGGATAATCACCTTCAGGAACGGGTTCCACGGGAGGACCTACGGGAGTTTGTCCGCGACAGCTCAGGAGAGGTTTCAGGACGGTTTCCAGCCTATGCTGGAAGGCTTCGACTACGCGGTCCTGAACGACATGGAATCCGTGAAAGAGGTCTTCACCGACAAAACAGGGGCTGTCATGCTGGAGGTGATACAGGGTGAGGGAGGTGTTAACGAGTGTGAACCCGGGTTTTTAAAAAGTCTCCAGGAGTTCTGCAGGGAAAAGGGACTTCTTCTCATAGTGGATGAGGTCCAGACGGGAATAGGCAGGACAGGATACTTCTACGGCTACCAGGGGTACGGTATAGAACCCGACATCATAACCCTCGCCAAGGGTCTCGGTGGAGGTGTCCCCGTAGGTGCGGTTGTGGTAAGGAAGGACCTGGCAAAGGTCCTCACGCCCGGAACCCACGGGTCAACCTTCGGTGGAAACCCTCTCGCCTGCAGGGCGTCCCTGACCGTGGTCAGGAAGGTCAGGAAACTGCTCCCCCGCGTGAGGGAGGTGGGTGAGTACTTCAGGAAAAGGCTTGAGGAACTCGGTGCGGGAAGGGTAAAGGGAAGGGGGCTTATGATCGGGCTCGACACAGGAACGAACTGCAGGGAGGTTGTTCTGAAAGCCCTTGAGAGGGGGCTTGTGATAAACTGCACCGCTGGGAAGGTCCTCAGGTTTCTACCGCCTCTTATCGTTGAGAAGGAACACGTGGACCAGGCTATTGAGATACTGAAAGAGATCTTATAGCCTCAACGAGGTTATCCATCTCCTCCTTCGTTCTCTTCTCGGTGACCGCTATAAGGAGGCAGTCCTCAAGCTCCGGATAGAACCTTTTTAACGGGACGCCGAAGAGAAAGCCCCTGTCCAGCAGTCTTTTATGGACCTCCTCCGCGTTCTTCACCCTGAGGGGGAACTCCCAGAGGTGTCTTCCCGAAAAGACCTCATCAAAGCCGAGATCCAGGAGCCTTCTCTTCAGATACATGGCCTTCGATAGGCTCTGAACAGCCACTTCCTTAAGCCCCTCCTTCCCGAGAAGAGAGAGGTATATAAGGTTGGCAAGAGCAAGGAGGTTCTGGTTCGTGCAGATGTTGGAGGTGGCCCTCTCCCTCCTTATGTGCTGTTCCCTCGTCTGGAGTACAAGGGTGAAAGCCCTCCTTCCCTCAACGTCCTCCGCCATACCCACAAGTCTTCCCGGCATCTTCCTGACGTATCTTTCCCTCGTTGCGAAGAACCCCACAAAAGGACCGCCGAAGTTCATCGGGACGCCCAGCTGTTGCCCTTCTCCCACAACTATGTCCGCACCGAAGTCGCCCGGAGGCTTGAGGACCGCAAGTGCAACGGGGTCCGCGACGACGATCAGGGGGACACCGTATTTACCCGCAAGCTCCCCTATCTCCTTCAGAGGCTCTATGTACCCGAAGAAGTTGGGATACTGGACAGCGAGCGCGTGGGCGGAGCGATCTTTCAGGGCGTCTTCGACCGCGTTAAGATCCGTTGTCCCTTCACCCGTGACCGGAGCTTCCTCTATCTCATCACCGTAGCCCGAGAGGTAGGTCCTTACCACCTCCCTGTAGAGGGGGTTGATACCCTTCGAGAGGACCACCTTCCTTCCCTTTCCTCTTATAGCCCTTGCCATAAGGACACCTTCCGCGAGGGCTGACGCACCGTCGTACATGGACGCGTTTGCGACCTCCATACCCGTCAGTTCCGCCATCAGGGTCTGGTACTCGAAGACCGCCTGCAGGGTTCCCTGGGAAGCCTCCGCCTGATAGGGGGTGTAGGCGGTCAGGAACTCACCCCTCCTCAGGATCTGCCAGACCGCGGAGGGTATTATCCTGTCGTAGCAACCCGCTCCCGCAAAGCACACAAGAGGTCTGTTCTCCCTTGCCCTGCTCAGGAAGTATCTCCTGAGGTCCTCTTCGGACATGGGTTCGGGGAGATCGGGGGGAGGCCTGAGCAGGTCCGGGTCTATGTGAGAAAAGAGGTCCTCAAGGGAGCGGAGACCGAGCTTCTGGAGTATCTCCTTTGTCTCCTCCTCCGAATGGGGTATGTGCATTACCTCTCCTCTTCGTAGCCGAGCTCCTCCTCAGGTAGGGAGTCGAGGGACTCCTCGATCCCTGAGACAGAAAGCCCCTCTTCCGCCCCTTCTCCCTGCTCTTCCTTCACTATCTCCCTGAGAAGCTCCGCATACTCCTCCGCTGTCATCAGGTCCCCTATGTCATCGGGGTCCTTTATCTCCAGGACCGCGATCCAGCCCGCCTCGTAGGGGTCTTCGTTCACTATACCGGGCTCGTCCGCCACGTCCTGATTCGTCTCCACAACTATTCCAGAAACGGGGCTGTAGACGGGGGCGACGTTCTTCACAGACTCTATGTTGGCAAGGGTCTCACCCGCATCAACCTCCTGGTCCTTCTCGGGAAGGTCAACAAAAACTATGTCTCCCAGCATCTTCTGGGCGTAATCGGTTATGCCCACGGTGGCCCTGCCGTTCCTGATCTTTGCCCACTCGTGGTCCTTGGTGTAGTATCTGTCACCCTTTACGAGGTATCCACCTACGACTATGTCCTCCATGCCCTTTCCTCCGACCTATTATTTTATAATCCCTTCCTCTGAAAGAGGACCTTAAATCTATCTCCCATGCTGATGAGAAGGGTCTTCATTCTCGAAAGCCTCTCAACCGCTTCGGGCGACCCGTCGAAGCTGAGTCCCTGAAGCTCTTCGAGAAAGCCGGGGATACCAGTCAGGAACTCCCTCTGGGTCTGGAGGAACACCGTCTCAAGACCGAAGTCCTTACCGTACTCTACAAGAGCTGAGAAGTTAACGTGGGCTGAGAGGTCCATCTGGCCAGAGTATATATCGTCCCTCACCTTGTGTTTTTTATACCCGAGAACGGTTCCCTCCGGAAACCTGGTTATCTCTTCGGAGGTGTAGCCGTAGTCTATTAGCAGGTGGTATCCCCTTATGAGAGACTCAGCTATCTTCCTGAGAAAATCTATACAGTCAAGGCAGACCTCGATCCTCTGGTCAATGTCCTCGTAGCCCATCCTTCTCAGGAACTCCTTTATCCTCGGGTCTCTGATGTCTATCCAGACCTCCTCTCCTGAGTCGCCTACGTGCAGCTCCCTTCCCTCCTTTACAACGTGGACGGGAAGTGTGTCGAAGAACTCGTTGGAGAGTATGACACCTTCTATCGGGACGAGCTCCTCCGTCCACAGGACGGGGAAACCTTCGAGGACCTTCTCCTGAACCCTCTTCAGGCTCTCGCTTATCTCACATATGAGGTAGGTGGTCCTCCCGAAGAGGTCCCTGTCTCTTTCCTTTATGTACTCCAGAATGTCCCTCGCCATGAGGCCCCTTCCCGCCCCTATCTCCAGGAGGGTGGGTCTTTCGAACTCCCTCAAAAAGGGCAGGAGGAACTCCGCTACCGCCCTCCCGAAGGACCTGTCAAGCTCGGGGGCTGTGAAGAAGTCCCCCTCCGGGCCTATCTTGGGACCCCCGGATGTGTAGTAGTGTCTTACCCTCTCCTCCATGAAGTCCCTGAAGCTCCTCATACTAACCTCCCGTCTCTGATCTCAATAGTCCTGTCAGCCCTGATAGACAGCTCAGCATCGTGGGTGACCATGACGATCGTTGTTCCCGAGGAGTTAAGATCCTCGAGAAGGTCCATGACTATCTCCGTGTTCTTCGTGTCCAGGTTACCCGTAGGCTCATCCGCCAGGATAAGGTCGGGGTCGTTGGCAACCGCCCTGGCTATGGCTACCCTCTGCTGTTCTCCTCCCGAAAGCTGGTAAGGTTTCCTCCTCTCCTTTCCCGAAAGGCCGAAGACCCTCAGGAGATCACAGGCTCTTTCCTCCGCTTCCTTCCTGCTCATGCCCGCCTTGATCATGGGAACCATGACGTTCTCCAGAGCGGTCAGCTCAGGTATAAGGTAGTGAAACTGGAAGACGAAACCTATACGCCTGTTTCTTATCTCCGACAACCTCTCCTCATCGGAAAAATCCACCTTCTCCCCGTCGAAGAAAACCTCGCCCGATGTCGGCCTGTCAAGGAGGCCCATTATGTAGAGGAGTGTGCTCTTACCCGAACCCGACGGCCCTATCACGCTTACGAACTCGCCCCTCTTTACCTCCAGACTGACCTCCCTGAGGATCTCCTCACCTTCCACGGACTTGGACACTCTCCTCAAGGAGATCAGGAGAGACATGCTCAAGCTCGATTATAACAGCTACCTCGTCGCAGGAAGGGAACTTGACACAGTTCACGCAGTCCGTCCATATCTTCTGGGGAAGTTGAGACTTCTCTATCTCCCTGAAGCCGATCTTGAGGAAAAAGTCCCGTGCGTAAGTTAAGGAGAAGACCCTCGATATGCCGAGCTCCTTAGCCTCTTTAAGACACGCCAGGACTAGGGATCTTCCTATGCCCTCACCCCTCCTGTCCTCCCTCACCGCCAGACTCCTTATCTCCGCAAGGTCTTCCCAGAACACCTGAAGGGCGACACACCCAACGATCTCCCCTGAGTCCTCGAAGACCCAGAAGTCCCTTATGTGCTCGTAGATCGAGGACAGGCTCCTCGGGAGCAGGAGCCCTTTCGTCGCCTGTTCGTTCACGAGTCGGTATATACGCGGAGCGTCCTTTACCTTCGCCTTCCTGACCATCAGTGGCTTCCGCAGTCCGTTTCCTCGTGGAAGTAGTCAAGGACAGTTATTTTATCCCCTCTGTAGCTGAGGACAACCCTTATAGCTTCCTCCTCCTCGTAGCAGGAGGAGCCTCCGTTCACGAAGTACTCCAGACTCTCGAGTCTGTATCCCTCCCCGATCTCCCAGACCTCCCTGTAGGCCCAACCTTCCAGGACCTCGTGGGCGAACTCAACGGTGAAGCGGTCTTCCCTTTCCTCGGAGACCTTCCTCGCCTCGACGCCTTCGACTCTCAGGACCGTCGGGTCCCTCCCGTCGGGTATGTTGTCGTAGACTATCCTGAACCTGAGGTCAGGACACACGACCTCTACCTTTCCTTCCCTTCCGTAGGGTCTGTCCGTTATATCGCAGTCCGCCGCCTTTCTCCTCTCAACCTCAAGACCCGCACAGGAGACGAGCAGGAGAACTAAGGGGATGATTTTTATCAACACAACTTATAATTTAGTTCATACCTTATTCCAAAACCACCGGGAGGACAGGTATGTGGAGGATAGTATACACAGGCCAGAGGCCCCAGCACGAGAACATAGCCCTCGATGAGGTTATGCTGAAGCTCAGATCCGAAGGCAGGATACCCAGCACGGTGAGGTTCCTCCAGTTCAAACCCGAGTGTGTTCTGATAGGCTACCACCAGGCGGTAGAGCAGGAGGTAAGGGAGGAGTACACGAAGAGGGAAGGCATAGAGGTGGGAAGAAGGATAACGGGCGGTGGGGCCATATACTTTGACGAGACCCAGATAGGTTGGGAGATAATAGCAACCAGGGAAGAGTTCGGGAACGCTTCCTATGAGGAGATAACCAGAAGGATATGCGAAGCCGCTGCGAAGGGTCTCAGAAAGCTTGGTGTGAATGCCCAGTTCAGACCCAGGAACGACATAGAAGTTGACGGGAAGAAGATATCAGGAACGGGCGGTGTCTTCGAAGGCGGGGCCTTCCTCTATCAGGGAACAGTCCTCGTTGACTTCAACGTCGAAAGGATGCTGAAGTCCCTCCAGATACCTGTCGAGAAGCTGACCTCAAAGGGTATAAAGGCTGCGGAGGACAGGGTCACCTGGCTCAAGAGGGAGCTGGGAAGGATACCTCCAAAGGAGGAGGTCTTTGAGGCGCTCCTTGACGCCTTCAGGGAGGAACTCGGCATATCGGGTGAGTGGGGAGACCTTACAGAGGAGGAGCTCAGGCTCTGGGAGGAGAGGAAGCCCTACTTCAGGAGTGAGGAGTGGGTATACCAGGTGAAGAGGGCGCCTGAGTCCTCCGAGTTCCTCTACGGCATATACAGGTGTCCCGGGGGAACCTTCAGGGTGTCCGCCAAGGTTGACACTGAGAGGAAGGTACTTGAGCAGGTGATAATAAACGGGGACCTTTTCATAAACCCCAAGAGGGTCATATACGACCTGGAAGCGTATCTCAAGCACACACCCGTCAAGGACGTTGAGAGGAGGATAAGGGAGTTCTTCGAGGGGAGGGACTTTGAGAGCGTAAACCTGAAGGTGGACGACTTCGTGGAGGCGGTACTTTTCCCTCTCAGGAAGCTGGAAGCTGAGGACCTCGGCATAGAAAAAAAAAGCCTGAATAAGATCATAGGTAGCATAGGAGGGAGTCTTAAGGAGAACATAAAGAACGCCAAAGTGATGCTCCTTCCCTACTGTGCAAAGCCCACATGGTGCGATTACAGGCACACTGATGACTGCGGTGAGTGCGGGGGCTGTACGGTGGGAGACCTTTACAGAATGGCTTACGAGAAGGGCATGATCCCGATAACCATCACCAGCTTCGAGATGCTCAGAGACGTCCTCAGGTGGTGCGGTGAGAACGGCTACACCTACATAGGCCACTGCTGTTATGAGTTCTACGAGAAGAGGTACGAGATCTTCAGAAAGGCCAAGGAGTGGGGTGCAAACGGTGTCCTGATAGACATAATAGGGACCACCTGCTACGACCTCGGTGTTGAGGAGGAGGAAAAGGCCTACCACGGCGAGTTTCAGGTGGAGTTAGACCTTTACGTGGAGGACTCCGAGAAGATCCTGTCCCTTAAGGAGACCGTCGCCAGAAACGGGAAGAAGAAAAAGGAAAGACCGGTCCCCTCACCGCACCTTAAAGACTTCATACCCGAGTACTACAGGATCCCGAAGGTAGCCCCCGGACCAGAAGAAGACAGGACGAGGCTACCCATAGTCAGGGAGAAGAGTACGGACATAGGCTTTATAGGGGGTGAGAAGGTCAGCTGGGAAGAGGCCCTGAACGAGGCGGTAAAGCTCGTCTCTGAGGCGGAAAGACCCACCCTTATAGTCGGTCCGCTCGTCCTCTGGGACTGGAACGAGGAGGTGAGGAGGAAGGCGGAAGCTGTCAGAAGGCTGAAGGACCTGATCCCGAACCTTAACATCCACGTCCTTCCCGACTACAAGCCCAAGAACAGGAAGTTTGACCCCTCAAGGGAGATAGACCCTCCCAACCCTCACCTATCCATACTCCACGGCAGGCACGACCTTACCCTGATGATAGGGGTTCACTGCTACAGAACGGACTTCGTGATCAGGATGCTCAGAAAACACACGGACACCAAGATAGTTACCCTATGCGGTCTTTACGGTCA
This sequence comes from Aquificota bacterium, assembly GCA_030950545.1. Classification (GTDB taxonomy): domain Bacteria; phylum Aquificota; class Aquificia; order Aquificales; family Aquificaceae; genus Hydrogenivirga. The sequence continues at coordinate 7,321 of JAUZRJ010000009.1, read as the reverse complement.
TCCCGATGCGGACGTTTCCCTCAGCGGGACAGATCCCGCAAGACTTTCCACTTTCCTGGACCGGGTGGCTGGTTCGGTCAGACACGTGTGAACTACCCCGCATCAGAGATGCGGAGCTTCGTGGTGGGTTTACACCCTCTATGGGGTGCCTTACCACCACGGGCGGGTTCACTCCGCCCCTACTCCTGCCCTGCCGAAGGCAGAGCTTACGGAGATACCTTCGGTCAGGTGGAGCTACTTTCAGCTCCTTCGCTTTTCTTCTACCCCACCTTAAAGTCGCTCAGCTCCCTCTCGGGAGCGGTGGGGTATTTAAGCTATTTACCAATCTACTCCACAAATGCTTTCTGGGCAACCCCTTCGGGGCGGGCTGTATCCCCGCATCATAGATACGGGGTTTTAGCCCGCAAATTTTTCTATAAATTACTTATTCTGGAGGTATCACCATGGAAGAGAAGAAGGACATAAAGGAAGAGCGGGTGAAGGAGGAGGCAAAAGGGGAAGAGGAGAACACGGAAGCCCTCAGGGAGAGGATCAGGGAGCTTGAGGAGAAGGTGAAAAAGCTCGAAACAGTTGCCAGGAGCTCCAACATAAGGGTTATGGATCTCCAGAGGGAGCTTGAGTACCTCAGGGAAAGGTACAGAAAGGACCTTGAGGAGCAGAGGAGGTTCGGCCACGAAAAGCTCGCCCTTGACATCCTCAGGGTCCTTGATAACTTCGAGAGGGCCCTTTCCGCTGCAAAGAAGTCCGGAGATTTCGAGTCCCTCCTGAAAGGTATTGAGCTCATACACTCGGATCTGGTGAGCATACTGGAGAAGCACGGTATCAGGGAGATGGAGATAGAGGGCAAGGAGTTCGATCCCCATCTGGCGGAGGCTGTTGAGACGGTCAGATCGGAAGAGCACCCACCCAACAGGGTGATCAGGGTCGTCCAGAAAGGGTACTACATACACGAGAGGGTCCTAAGACCCGCCAAGGTGGTTGTGAGCCTCCCGGAGGAGGAGATAACCTGAGGTTTTTCACCCTCGAGGAGTCCAGCCTCGTAAGGGAGATCTTTCTGAAGGCCTCCGAAACCTTTGAAAAACTAGGCTTCAGGTTCATAAAGGTTCCCCTTATAGAGCCCTGGGAGGACCAGAGGGAGGTGCTGGGTGATAGGGCGCGTTATGCCATAACCTTTAAGGACACGAGGACGGGAGACCTTCTGTCCCTCAGGCTTGACTTCACCACACAAGTGGTGAGGTCTGTCGTCAGGCTGAAGGGACTTCAGATGCCCTTAGGTGTTTACTATTTCGGGTCCGTGGTCTCCTCGGAGGGTGAGGCTATACACACAGGGGTTGAGCTTCTCGGTGAGAGGGACCTCAAGGGAGACTGTGATGTGATCCTGGCTATAAACTCACTTCTTAAAGGTCTGGGTGTTGAGGACATAACGGTGAGTGTCGGCCACGTAGGTGTGGTGGAGGGGATCCTGTCCTCCGTTGACGACAGGGAAAAGGTGAGAAGGGCGTTCCTGGAAAAAGACCTCACATATCTCAGGAGGAGGTTCGGAAGGTCTCCTGTGGCGGACCTACCCCTTATGCAGGGCGGGGAGGAGGTCCTGGGTATCCTGGACGAGATGGGCTTCGGAAGGGTTAAGGAAGACCTGTTAAGGGTGGGACGTATGCTTTCGGAGGCGGGAGTTGAGTTCCTCTACGACCTGTCGGAGATAAGGGACCTTCCCTACTACACGGGTGTGGTCTTTGAGGTCTTCCACCCGCGTATAGGCTCACCCCTTGCGGGTGGGGGAAGGTACGACAGGCTCTCAAAGGTCTTCGGTTCGGACATACCCTCCACAGGGGGTACGGTTTACGTGGACAGGGTGGTTGAGGTCCTGAGGCTCAGAGGATCTCCCTGATCTTGTCAAGATACCCGAGCTCTTCCCAGGGGAAGCCCTCCCTGCCGAAGTGTCCGTAACAGGCGGTCTCCCTGTAGATGGGTCTCCTGAGGTCCAGAAACTCTATCATGTCCGCAGGTCTGAGGGGAAACACTTTGGTCACCACCTCCTCTATCCTCTCTTTTGGAACCTTTTCTGTTCCGAAGGTCTCTATGTCAAAGGCGACGGGTTCCGTGAGACCGAAGGCGTATCCTATCTGCACCACACACCTCTCTGCAAGGTCAGCGGCAACTATGTGCTTGGCTATCATACGGGCCATGTAAGACCCGGATCTGTCCGTTTTGGTCGGGTCCTTGCCAGAGAAGGCGCTCCCCCCCGAAAAGCCTATGTCCCCGTAGGCGTCCGAGACTATCTTCCTCCCCGTCAGCCCTGTGTCCGCCACGGGACCGCCTATGACGAACCTGCCCGTAGGGTTCACCTTTATGTCCGTATGGGAGGTTAGAAACTCATCCGGTATCTCCTTTTTTATAACCTCCTCCGTTATCATCTCCCTCAGGTTGTTCAGGGCTATGTCAGGGTCGTGGTGGACGTAGCAGACAACGTCCTTGACAAAGCTCGGCTTTCCGTCCTCGTATATCATGCTGACCAGGACCTTCCCGTCCGGTCTTAAGAAGGGGAACCTTCCCTCCTTCCTCAGGTCGGAGATCCTCTTGGCTATCCTGTGGGCGAGTGTTATGGGCCAGGGCATCAGGTTTGGGGCCTCCCTGACCGCGTAACCTACGACTATGGCGGTGTCCCCAGCACCCTCTCCGGAGACTCCGAGGGCTATCTCAGGACTCTGCTCGTCTATGGAGGTTATCACCGCACAGGTGTCCGCATCGAAGCCGAGCTCAGGCTTCGTGTAGCCTATGTCCTTTACAACCCCCCTGACAACCTTCGGTATGTCCACCGAACCCTCCGTTGAAAGCTCCCCGCCCACTATAACCAGACCCGTTGTGACCATTATCTCGAGGGAGACCTTGCTGTAGGGGTCCCTCTTTATGAACTCATCTAGGAGGGCGTCCGCTATCTGGTCCGCTATCTTATCGGGGTGTCCCTCCGTTGCGGACTCCGCCATTCTGAGGGAGTACATGAGACTATTCTACATCATGGTTCGGTGGGTTCGTCGGGCACCGTGTGGTCTATCTTCTGGTCCGGGCAGAGCCTTCTGGGTTCCCACTCGGGGTGGACGTCCGGGTCCACGGGCTCAACAGGTATAACAGGTTCGGTTTTGGGCTTCTCCTCCATGACAGAACCCTCCTTAAACCTTAAATATAGTCACCACATACCCAGGTTAAAGAGCAGGTCCACGCACTCCTCCTCGAGGGTTCTGTCCACACCACCGCTTCCCACACTCCCGAACTCCACACCCTCCACAACCTTGCAGGGTTCGGGAAGCGGGACGTCCTCAGCCACCGAGGGAGAAGCTGTGTAGACGAGCCTGTCGCCGTTCCTCCTTATCGAGAGGCCGTAAGACCTGAGAATAGCGTTCCTCCACACAACTATAAAGAGCTTGAGGAAGAAGGAGAGCTTTGTGGGTCTGTAGGAAGGATGGGGTTTGTACTTCTCGGGCTGACGTATGCCTTCCAGCTCCATCTTCTTTATGATCCTCTCCACCTGTTCGGGCGGAGGATGGGGGACACCCTCAGGCCACCCGAAGAAGTCGACCGCCTTTCTCCCCAGCTTGAAGACCCACGAGGTCAGCCTGGTGAACTCCTCCGCGGGTGGGACCAGAAGGTACCTGAACTCTCTCTGACCGAACTCTACCCTGTCGGGCGTTCCCTCGACCACCTTGAGGAGCGCCCGCGGACCTTCCTTCCTCAGCAGGTCCTCTATCTCGTAAAAGCCTATGTACTCACTCCTCCACAGGGATATGAGGATCGGCTCCCTCCCGAGGCCGAAGGGCATAAGCCTTATCCCCGAGAGGATCAGCCTCTCCCTTCTCGTCCTTCCCGCGAGCCAGAGGTATTTATCCAGGTATATCTTGAACTCCCTCGGGCTGGAGATCAGCCTCTCCCAGCACTCCCTGGATATCTCTACCGGGTCCACCACCTCGACGAAGTTGAAGGGAAGAGATCCGCTCAGCATCTTAAGAATTCAATATAGACTCCCTGTACCTTACCGCCACCTCCCTTATCTCTAAGAGGGCCTCGACCACAAACTCAAGGTCCGCGAGGGGTATCTGGTTGGGTCCGTCGGAGAGGGCCTCCTCCGGGTTGGGATGGGTTTCCATGAAGACACCGTCGCACCCGACCGCGACCGCAGCCCTCATGAGGGGGAAGGCGAACTCCCTCTGACCTCCCGACCTCGTTCCCATACCACCCGGGAGCTGAACGCTGTGGGTCCCGTCGAATATGACCTTCGCGAAGCCCGACATTACAGGCAGACTCCTGAAGTCCACAACCAGGTTGTTGTAGCCGAAGGTGGTCCCCCTCTCGGTCAGGTATATATCCTTGGCACCTCCAACCTTCAGCTTCTCAACCACGTTTTTCATGTCCCAGGGAGCCATGAACTGACCCTTTTTGACGTTTACCGCCCTTCCAGTTTTCGCGGCGGCGAGCAGGAGGTCCGTCTGCCTGCACAGGAACGCGGGTATCTGGATTATGTCCGCAACATCCGAAACGGGGTCCGCCTGCCAGCTCTCGTGTATGTCAGTGGTGACCTTAAGTCCGAACTCCTCCTTTACCCTCCTCAGGACCTTGAGCCCGAACTCCATACCGTGGCCCCTGAAGGACCGGATCGAGGACCTGTTCGCCTTGTCAAAGGATGACTTGAACACGAACTCAACCTCGGGAAACCTCTCCCGGAGGTCTCTGACCTTTTCCGCCACCCTAAGAACTACTTCCTCGCTCTCTATGGCGCAGGGACCTGCTATTATGAGAAACCTGTCCATCACTATATAATACTAATCTCACGGAGAAGGGGGGGAAACATGATCCACGAACACCAGATAGAGAAGCTAAAAGGAAGGTTCTTCACCGAAGAGGACCTGAAGAAAGAGGTAGCCCTCTACGACCTCGTAAGGAACATAAGGGAAAAGATAAGGGACAGGGTCCTGGACCACTTCAGCAGGACCGATCAGGAGTTCACCTACTTAGAGCAGATCACGGACAACTACGGGATAATGGTAAGGGTCGCCAGGGACAAGGAGACGGGGAGATACTTCTACTTTTACTACTTCAAGCACAGGATACCTTACAGGGAGTATTATTTTTATAAGGAGGAAAGGGAGGAATGAAAAAACTCCTCATCGTCCTTCCCTTCTTTGCGGTTGCATGTGCTCCCGTCTCCCAGGACAGGACCTCCGAGAGGGTTTCCGAGCTGGAGATAAAGATCACACGTATAGAGCAGAGACAGGTAGAGCTCGAAAAGGATCTCGAGGAGACGAACAGGCGTATAGACAGGCTCACCGAGATACTTTCGGAGATAAGGCTGGACTTCGAGAGGCTCAAGCTGAGGATCGAAACGGGTGTTGCGGAAAGGGAGTCGCGGGAGACAGCCAGGCTACCCGAGAAGGAGGACGTTAGAAAGGTCCCTCCCCCCGGGGACATACAGGTGATAAGGCCGGGGGAGATACAGAAGGAGGAGGCTAAACCTGAGGTCAAGGACGAGGAGACCGCCTACAGGGAAGCCATAGAGCTTTACAGCGTCAAGAAGCTGTATGAGGCCAGGGACGCCTTTTTGAACTTCATAAAGCATCACCCGCAGAGCAAGTACACCGACAACGCCTTTTTCTGGATAGGGAAGATATACTACGAGCTCGGGGACATGGGCAGGGCGGAGAGCGTTTTCAAGAGCCTCGTGGAGAAGTGTGAAGGGGGAAGGCTACCCGACTGCAACAAACTACCGGACGCCTACTTCCAGCTTATGAAGATCAACATGGACAGGGGCAACATGGACGAGGCAAACAGGTACTACACCATACTTATCGACAAGTTTCCCACATCGGACGCAGCGGTGAGGGCGAGAGAGCACAAGAACCTCTTGGGCGAGTGATGGAGCTCAGGATACCCGACCACATAGCCATAATAATGGACGGCAACGGAAGGTGGGCAAGAAAAAGGGGTATGCCCAGGATAATGGGCCACTACAGGGGAGCGGAGGTCGCGGAGGAGATAGCAAAGGCCTGTGCGGACCTCGGTGTCCGGTATCTCACCCTCTTCGCTTTCTCCACGGAGAACTGGAAAAGGCCGAGGGAGGAGGTGGATCTGCTCTTTAACCTCCTCAGGGACTACCTGAAGAGCAAGAGGGAGGACCTGAAAAAACTCGGCATAAGGATAAGGTTCATAGGGAGGAGGGACAGGATAGGCGGAGACCTCAGGAGCCTGATGGAGGACCTGGAGCGCTACACCTCTGACAACAGCAGGCTCACAGTCATACTCGCGGTCGACTACGGCGGGAGGGACGACATAGTGAGGGCGGTGAGGAGGGTGATCGATTCGGGCGCCAGATCCATAGATGAGGAGACCTTTTCGAGCTTCCTCGACCTCGGGGGTGTCCCCGATCCGGACCTCCTCATAAGGACCGCGGGGGAGAAGAGGATATCCAACTTCATACTCTGGAATCTTGCCTATACGGAGCTCTACTTCACGGACCTCTGCTGGCCCGAGTTCTCGAAGGATGAGCTGATAAGGGCTATAGAGGACTTCTCCCGGAGGAAGAGGAAGTTCGGAAGGGTCCTTGATGAGTAGGGAGATCTACGGCGTCCTGATAGGCGCGGTAACTATCACAGCGGTACTCCTCCCTCTACCCATCTTTCTGCTTATAGTAGGTCTCCTCTCCTTCCTCATGGCGGGGGAGGTCTCCGGATACCTCGGTGTGAAGGAGATCCGCCCCACAGCCTTTTTCTCCCCCCTCTTCTTTTACGTAGACCGCTCCGCAGGGATCCTTTACGTCTTCATACTCGGTCTTGCCCTTGGCTACAGGAGGTGGGACCTTGACTCCGCGGTAAGGTCTGTCTTCCTGCTGACCTACACAGGTTTTTTTCCCTCCTATCTGATCGCGATCAAGGAGGAGGGAACCCGTCACCTTCTCATCTTCCTGCTGACCCTCTGGGCCTCGGACGTTGCCGCCTACTATGTTGGGAGGAGATGGGGCAGGAGATCCCTTTTCCCGAAGATCTCACCCAGAAAGACGGTTGAGGGTTTCTTGGGAGGGCTCCTGGCGGGTGTTCTTGTCTTTACCGCTCTGTCGGACCTCAGTCTTTTCAGGGCTGTTATTGTAAGCATTCTGTTTATAACCGCAGGCGTTGTGGGTGATTACTTCAAGAGCTTTTTAAAGAGGCATTTCGGTATAAAGGACTTCTCCTCGGTCTTGGGCGGTCACGGTGGCTTCACGGACAGGTTTGACTCGGTCGTGTTCTCCGCCCCCTTATATTACCTTCTTCTGTTCCGACTTTAATAATATACCGATGAG
>JAUZRJ010000089.1 GCA_030950545.1 Aquificota bacterium | reverse complement strand
TAGCTCTACCCACGGTTATATCTCAATACAGGCTTCCTGTTGGCTTCAGCCTCCTTTATCCTGCGAACGGGGGTTCTCTTCGGAGCTGACTTCAGCTCCTGAGGGCTTTCTCTGGCTTCCCTCAATATGTCCTTTATAGCCTGAGCAAACCTTCTCAGGGTGTCCGGGCTTTCCGTCTCGGTCGGTTCTATCATGAGGGCTTCCCTGACCGTCAGGGGAAAGTAAACGGTGGGTGCGTAAAAGCCGAAATCAAGGAGACGCTTAACAAGGTCCATGGCGGTCAGGTTGTACCTTCTCAGGTTCACCGCGGAAAGGACGAACTCGTGCATGCAGGGAGAGTCGGGGTAGGGGTCGTGGAGCAGACCTCTTAGCAGGTGCTTCAGATATCTTGCGTTCAGGACCGCGTAGCGGGCTACCTTCTTTATATCGCTTCCGTAGTAGAGTATGTAGGCAAGGGCCTTTATCCACACGCCGTAATGTCCCCAGAAGGCGAGAACCTTGCCCACGGTCTTGGGTATGTCCCAGCGGAGGTAGTATCTCTTCCCGTCAAAGTCCACCTGGGGAACGGGGAGGTAAGGCTTCAGCCTCTCCGAGACACCGACGGGACCGCTCCCGGGTCCGCCTCCCCCGTGGGGTGTTGAGAAGGTCTTGTGGAGGTTAAAGTGCATAACATCAACACCCCACTCGCCCGGTCTCGCCACACCGACGAGCGCGTTGAAGTTAGCCCCGTCCATGTAAAGCAGGGCGTCAACTTCGTGGAGCTCCTGAGCCATCTCCCTTATCCTTCTTTCGAAGATACCGAGGGTGTTGGGATTGGTTATCATAAGTGCTGCGACGTCGTCTGTCAGCTTCCTCCTGAAGTCCTCCCAGTCGAGCTCTCCCCTCCCGTCGCTTTTTACGGTCACCACTTCAAACCCGCATATCGCAGCGGACGCAGGGTTCGTCCCGTGGGCGGTGTCCGGTATGAGGACCTTTCTCTTCCTGTTTCCCCTGTCCCTGTGGTAGGCTGTGATGAGCATAAGACCCAGAAGCTCCCCCTGGGCGCCCGCCGCGGGCTGGAGCGAAACGTCCGCGAACCCACCCAGCTCTTTGAGAAGCTCTTTGAGTTCGTAAGCTATCCTCAGGCTTCCCTGAACCAGCTCCTCGGGTGTGAGGGGGTGGACGTCCCTTATCTGGGGTATGTCCGCGAGCTCCTCGTTTATCCTCGGGTTGTACTTCATGGTGCAGGAACCCAGGGGGACCATGGTGGTGTCAACCGCGTAGTTCCTCTGGGAGAGCCTGGTGAAGTGCCTCACAACGTCAGGTTCGGAGACCTCGGGCAGGTTGAGGTCATTTCTGAGATACCCTTCGGGTATGATCTCTTTGGGGTCCGTCCTCTCAACGTCGAGGTCGGGGAGTCTGTAGCCTCTCCTTCCGGGTTTTGAGATCTCGAAGATCAGGTCCATGGGTATCATTTTATTAAAACCCCTCAAACAGGTCAGCACAGGGGCTAAAAAAGTGCCGACCCTTTCCGATATAGATAACTGACTGAAAACTTAAAAGGAGGTGTCAGCCATGGCTCTGAGGATCAACTTCAACTACTCAGCAGCGGTCACCCAGACCGCTCTGGAGACCAACAACCGTTTGATGAACAAGTCGCTCCTGAGGCTCTCGACGGGTCTCAGGATCCTGAACGCCGCGGACGACTCCGCGGGCCTGTTCATAGCGGACCAGCTTGCCCTTGTCTCCGCCGGCCTCGAGCAGGGTAACAGGAACATCCAGACGGGGATCTCAGCCCTCCAGATAGCGGAGAACGCTGCGGGGCAGATCTTCAACAAGCTGAAGGAGATCTACGTCAAGGCCCAGAACGCGGCGAACGACATCAACGACCCCAACGCAAGGGCTGCGCTCCAGAGGGAGATCCAGAACCTCGTTGACGCCATCCAGAAGATAGGAACGGACACTGAGTACAACGGGATAAAGCTCTTGGACGGTTCGTTCCAGAACAAGTACATACATTACG
>JAUZRJ010000088.1 GCA_030950545.1 Aquificota bacterium | reverse complement strand
AGCCTGCCTCTTCGGTGTTTTCGGGGTTGCCCTCGGTGTGTATATGACCCTTAAAGGTTTCTTTAACCTTCCCGCCCTCGTTCACACCTACACCCTCGGGTTTGCGGGTATGACCATGATAGGAGCACTCTTTCAGATGATACCCGTCGTCGCGGGCGGAGTTATAGAGAGACCCCTTCTGAAGGCAACGCTGGTCCACATTTCCCTTCTAATCGGTGTTCTCACCCTGGTGCTGGGCTTTTTTTCCGGGCGTGGCCTTCTGGTGGGGGGTCTTTTCGCCTTCTGGGGTGTGGTTCTTGCCCTCCTATTCCTCGCACCTCCACTATTCAGGCTCAGGAGCTACACACCCACATCAAAGGGAATGAAGTACGCTGTTGTCATGCTTGGCCTTGGCGCTTTCCTGGGTGTTTTAACGGGTTTCTCCCTCGGAGGTTATCTCGGTCTTAACCCGGAAAAGCTCCTTGACCTTCACCTCACCTTCATGCTCTACGGGTGGGTGCTGATCCTAGTTGCCTCAGTAGCCTTTCAGGTTGTTGAGATGTTCTTTGTAGCACCCCCCTACCCCCGCTTTCTGAGGGAGAATTTCCCTCCGCTTCTCTCCTTAGCGGTCGGTTCCAAGGTGGTCTTTTACGGAAGCGTTGTTCCGGATATCGTAATATCCTTACTCGGTATAGCCTTCGCTTCTGTCACTGTCAGGAACCTCTGGACCAGGAGGAGAAAGGTCAGGGACCCCCTTGTGACGCTCTGGTACATCAGCATGGCCTTTCTGGTAGCCTCTTCCGTTGCCTTTCCCTTCAGGAAATCAAGCTTTGACCTGTTCCTCCTGTTTCTGTTCCTGTTCGGCACCTTCGCTCAGACGGTCATCATGGCCATGATGTACAGGATTATCCCTTTCCTGGTCTGGATGCACCTCTCGACAAAAGGTGTAAAGGACGCCCCAACCATGCACCAGGTCATAGGACGCGGGGTTATCTGGTTTCACACGGGACTTCACCTTTTCTCTGTCGGGACGCTCCTTGCCTTCATCACCACAGACTTTTCCCTTTACAGCGCCCACCTACCCCTTTACCTTCTGTCCTTTTCCCTGCTCACCTTTAACGTGGGCAGGGGAGTTTGTATCTACATCAGGTTATCAAGGTCTTGAGGTGCTTGTCTTCCACGCTTACGAGGTCCGCTATCGTGGTTTCCTTCAGGAACTCAACTATCCTCTTCTTCAGCTTCTCCCACCTGTGGTGGATCACGCAGGGGTCCGTTTCGTAGGCCTCGCATTTATCGGGCATGAGGACGCAGGTGTCAAACTTGCTCTCCTCTCCCATGAGGACCACGACGTCCCACATCGTCAGCTTCGCCGGGTCCACCTTCAGGGTGAAACCTCCCTTCGGCCCTTTGACCGAGGTCAGGACGTCCTTTTTGGCGAGCTCATGGAGGATCTTGGACAGAAAGGGCTTGGGTATCCCCTGGGCCTTGGCTATCTCGTCCGCCTTGACGAGACGGTCCCTGTTGTAGGCGAGGTAGGCGAGCGCCATAAGTGCGTACCTGACCGTATCTGAGTAAATCATCATAATATGATATTATAGTCATGGAACTGATCCATTTCTTCAGGCTTTATGCCAGGGAGACCTTCGGAAGGAGGGTCCAGAAGATCCCGGTCGCCCTGCCCTTTACCTGCCCCAACATAGACGGGACAAAGGGAAGGGGAGGCTGTATTTACTGCTACAAGGGTTCAAGACCTGAACACCTGGCCCCCTGGGTCCCCCTGAAGGAGCAGATAGCCCGCGGGATAAAAAACGCCCGGGAAAGGTACGGGGAAAGGACGGGGTTCTTCATATACTTCCAGTCCTACACGAACACCTACGGAAAGGTTGACCGTCTTAAGTCACTTTACGATACGGTCCTCGAGTTTGACGGTGTTGTGGGCATAGACGTCGGGACTAGACCCGACTGCGCTCCCGATGAGGTTCTTGACCTCCTTGCCTCTTACAGGGATAAAGGTCTTGAGGTGTGGATCGAGTTCGGGCTTCAGTCCGCCAACTTCGAGACATTAAAGAGGATAAACAGGAAGCACGGTGTCTCGGACCTCGTGGACGCGGTCCTGAGGGCGAAGAGGTTCGGCCTTAAGGTCTGTGTTCACACTATCGTGGGCCTGCCCGGAGAGAGCGGAGAGGACTACATCGAGACCGCGAAGCTCATAGCCTCCCTCCCTGTGGACGGGATAAAGATACACCCCGTTTACGTGATGAGGAACACGGGCCTCCACAGGTTGTACGAGAGGGGGGATTTCAGAACCCTTCCCTTAGAGGAGTACGTTAGATACACAGCGGACATGCTGGAGGTACTCCCGTGGAGGGTGGTTGTCCACAGGCTAACCGCGGAGGCAAAGCCCCCCGCACTCGTCTCCCCCGACTACTGCACCTACGAGAGGAAGCTGGAGGTCATTAAAAGGATAGAGGAGGAACTGAAAAAGAGAAAAAGCAGGCAGGGGGCGAGGGAACCCTTTTTAAGGTCTGTTGAAGGGGCAGTCAGGCACCTCAAAGAACCTGTTGAGATGCCAGGGAGACCTTAGTCTGTCCGTAAAGGTCTTTATCAGTACAATATCCCCCTCCCCCAGCCACGGGTATCTCGGTGTCCTGTATAGGGTGAGGGGCATCCCGTCCGCTATCCTGATGCTCTCCTCAACCGCATCGGTGTCAACCTCAACACCTGCGGTGTAGCTGTAGAGGTCTGGTTTTTCGAGGGGAGACTTTATGTCCACCGCAAAACCGTCCACCACCTCCTTTAACTCCCTCAGGGCTTCTGGTTCCGACCCGTTTGTGTCTACCCTCACCCTGATGTCGGGCCTTATCTCCTTTACCCTGCAGATGAAGTCGATCATATCCTTCAAAGAGCTCACTGTAGGCTCCCCTCCCGAGAGAACCACGCACTCGAGGAAAGGCTGGTTCCTGACTTCGTAAAGGACCTCTTCCTCTTTTACCTTCGCCTTTTCCTCCCCTGTGATAAGCCTCCAGTTATAGCAGTGCCTGCACCTGAAGTTACAGCCCTTTAAAAATACCACCAGACTCCACCTGCCCGGGACCTCCTTTGAGGAGATCAGGTAGCTTCCTATACTCAGCCCCACGGGTGCACCCCCAGAAGTTCCTCCATGATGACCTTCTTCCTAACCACCCAGTCCGCCCTCCTGCCGCCCTGCCAGTAGTTCTCCTCCCCTTCGTAAACGAACCTGTCTTTATCCACCTTTTTTATCCGTCTCGCTATGGGTCTGTAGTAGCCTATGACCCTCGAGTAGACGACAGTGTCTCCAGAACCGCAGTAAGGGCAGGTGAAGTGTTCACCGACCGTCTTTTTGGAACATGTGTTGCACACGCTCAGGGTGGGTGTGAGGGTCATGTAGATTATGGGCAGGTTCTCGAAGGTCTTCCTTATGAAGTTCCTCAGGGCTTCCGCTGTGGGCTTCTCGTTCAGGAATATGTGCTGTATGCTGCCTCCCGTCGCAAACCTCTGGGTGTGGGAGGAGACCTCCAGCTGTCTGGCTATGGAGGGACAGTCGAAAGGAGGCTGGAATCCTGCGGTCAGAAAGACGCCTGAACCCTCGAGACCGCCCTTAACGTAAGGAGGCTTTCCGTCCACCTTGCCCAGCCAGTACTCCCTGTAGAGTCTGTACCTCTCCCACCTTCCCTCGGTGATGTCCCTGAAGAACTCCAGGTCCTTCCGTGCCAGATAGGGTCCCGCGGTTTCTCCAGGTGCGTACTCGAAGTTCCAGGGCACACCGTCCTCCCTCATGAACTCCTCCAGGTTCCTGAGGATGAAGTCCGCGACCTCTTTAGCAAACTCAAGGCCCCTGGGGTGGAACAGACCTGAACTTTCCTCCACTAACTTCCCGTCGCGGTCGTACTCCGCAAACCCGAAGTTTATAAGGCCCTCGTGCCCGCCCTGGAGGGAGATCGTGTTAAAGAGCGTGGACAGGTCCTTCATGTAGAAGAAGAAGGTAGGGTATAGGTCCCTGTGGTCCTCTATGAACTCCCTCTTCTTGTTGAGGACGCTCCTCGCCTTAAGGAGTATGTCCCTAAGATGTTCAAAGAGCCTCTCTTTATTCCCCCTGTGTATCCAGCCGAGTCTGTTGAAGTTTACCGATATAACTCCTATCGATCCGACACCCGAAGCGTTCCCGAAGACGGACCCTGTGTTGGAGACCTTCAGGACCTCGCCCAGATCGACCTGGAACCTGCAACAGAAGCTCCTCTGAAGGTAAGGGTTCCTCGGCTCCAGCCCTCTCTCCAGGAAGGGTTTTGAGAGGAAGTTCTCGAAGTAAGCTCCCCCGTGTCTGTCCAGGTTCTCGAGGAACTTCAGGAAAACCGGGTCCTCAAAGTTAAAGCTGTCGGTTATCTGGACAGTTATCAGCGGAAATGTCCAGGGCCTTCCGTCCGCATCTCCCTCCCACATGGCCTGAAGAAAGCCGAGGGCTACCTTATCGTAGAGCTCCTGGGGAATCTCCCTGTACTTGGTGTCTACGACCTTCCCTCCCACGACCACGTACTCCTCCTCAAGGTAGGGGGCTGGTTTCCCGAACTCCAGGGTCACGTTTGTAAAGGGGCTGTTCCCGCTCCTGAAGGGCAGGTTTATGTTGTAGAGGAAGCTCTGGAAGGCGTGGGCTATCTCGTCCTGGGTGTACCTTCTCCCCTTGAACTTCTCCTCGTACCAGACGTAGGAGGTGGCGACCGTTATCAGGTCGTTTAGGGCTACCGCACCCGCAACTTCCTGGGAGATGAGACATATGAAGTTGGCGCACTGGTCGAGGAGGTTCCTGAGCCTCTTAGGGGGTCTTGACCTGGGCATTACCCTTGAGTTGGAAGCGAGACCGTTCAGGGCTATGTCTCTTGCGGAAAACCCTATGCAGTAAGGTCCGAGAAGGGCAAGCTGGTGCTGGTACCACCAACCCTCTTCGTGCATGAGCCTCTCTTCTTCGGATAGTATCCGCCCGAGCATGTACTCCTTCATCACCTCTCCCGAGAGTATGTTGGCCATGGCGGGGAGCGAGTAGACCAGATTCGCGTTGTGTTTGGCCAGGTCCTCTGACCCGAGGTAGCTGTCCACGAGGCTGACAGTCCTGTCTTCTGGCATCCCTTTCCCTCCTGGGAAACATTTTCCGATTTTATGACTTAAAAATCAATTTTAAAGGGTGAGGAGAGCTGAGGACTTAGGGGCAAGAATATAAGCTCTTGATAGTTCTGTAAAATCCGTCCGCTGGAAGGGGAAGGTCTCAAAGTTAAGATCTTTTCGGGATGCCGTTTTTAGATGTCAGGGGACTTGAACCGCCCCAGCCCTTGATAAAGATACCGAAGGCCCTGGAAGATCTCAAGGAGGGAGAGGTCCTTGAGGTTCTGGGGTCGAGGCCCTTCATCCACCTGCTCCCGAGGCTCAGGGAGCTCGGATACAGCTACGAGCTGAAGAGAACGGAGGAGGGCTACTACCTGAAGATATGGAGGTCTGACAGGCCCGTTCACAGGGAGGACATGGGAGGTGGTTTCGTCATAGACGAGAACACCAACGTCGGGAAGCTCATAGACAGGTATCCGAAGGCCCTCGACATACTGGTAAAGTACGGCTTCACACCTCTTAAGAATCCGCTCCTGAGGCGCATACTTCCCTACACGGTCACCCTCAAGCAGGCGAAAAGGATAAGGGGGCTGTCGGACGAGAAGTTCAGGGAACTCCTTGAGGAGCTGAGGAAACTTCAGGTAGATGAAGGTTCTTAGGATAACTTCCCTGTACATACTCCTGGGACTTTTCCTTGTCGTCCTTTCACTCATCCAGAGGTCGGCGGGTTTCGGGAACTACACGGAAACGGTAGTGTACTTTGCGATCCCTTCGGTGATAACAGGAACCGTGTTCCAGATGTACCCCGTCCTGCAGGGTATAGAGGTGAGGTTCAGACCTCTGATCTACCTGCACGCGGTTTTTTTTCTGACCTCGCTGGGGTTTTTCCTTGCAGGTCTTCCCTTTGAAGCGGTTTACTTCCTGTGCGTTCTTGTCTTCACCGCATACCTTCTTCTGAACTCAAGGGTCCGGGGAGGTCAGATAAGGCTTTTCCTTGTGGTGGGGAGTCTCTTTTACCTCGCTGGTTCTTATATGCTCACGATGGGTTTCGGGAACCCCTTTCTCGTTCTGCACACCTTTACCGTCGGTTTTATGATAACGGTCGCTATGGGGAGCATGTACCTGCTGATTCCGATGCTCCAGGTGGAGAGGGTGGCCTTCGGCAGGTATCTCTGGGTTCATCTGGTCTTTCACACCTTCTTCGTCGTGGACCTGCTTATAAGCTGGCACACGCTTAGCTGGGATCACATCTACGTCTCCGGGATTCTGGTTCTGGCATCGGTCCTGTTCCTTTGTCTTGTGCTGTTTATGACCCTAAGCAGGAGGGAGGGTCCGCGGAGGGGTCTTGACCCCACGGTCAGATACATGATCCTCGCCCTTTTTATCCTGGTCTTCTCCCTCACCGTGGGGATACTCTCCGCAGGAGCCAAGGACTTCAGCCTCATAAGGGTCCACACAGACACCGCTCTCTACGGTTTCTTTGTGCTCATAACCGTCGGAGCTTCCCTCCACATAATACCTTCCATAAACTTCTGGATAAGGGGAGGTGGACCCGACACCGAAAAGAGGGTCATAGAAGAGAAGGTCTCGGACAGGGTGATGGTCGTCCTGACGGGGTCCCTTGTGGGTATGGTCATATCCGGGAACCTCAGGGAGGTATTCACGCATACCTTCGAACTCATCTACGCCCTCGGGGTCCTCTACTACATGAAACACGCGGCGGATCTGACATTCAGGACCTAAAATCTTGACTTCTAAGTCCGAAAGCATATGTTTATTAACATGAGGTGTGTCATATGATCGGGATCAGGAGGTGAGAGATGGGCGTCTCGAGGAGAGACTTTGTCAAGGCGGGAGGGCTTTCTCTCGCACTCCTCTCATCTCCCAGCTTTTCCCTGAGGGTCTTCGAACCTGTGGTTAAGGTGGAAAACCCTGTACTCCACTACCCCAGCAGGGACTGGGAGACCATGTACAGGGACATATTCAGGTCGGAGGACACCTTCGTCTTCCTCTGCGCTCCCAACGACACCCACAACTGCCTCCTCAAGGCTCACGTCAAGAACGGCGTTGTGACGAGGATAGAGCCGTCCTACAGGTATCATGAGGCCACAGACCTTTACGGCCTTAGGGCATCTCCCAGATGGGAACCGAGGTGCTGTAACAAGGGTCTGTCCCTGATGAGGAGGTTTTACGGGGACAGAAGGGTAAAAGGTCCTATGGTGAGAAAGGGCTTTTACGAGTGGTACAAGGCTGGTTTTCCCAGAGACCCGAAGACGGGTGAACCGCCGAAAAAGTACTTCCAGAGAGGAAAGGACAAGTTCATAAAGGTGTCCTGGGACGAGGTCGCGGACATAATAGCCAAGACGATGATAAACATAGCCAAGACTTACTCGGGAGAGGAAGGGAGAAAACGTCTCGAGGCCCAGGGTCACTACCCCAAGGAGATGCTTGACGAGATGAAGGGTGCGGGAACGAGGACATTCAAGTTCAGGGGATCCATGCCCTTCCTAGCGGTGGTTAGATACACATCTCCCTACAGGATGGCCAACCTGATGGCGCTCCTTGACCACCACGTGAGAGGTGTCCCCCCGGAGAAGGCCCTCGGGGGAAGGGGATGGGACAACTACTCCTTCCACACGGACCTCGCCCCCGGACATCCGATGGTCACGGGACAGCAGAACACGGACTTTGACCTGTGTCTGTGGGAGTACTCTAAGCTCATAATCCTGTGGGGGATGAATCCCTTCACCACGAAGATGCCAGACTGCCACTGGCTCACGGAAGCCCGCATAAAGGGCTCCAAGGTGATAGTCATCTCGAACGATTACTCCCCGACCGCAAGGGCCTGCGACGAGCTGATAGTGGTAAGGACGGGAACTGACACAGCCCTCGCCCTCTCGATCGCTTACGTGATCATGAAGGAGAAGATCTACCAGGAGAGGTACGTCAAGGCGTGGACGGACATGCCTCTCCTTGTCAGGATGGACAACGGGAAGGTTCTGAGGGCGAGGGACATCATAAAGAACTACAGGCCCAAACCACTGAGGAAGTCTGTGGTCTTCAGGAAGGGTGACAGGCTACCGCCCTTCTACAGACAGGAAAAGCAGTACATACCCGAGAAGATAAGGGAAGAGGACATGAACGACTTCGTAGTCTGGGACACGAAGACCAACTCCCCGAAGGTCATAACGAGGGATGACGTGGGAGACGACTTCTGGAAGCTGGGTATCGACCCTGCCCTTTACGGAGAGTACTACGTGAGGACGGTGGACGGAAAGAGGGTTAAGGTAAAGCCCCTGTTCCAGGTTTACCTTGAGTTCTTCGAGGAGAACTACAGGCCGGACCAGGTGGAGAAGATAACAGGTGTTCCCGCGGAGAAGATAGTGAAGCTCGCGAGAGAGATAGCCTCCCACCCGAGGAACGTTAAGCTCGCACAGGGTATGGGAGTGAACCAGTACTTCCACGGTGACCTGAAGGACAGGGCCATGTACCTGATAGTCGCCCTGACCGACAACGTGGGCCACCTCACGGGAAACATAGGGTCCTATGCGGGGAACTTCAGGCTCGCGCTCTTTAACGGAGTGGGTCAGTACTTCCTGGAGGACCCCTTCAACATAGAGCTTGATCCCAAAAAGCCCGCAAAGGTTAAAAGGTACTGGAAGGGAGAGTCCGCCCACTACTACTCCCACGACGACAAACCCCAGTTTATGGGAAAGCACCTCATCACCGGAAAGACCCACATGCCCACACCCACCAAGTTCTGCTGGTTCGTTGACGCCAACTCAATTCTCGGAAACGCCAAGTGGAAGTACAACATCATAATGAACACCCTCCCCAAGATAGAGTGCATCATAACCAACGAGTGGTGGTGGTCCCTCACCTGCGAGTACTCGGACATAGTACTCGGGGTGGACGCCTGGAACGAGAACAAGTACTGGGACATAGCGGGTTCCGTGACAAACCCCTTCATCTACGTCTGGCCCAAGACAGGACACAGAAGGATGTACGACACGAGGAACGACGCGGAGGTCTTTGCCCTTGTCGGAAAGAGACTTGCGGAGCTCACAGGTGACAGGAGGTTTGCGGACTACTGGAAGTTTGTACTTGAAGGAAGGCAGGAGGTATACGTCCAGAGGGTCATTAACGCGTCCTCGAACCTTAGAGGATACAGGCTGGAGGACATAGCCAGGAAGGCCCAAGAAGGTGTCCCCTCCCTGATAATGACCAGAACCTATCCCAAGTACGTGGGGATGGACCAGCTTGAGGACAACATGCCCTGGTACACCAAGAGCGGGAGGCTCGAGTTCTACAGGGAAGAGCCCGAGTTCCTCGAAGCGGGTGAGAATCTTCCCCTTTACAGGGAACCGGTGGATGCAACGGATTACGAGCCGAACGTCATAGTGGTAGAAAAACCCCACCCCCTCCTCAGACCCAAAAGGCCCGAGGACTACGGAGTGAGCTCAAGGGAAACCCTGATCAGCACAGAGTGGAGGCAGGCGAGAAACGTGATAGTCTCGCCCGCAAAGCTCACAAAGACGAAGCATCCTTTGAGGCTCTCCATAGGGGCGACCCACATAGTCCACACACCCAAGTACAGGCACGCAGCTCACACGACGACAGGAGACACGGACATAACTACCCTGCTCTTCGGTCCCTTCGGAGACGTTTACAGGCATGACAGGAGAAAGCCCTTCGTCTCCGAGGCTTACATAGACATAAATCCCAAGGACCTCGAGAAGCTCGGAATAGAGGACGGTGACTACGTCTGGGTGGACCCGGACCCTCAGGACAGGCCCTTTGTAGGCTGGGAGAAGAGGAAGGAAGACTTTGAGGTGGCGAGACTGCTGATAAGGGCAAGGTCTTCCAACAACACCCCTCCGGGAGTTGCCAAGATATGGTTCAACATGTACGGCTCTTCACACGGGTCCGTCCTCGGGACAAAGGTGAACAAGAACGGACTCGCCAAGAATCCCCACACAGGATACCAGTCCCTTTACAGAAGAGGCTCTCACCAAAGTGTCACGAGAAGCTGGCACAAGCCCACCCTACAGACGGACTCTCTCGTGAGGAAGAACCTGGCGGGTCAGGTCATAGGGAAGGGCTTTGCCCCGGACGTCCACTGCCTGATAGGTGCTCCGAGGGAAGCCTACGCCAAAATAGAGAAGGCTGAACCTGGAGGCATAAACGGTAAGGGTGTCTGGAGACCCGTCAGGCTCGGTCTGAGGCCCCACAGACCGAACAGGTCCTTCGCAAAGTATCTGAAGGCGGGCTGGGTGAAGTTCTCATAAAGGAGGGTCAGGCCATGCCTAAGTTTTACAACTGGCAGATCAAGAGGGAGGTTCCTTACCCCTACGAGCACAGACGTCCCAAAAAACAGTTCGCGGTCGTGATGGACCTTAACAAGTGCATAGCCTGTCAGACCTGCACCGTCGCCTGCAAGACGACGTGGACACCCGGAAGGGGACAGGAGTACCAGCTCTGGAACAACGTGGAGACGAAACCCAACGGCTTCTATCCCCTCGGGTGGGACGTGAAACTGATGGAGATCCTGGGTGATGACCAGAGATGGGAAGGGGAGAAGTACGTGGGTAAGACCGTCCTCGACGGGACGGACGAGGAGACGGTCACAGGCTGGATGCCCGATGACCTCGACTGGACCAACCCGAACATAGGTGAGGACGAGGTTAACAGACCTGTGGACGTGGGAACTGTCCTGGAGAACCTTCCCCACCCCATCTGGATGTTCTACCTTCCGAGGATATGCAACCACTGTACTTACCCCGCATGCGTTGCCGCCTGTCCGAGACAGGCCATCTACAAGAGACAGGAGGATGGTATAGTCCTCATAGACCCCGAAAGGTGCGAAGGCTACCAGGAGTGCGTTAAGGCATGTCCTTACAAGAAGTCCATGTTCAACTACGTTGCCAGGATATCCCAGAAGTGCATAGGTTGCTTCCCGAGAGTCGAACAAGGTCTCCAGCCCCAGTGCGTGATAACCTGCATAGGGAAGATAAGGCTGATGGGCTTCATCAATCCTCCCGAGAAGGCGAAAAGGGAAAACCCCATAGACTTCCTCGTCCACATAAAGAAGGTCGCCCTCCCCCTCTACCCACAGACAGGGCTTGAGCCGAACGTCTACTACATACCACCCATAAACGTCCCCCTTGATTTCCTGAGGCAGATGTTCGGACCGGGAGCGGACCACGCGGTAAGGACCTATATGGAGATGAGGGAAGGGAAGGAGCCGGAGCTTCAGGCCCTCCTCCACCTATTCGGTTCCACCGACAGGATCGTCCACTCCTTCGCGGTAGGTCCCAACGAGGTTATAGGTTTTAACGAAGAAGGGGAGGAGATAGTTAGGGTTCCCCTCTACGAGCCTTTCCAGGTCAGGCCCCACAAGGACGAGAGGCTCGGGGTCGTCAGGCAGGACATTCCCTGAGGAGGTGGACCATGAAGCTGGTCCTTTTGTTTCTTATTGCCCTGGGTCTCAGCTTCGGTGAGGTCCTCGTCTCGAAGAGGATAAAGGGGGAGATACCCCTCGACCCGTTCGCGGACGTCTGGAAGGGAGCAAAGGCGGTAAAGGTCCCCCTCGCAGGCCAGACGGTAACAAAACCCATGGTGATTGAAGCCCCCGTCAAGGAGATAACGGTAAAGAGCGTGAACAACGGAAGGGAGATAGCTTTCCTTCTGATATGGAAGGACGAAACCGAGGACAGGTTCCACCTCATAAACCAGTTCTCGGATGCGGTCGCGGTCCAGATACCCTACAAACCTTCCACGGATTACCCCGTAACCATGGGTGAAAGAGGCAAGAGGGTTCTCATCCTTCACTGGACCGCCTTCAGACAGGAGAACCTGGAGAGGGGCTACTCGGATGTTGCCAAGATCCACCCCAACTACGCTTACGACTGGTACCCCCACGCAAAGCCCCCCTACAGGTATCCCGGAGACTGGGCGAACCAGTACGCCCTCGCTTACATAGGAGGTGAGAAGGTCTTCAGGAAGAACACCTTCAGGACACCCGTGAGGGAAGTGGTCGCGGAAGGGTTCGGATCCTCAACCTGGAAGGACGTCCAGACCGCGGAGGGAAGGGGCGTTTACAGGAACGGGATGTGGTACGTGGTCATAAAGAGGAGGTTCGTGGTCGAGAACTCTTCCAACCCTGAGTGGGGTCCGGGGAAGACCACCTACGTAACCTTTGCGGTCTGGGACGGAAGATCCGGCCACAGGGGTGCGAGAAAGGTCCTGAGCTACCAGTGGATAAAGCTGAAGATAGAGAGGTGAGACATGCTGGTAGAAAAGGCCTTTATATCCCGCTTCCTTTCCATCGCCTTCTCCTACCCTTCGGAGGAGACGCTCGCCGAGCTCAAAGGCGCCCTCCCTGACCTTGAGAGGAGTATCGGAGAGCTCTCCCTGGACTTCCCCGTTGAGAAGGTCAGGGAGGCGGTTGTGGGTTCTTCCCGCAGGGTTGTTGACCTCCAGGGTGAGTTCACATCCCTCTTTGAGACCTCCATGAAGGCCCCCGCGAGGGAAACCTCCTACGAGCTGGACAAAGCCGGGAGAAGGTCCGCGGAGATGGCGGATCTCCTCGGCTTCTACAGGGCCTTCGGGCTGGAGATAAGGGCACCTTACGAACCCGACAGCTTGGTCGCGGAGCTTGAGTTTCTTTCCTTCCTCTACCAGAAGGAGCACTTCCTGAAGGGGGACGGGCTGAGGGTAGTGAGGGAGGCAAGGGAAAAGTTCCTGAGGGACCACCTGGGCAGGTGGTACGGGGTCTTTGTGGAGAAGGTGAAGGAAGCCTCGGAGGAGCCCTTCTACCCCGTTATGGCGGACCTCCTGAAGGCTTTCCTGGACAGGGAAACGGAGGGGATGAACATCCAAAAGCTCACCGATTACAGGAGGGAGACGCTGGAAGGTTCTTCCTGGAAGTGCGGTTTCATGGAGTAAACTATTTCCTGTGAGAAGGGGCTTTGCGGATCTACCCCTCCACCACGGTAAGGCACCCCCATGGCTCTTCGAGAGGATGGTAAAGCTTTCCAGGTCGGTCGTCGAGCTCATAGTCCTGGAACACGGAAAAGATAAACTCCTCGAGTGGCTCTCTGACCCCGTCTGGTTCCAGTCCCTCGGGTGCGTCCTCGGTTTCGACTGGCACTCAAGCGGTCTAACGACGACGGTCTGCGGTGCTATAAAGGAGGCCCTGAAGGATATAGGCAGGGAGGTAGGGGTCTTCGCGGTCGGGGGGAAAGGAAGAAGTGCCCTTAAGACACCCGAGGAGCTCGCGAGGATAGGAGACCTTACGGGTATTGACACGGAACCGCTCGTGGAGGTGAGCAGGAAGGTGGCGAAGGTGGACAACGCCCTCATTCAGGACGGCTACCAGATATACCACCACACCCTGTTTTTCACGGAAGAAGGTCTCTGGGCTGTCATCCAGCAGGGCATGAACGAGAAAACCCGTTACGCGAGGATATACCACTGGTTTTCCGCGTCCGTCGGGAGTTTTGTGGAAGAGCCCCATAAGGGGATAATCTCCTCAAAGGTGCACGGGAGAATAGACCTAAACCTGACAGCGAAGGAGTCGGAAGGGTCGAGGAAGGCCATAGCGTGTCTCCTCAGAGACAGGGAGCTGACCGTTAAGGAGATCGAGGGCGTTAAAATCCTGAAGCTACCCGAAAGGCACCACATAAAGCCCGAGGACCTTGACCTGAAAGGTCTCAGGGAGTCCCTGAGGAAGATGGAGGCGGATATAAAGGACTTTGAGGACATACTGAAGGTGAGGGGACTCGGTCCGAAGACTCTGAGAGCGTTAGCCCTTGTGGCGGAGATCGTATACGGAGCTGAGCCCTCCTTCAGGGACCCTGCCAGATACTCCTTCGCCCACGGCGGAAAGGACGGACATCCTTACCCCGTGAGGAGGGAGATCTACGATATAACCCTTGAGACCCTCAAGAGGGCCATAGAGAGGGCAAAGATAGGAGAGAGGGAAAAGGTGGAGGCTGTAAAGAGGCTTGCGAAGATCCTCACAGGATGACCTTTCTCAGGTCCTCGAAGAACCCGGGGTACGAAACCCTGACGCAGTCCGGGTCGTCTATGACGGTCTCCCCCTCCGCCACGAGACCCGCTACGGTGAACGCCATCGCTATCCTGTGGTCCGAGTAGGTCCTTATAAGTGAACCCCTGAGCTTCTCGACCCCCTCAACTACGAAGCCGTCCTCAAACTCCTCGACCTTTGCGCCCATGGACCTGAGATTTTCCACGACCGCCCTTATCCTGTCGCTCTCCTTAAACCTGAGCTCTCCCGCACCCTTTACCTCCGAGGTCCCCTCCGCCAGGGCCATAAGGACCGCTAGGACGGGTATCTCGTCTATTAGACCCGGGACCTCCTCGGGAGTGACCCCGACACCCCTCAGCCTGCCCGAGTACCTCACGTACACGTCCGCCACAGGTTCTCCCGAGACCTCCCTCAGGTTCTCATACCTGACCTCCGCCCCCATCTCCTTTACCTTTCTGAAAAACCCGTCCCTTGTCGGGTTCACAAGGACCTCCTCCAGGGTCAGCTCACCACCCGAAAGCAGGCAGAGAGCCACAAAGAAGGACGCTGAAGAAGGGTCCGCAGGGCAGAGGACTTCTGTCCCCCGAAGGGTCCCGCCACCTTCAACGGATACGCGGAACCCTTTCTCCGTTCTCGCTTCCTCAACCTCAACACCGAAGGCCCTGAGCATCCTCTCGGTGTGATCCCTTGACCTGAAAGGCTCGGTAACGCTGGTTCTTCCCTCAGCCCTGAGACCAGCTATCAGGAGGGCGGACTTTACCTGAGCGGAAGACTTCTCGTTGAAGTGATCTACACCCCTGAGCCTTCCGCCCCTCACCGCAACCGGGAGCCTCGTCCCTCCCTCCCTGCCGTCCAGTTTTGCCCCCATCCTTCTCAAGGGTTCCGTAACCCTACCCATGGGTCTTTTCCTGAGGCTTCCGTCTCCCGTGATGACGGAGAAAAACCTCTGGGTGGAGAGGACGCCCATAAGTATCCTGGCGGTTGTCCCCGAGTTTTTCGCGTCCAGGACGTTCCCCGGTTCATCAAACTCAAAATCCCTCCCCTCCACGATCAGGTCTTCCCCCTCCCTTTCCACTTTGGTCCCGAGGGATCTCATAATGTCCAGGGTCGCCAGCGTGTCTCCGGAGACGAGCCACTTCCTTATGCGGGTCTTACCCCGTGCGAGCGCTCCCAGGATCACAGCTCTGTGCGATACGGACTTGTCGGAAGGGACCCTTATCCTCCCGAGGACACCCCTCGCAGGACCCTCTAACCTCATCCGAGGCTCAGCCTCCTCCTCTTTGCCTCCCTCAGGAACCGGGTTATTCCCTCCTCATCACCTCTCTCTATAAGGTCCCTGAGATGGCTCAGGGACTCCGCGTAAACGTCCATCGCCCTGAGGACGTTCTCCCTGTTTTCGAGGAATATGTCCCTCCACATAACGGGATCGCTCGCAGCTATCCTGGTAAAGTCCTTAAAGCCTCCTCCGGGATACCTGAAGAGGTCTACCTCTCCGGAGAGCCTCTCTATCGCGTCTATCAGGGCGAAAGCGACCGCGTGGGGAAGGTGGGAGACCGCACCGAACACCCTGTCGTGGAGGTAAGGGTCCATGAACTCAACTACCCCTCCGATCCTCTCCCATAAGGACACGACGGTCCTGAGGGCGTCCCGGTCCGTCCTCTCGGTGGGCGTTATGATCACCTTCTTACCCGTGAAAAGGCCCCTCACGCTGTTCTCAACACCGGACTTCTCGGTCCCAGCTATCGGGTGCCCTCCCACAAACCTCGGTCCGAGTATGTCTTCAAGCTCATAAACGAGCTTCCCCTTAACACTTCCGAGGTCCGTCACAACCGTTCCGTCTCCTGTGAACTCCCTTAGCTTCAGGGCTATTTCCCTGAACGTTCTTACCGGTGTCGCCATGACCACCAGCGACAAGGGCATATCCCTCAGGGGTTCGTAGTCCGTGAAACCTCCGTCTATTATCCCCATGCCCTTCGCTGTCTCAAGGGCCTTAGGGTTCACGTCTATGCCGTAGACCCCGCCGGTGAACCCGGATTCCCTCAGGGCGAGGGCAAAGGATCCTCCCATGAAACCCACACCGACTATGATCACGTTTTCCACGCAAATATTTTACTCCCCCCACCTCCTGAAGAGGTTGTGGCTGACCCCCGCCTGGTCGAGGACCTTGCCCACAACGAAGTCCACGAGGTCTTCAAGGGTTCTCGGGCGGTGGTAGAAACCCGGGCTTGCGGGCATGACAACCGCTCCCGCCTCGGTAACCTTCAGCATGTTCTCAAGGTGTATCCTCGAGTAGGGCATCTCCCTGATCAGGAGTATCAAGGGAACCCTCTCCTTCAGGGCGACCTCACATACCCTGTGGATCAGGTTCTGGTTTGTGCCTGAGGCTATGTTTCCGAGCGTGCTGGTGGAACACGGAACCACGAGGACAGCCCTGAACGCCCTCAGCCTCGACCCGCTCGCTAAGGGAGAGGTCATGTCCGCAGGGTCGTGGAGAACAGCCTTGGGAAACCTCTCCTCGAGGTCTTTCAGGGTCAGCCCCATCTCCTCCTTCAGGACGGTCCTCCCTGACCCCGAAACGATCAGATGGACCTCATGTTCAGCGGACAGGACCTCAAGGGTCCTGTAGCCGTATATGACACCGCTCGCTCCTGTTATACAGAGGACGAACCTCACACCAGCTTCCCCAGGACACCGCCGAAGGTCTCGAAGAAGGAGCTGATCCTCTCCCTGGAAGGAGGCAGGACCACAACCAGCCTTCCCTCCCTGTCCCTCCCAACCTTGACAGGGCTTACCACGCAGGAGGGGTTCCTAGTGAAGTCGTAGAAGGAGATCACACACTCAAGGTGCGTGAGCCTCTCCTCAAGGTCCGTATCCTCACCTATGAGAAACAGGATCCTCCCGTCCGTGTCCTCGACCGCTCCGAGGTCATTAAGATAGGAGAGAGCTGTTTTTTTCAGATCCTCTGACACGGAAAGGATACTCACCTTCACGCCACTCAGGTCCTTTTTCCAGTCAGACTTGCCACCGCTCTTTTCAAGGAGCCTTATCTCCTCTATGACCATTGTGTCGTCTAACCCTTTACACATATCGTAAACGTTAAGAAGTGCGGTTGCGACCGCGGTCAGTGCCTCCATCTCATAGCCGGTTCTCGCCACACCCCTCACCTCGGAGAAGACCTCAACGGAGTCCTCGTTCAGCCTGACCTCAACGCTCGCGAAGTCAAAGGCTATGGGATGGCAGAAGGGGAGTATATCGCCCGTCCTCTTGGCACCGTATATACCCGCCAGCTTGGTAACCTCCACCAGGTCCCCCTTGGGCAACTTTTTTTCCTTTATAAGCTGAAGGGTCTCGGGTTTGAGCCTTATCCTCCCGTAAGCCCTTGACGTCCTTAAGGTCTCGAATTTGTGGCTTACGTCAACGGTCCTCATGAGGATAAATATAGCTTTAAATCTGTGGCGGACCTCAAAAAGAGGCTGAAGGGTAACGCGGAAGGCGAGTTCTTCGTTGACTCCTCCTGTATAGACTGCTCCGTCTGCAGGGAGATAGCACCTGACATCTTCGGGGACGGTGATGAAACAGCCCTTGTCGTGAGACAGCCTTCAGATGAGGACGGTATCAGGAGAGCCTTTCAGGCGCTCGTTTCCTGCCCCGTTTCAGCAATCGGGACAGTGTCCCTGAAAATGCGGAAGGACATACAGGACAGCTTCCCGATACCTATAGAGGACAACGCTTTCCTGATAGGCTACGCATCCAGGAGATCATACGGCTGTCTAAGCTACCTCATAGTCAGGGAGGCGGGAAACGTTATGGTAGACTCACCGAGGTTTGCAAAGCCCGTTGTTAGGAGGATAAAGGACCTCGGTGGTCTGAGGTACATATTTCTGACCCACGAGGATGACGTTGCGGACTCGGAAATCTACGCAAGGGAGTTCGGTGCGGAGAGGATAATACACTTCGAGGACAGCTCGTCCGTTCCCGACGCGGAGGTGAAGATAAGGGGCTACGATCCGGTTGATCTCGACAGGGATCTCCTGATAATACCCACACCCGGCCACACAAAGGGCCACATGGTACTGCTCTACAGGGAGAAGTTCCTCTTCACGGGAGATCACCTCGCCTGGAGCAGGAGCAAGAAAAGGCTCGTCGCCTTCAAAGACTACTGCTGGCACTCCTGGGAGGAGCTGAAGAGGTCGATGGTTAGACTCCTTGACTTTAGATTTGAGTGGGTCCTGCCGGGGCACGGGTACAGGGCTAAGATAAAGAGAGATGAGTTCGAGAGGTTTGTGGAAGACCTCCTAAAGGAGTGATCTGACAAGGTCGGGGGCTTCCACCACTATCCTCGAGTTGGGAACAACCAGGTCCGCCCCGAGATCCCTCGCCCTCGCCTTGAGGTCCGTGTTCTTGTGACCGCAGTAAGCTATGACCTTTATATGCGGGTGTTCCTTTTTTATGCTCTCAAGCGCCTTCTCACCACCCAAGGCTTCCAGGTTTACCAGTGCAACCTTCACGTCACTGAGGTCTCCGTCTTTCAGGGTCAGGACCTCATACCCGCTCGTCCTGAGGAGTGAAGCTATCTTTGAAGATGTCATCATGTTTCCGTCCACGAGCAGGACCTTCATGGGATATAAATTTAGCCTTCTATTATGCTGAGGATACGGTCTATCCTCCTGAGATCTTCCTCAAGTTCTTCCTTTATCCTTCTTTCCTTCTCGACGACTTCCTCGGGAGCCTTCTTAAGGAAGTTCTCGTTTGAGAGCTTCCTGTTTACCCTTTCAAGGTCGGAAAGAACCTTCCGCCTCCTCCTCATGTAGATCTCCCTGAGCTTCCCGAGGTCCACCTCACCTTCCACGGAGAGGAAGATCTCGAGGTCTCCCGAGAACGTGGCCACAGTTCCCTCAGGCCTGCTATCCACCTCGTCGAAGGTCTCAAGGCGCGCCAGGTTGAGGATGTGGGTCCTGAACTCGTTAACCACGCTCTTTGTCTCCTCGTCTTCCGTCCTGAAATAGGCCTTTAGCCTTCTGGAGGGTTCTATCTGGAGGTCAGACCTGAGGGACCTTACTGTTGAAACTATCTCCCTCAGCCTTTCCACCCTTCTGGCCTCTTCGGGAAAGACCTCCTCCTGGGCCTTCTCGGGAAACTCCTTCAGGGATATGCTCTCGCCGTCCGCGGAAGGGAGTCTGCGCCATATCTCCTCGGTTATGAAGGGCATGAAGGGGTGAAGGATCCTGAGGGCCTTCTCGAGGACGTAGTGCAGTGTGTAGAGAGCGGTAGTTCTCTCAGCATCAGCTTTCTCCTTCTCTTCTTCGGTCTCCGCCTTCCTGTATATCCTTTCTTTCGTCATCTCTATGTACCAGTCGCAGAGATCGGTCCAGAAGAACTCGTATATCGCACGGGCAGCCCTTGAGAAGTCGTATACCTCAAGGGACCTGTTAACCTCGTCCGCGGTCTCGTTGAGCCTCGTCAGGATCCACTTGTCCTCGGACCTCATAGGGGCCATGTAGGGTATCTTCGAGAGGAAGTCCTCCGGAGTGTTCATGAGTATGTACCTTGCCGCGTTCCATATCTTGTTGGCGAAGTGCTTGTATCCCTCGAACCTCTTCTCGGACAGTTTTATGTCCCTTCCCTGGACGGTGAGTATGGCGAGGGTGAACCTCAGGGCGTCCGCCCCGTATTTATCTATTATGTTCAGGGGGTCTATGACGTTTCCCTTCGTCTTCGACATCTTCTGGCCCTTCTCGTCCCTGACGAGGGCGTGTACGTAAACGTCCCTGAAAGGTATGTCCTTCATGAAGTAGGTCCCCATCATTATCAGCCGGGCTACCCAGAAGAAGATGATGTCAAACCCCGGAACCAGAAGGTCGGTGGGATAGAGGTTCTTAAGATCCTCCGCCTTCTCAGGCCAACCGAACGCTCCGAAGGGCCAGAGGGCGGAAGAGAACCAGGTGTCGAGGACGTCCTCCTCCTGCTTCAGGTTCTCGGAGCCACACTTTTTACATCTCAGGACCATCCTCCACCTCTTGGTTTTAGGGTCGTATCTGTAAAGACCCCTGGTGGAAACGCCTGGGGTGAGCATGGCCATAGGGTTCGCCTCCTGGGTCAGGAAGAGCCTCAGGGAGTTAGCGTCCATGTCCGTGGAGTGGTACTTGTGGAAGGCGAACCTCTTGTAAAAGTCCAGAACGGTCATCTCAGGGTGTACGAAGTTGGGCGCCTTTATTACTTTCTCCACCTCCTCCGGGGTGAAGTCGTTTCCTATCTTTCCGTCCGCTATCAGGTTGAAGATTATCTTGTCGTAAGGTCTGTCAAAGTCGTCGTCCGTAAAGACGTTCTCCGCACCGCAGTCTTCACAGTACCAGACGGGTATCCTGTGACCCCACCATATCTGTCTGGATATGCACCAGTCTTTCAGGTTGTACATCCAGTCGAGGTAAAACCTCTTCCAGTGTTCGGGTATGAAGAGGACCCGCTTCTTCTCCTCCCTTACCTCCTTTCTCCTCTCCACCCTCATCTTTATGGACTTATGGGCGGGCTCGAGCCTGGCTTTTCCTCTTTCTATTACCTGGAGCGGTCTGGGTGTTTCTTCCCTTGAGTAGAGGACCACCCTGTCCCCTTCCGCCACAACCACATACCTTCCCCTGTCTATCCTGCTCTCAACACCCTGCCTGACAACGGAGATCTCGCCTTCAAGCCCTACGAGGAAGTCAAAGCCTCCCCTTCCCAGGAATATGTCCGCAAACCTCTTAGCTTCATCGAGAAGGTCATCCCTTCCCTCGAGGTGGTAGATGTAGGCGAGATCGCCTTCCCTCGTTCCCGCAAGAAACTCAACCCCTTCAGCCAGGACAAGGACAGCCCTCGTTGTCCCGGAGACATCGTCCACAACGGGAACGGTGACGGTGAGACCTGAGACCTCCGCTATCTGGAGGTGGACCTCCCTCTCCTCCCTCTGGACCAGGCCCTCTTCCACCACCTTTATGGAGGTGTCCCTTATCCTGGGGTCTGTTACCTTGACAAACCACTGGACGGAGACAACAGGCTCAACCACGGTTTTGCATCTGTAGCATTTCCCGACCGCGTGGACGTGGTCCTCCTCCTTCTCCAGAAGTCCCATCTCCTTAAGCCTTTCCACTATCCTCCTCCTCGCCTCGTACCTGTCAAGACCCGCAAACTCTCCCGCGTTCTCGTTCATCACCGCCCTCTCGTCCATGACCTTCACGAAGGGGAGGTTGTGGTCCCTGCCTATCTCGAAGTCGTTGGGATCGTGGGCGGGGGTTACCTTAACCGCCCCTGTCCCGAACTCGGTCTTCACCCTTTCGTCCGCTATTATCGGGATCAGAGGGCCCACCTCCTCACCCCTTATGGTCTTCCTCTTCCAGTTCACCAAAGGTAGCCTCACCCTTTTACCTATGAGGTGCCTGTACCTTTCGTCCTCAGGGTGCACCGCCACCGCGGTGTCACCGAGCATGGTTTCGGGCCTTGTTGTTGCGACGGTTATGTACCCAGAGCCGTCTTCAAGCGGGTATCTGATGTACCAGAGCTTTCCTGTCTCTTCTTCGTGTTCAACCTCAAGGTCGGAGAGGGCTGTCCTGTCTTTGGGACACCAGTTGACTATGTACTCTCCCCTGTATATCAGCCCGGCTTCGTAAAGCTCCCTGAAGGCCTTCCTTACCGCCCTCGAAAACCCCTCGTCCAGGGTGAACCTCTCCCTCTTCCAGTCCACGGAGACGCCGATCTTCTCGAACTGAGTCCTTATAGCCTCCCTAGACCTGGGCACCCACTCCCAAACCTTCTTTATGAACTCCTCCCTTCCGAGGTCGAACCTCGTCTTCCCCTGATCCTGCAACTGTTTTTCCACAACATACTGGGTGGCTATACCCGCGTGGTCAAAGCCTGGCACCCAGACGACCTTCCTTCCCCTCATCCTCCACCAGCGGACCACTATGTCCTGGAGTGTGGCGTTGAGCGCGTGGCCCATGTGGAGAGATCCCGTGACGTTCGGAGGCGGTATAACGACGGAGAACCTGGACCTCGCGTCGGGTTTCTCAACGTGGTATAAGTTCCTCTCTATCCAGAACCTCGACCACTTCTCCTCTATCTCCCTGTGGTTGTAATCGCCCAGGTCTCCCATGATGAGGAAATTATATATTTAATTTGCCATGAGGGTCAGCGTTATAAGTCTCGGGTGTGCAAAGAACCTGGTGGATACCGAGGTCCTCCTGGGCGGTCTGGTGGGTTCGGGCGTTGAGATAACCCCCGATGTGGACTCCGCGGACGTCGTCATAGTGAACACGTGCGGGTTCATAGAAGACGCCAAGAGAGAGTCAGTTGAGACCATACTCGACCTGGTGGAGGAGGGGAAGAGGGTTCTGGTTATGGGCTGTCTCGTTGAGAGGTACAGGGAAGAGCTGATAAAGGAGATCCCTGAGGTAGAGGCCTACTTCGGGACCCAGAGCTGGGACGAAGTCCTGAAACACCTGGGCCTTGAGCCGAAGTACTACCCCTTCAGGGTTCTGACCACACCCGGCTCTTATGCTTACGTGAAGATATCGGAAGGTTGCAACAGGCTCTGTTCCTTCTGTGCCATACCCAGGATAAGGGGCAGGCACAGGTCGAGGCCCGTTGAGGAGATAGTGGATGAGGTAAAAAGGCTCGCGGACCTCGGCGTTAAGGAGATAAATATTGTCTCCCAGGACACCACCTACTACGGGAGGGACCTGTACGGCAGGTGCGGGCTCGTTGACCTGCTAAGGGAGATCGAAAAAGTGGACGGTATAGAGTGGATAAGACTCCTGTACCTCTATCCCACGGAGGTAGGAGATGATCTTCTTGACTTCATAGCAGGTTCGGAAAAGGTCCTGCCTTACCTGGACATACCGATACAGCACATATCCACAGGTGTTCTGAGGAGTATGAGGAGGGGATACGACGAGGGCTTTGTGAGGAACATGGTCGAGAGGATAAGGGAAAAGGTTCCCGGAGCGGTTCTGAGAACAACGCTTATCGTGGGTTACCCGACGGAAACCGAAGGTGACTTTAAGAGACTCCTTAACTTCCTGGAGGAGGGACACTTTTTCTGGGCAGGTGTCTTCACCTACTCGAGGGAGGAGGGGACCCACGCCTACGATCTCGGAGACCCTGTTCCGGCTGAGGTGAAGGAGGAGAGGAAGGAGACACTCCTCTCGGTCCAGAGGAAGATAACCAGCAGGAAGAACAGGGACCTGATAGGTAAGAGGCTCAGGGTTCTCATAGACGGGTTTTCCGAGGAGTTTACAACGGTTCCGAAAGGCAGGGCCTACATTCACGCTCCCGAAGTTGACGGCTCTGTCTATCTGGACAACGAATCGGGAGACATAAGACCGGGCGACCTTGTGGAGGTCGAGATAACACAGGCGTCCGAGTACGATCTCGGGGGAAGAGTTGTTTAGCTTTTAAGAATATGCGAATATAACTCAAACTTCTCCTCCCATAAGCAACTGGAAAACAAGAACTTTAACCGCCTGAGTTTAAAATCTTTGAAGACACCAATCACGCGGGAGGTAAGGAGATGAGGAAGGGCTTACTTATAGGGGCGGTTCTCTCCGCCACAGCGGTGAGCTTAGCGACAAACGGCGACAACCTGATAGGTCTGACACCCGCCTCGAGGGCGATGGGCGGTATAGGTGTGGGTCTCCCCGTGGGACCGGTTGACTCCATTTTCAGGAACCCCGCCTGGATGGGTCTAATGGAGAAGAAGTTCACGGTCCAGTTCGGCGGTATACTCTTCATGCCCAAGGTTAAGGGAAGGAGCAAGGGCTTCATACAGAACACCGCGGGAGGTGCTATCAGCCCTTACGACACTGGATACGTAAAGAGCAGGTCCGACCTCTTCCTGGTTCCCGAGATAGGTATAGTTCACAGGATAAGTGACAGGCTGACCTTCGGCATAGGGGCCTTCGGCGTTTCCGGTATGGGTGTGGATTACAGGGATAAAAACCCCGGACTCTCCCAGATGCACACAACCTTCCAGTTCATGAGGATAATCCCCGCGGTCGCCTTCAAGGTGAACGAGATGATCACGGTCTCCTTCGCACCTCACCTCGCCTGGGGATCGCTCGATATGGGCGCTAGGCTGTGTGCGGATACCGATGGTAACGGTGTTCCAGAACTTGATAAATGCTGGAACGCGAGCGGAGGGCAGTCTCAGACCATAGGTATAGGCTTCCAGGTCGGAGCTTCCGTTAACTTCGGGGATTTCGTGTACGCGGGTATAACCTATCAGTCGCCTGTTTCCATGAAGTACAAGAACGTCTTTGACTCGGACAACCAGATGATAGACCCCAACAACATCTATGAGGACCTCAAGCTCACACAACCCCAGGAGGTAGCAGTGGGCGTGGGTGTAGCGCCCCTGAACAACCTGAGGGTCGGCATTGACATAAGGTGGATAAACTGGGGAGACGCGGACGGATACGAACACTTCGGGTGGAAGGACCAGTGGGTGTTCGCCCTGGGCGGAGAGTTCAAACCCACGGACAGGCTCTCCCTGAGGGCGGGCTGGAACTACGGAAAGACTCCCATAAGGGGAGGTGATAAGAGCACAGCACCTCCGGGGAACATACCCAACCTGGCAGCTCCCTTCTCGGAGTTCCAGAAGGCCTGGTTTAACCTGGTAGGCTTCCCCGCCATAGCGGAGCACCACCTCACCATCGGTGTGGGGTACAGGTTTACCGAGACCTTCAGCGTGGACCTCTCCTACGTCAGGGCTTTCGAAAAGAAGGTGGAGGCCTGCGCTGCGGGAACCAGCTGTCAGGTCCTCGCGGGTGCGAAGATGTACCAGGACTCCATATCCCTGGGCCTGAACTGGGAGTTTTAAAAAATTAGGGGGGAGGGGGGCTTTTACTCCCCTATTATCTTTATGACCACCCTCTTGGGTCTCTGGCCGTCAAACTCCGCGTAGAAGATCTCCTGCCAGGGTCCGAGGTCGAGGTCTCCGTTTGTGACGGGTAAAACCACCTGCAGGTGGACGAGGAGGTTATACAGGTGGGCGTCCCCGTTGTCATCACCTGTTCTATGTTGCCTGTAATCAACCATGAAAGGCGCCAACATCTCAAGC
>JAUZRJ010000087.1 GCA_030950545.1 Aquificota bacterium | reverse complement strand
ATGGTAATGCCAGGGGACAATGTGGAGATAGAGGTGGAGCTTATAGCGCCTGTGGCGATGGAGGAGGGTTTGAGGTTTGCGATAAGGGAAGGGGGTAAGACTGTCGGAGCTGGTGTTGTCACCAAAATCCTGGACTGAGGTGTGAGTTATGCCGAGGGAGATTATCGTTCTCGCCTGTACTGAGTGCAAGAGGAGGAACTACACCACGACGAAGAACAAGCAGAAGCATCCCGAGAGGTTCGAGATAAGAAAGTACTGCAAGTGGTGCAGGAAACACACCCTTCACAGGGAGGTGAGGTAACTTAAATAGATATAGGGGCTGTAGCTCAACTGGCAGAGCGCGGGACTCCAAATCCCGTGGTTGGGGGTTCGAGTCCTCCCAGCCCCGCTCGGAGTTAAAACCATGGGAAGGTTAAAGGAATTTCTTCAGGGTGTGAGGGCGGAGCTCAGAAGGGTCACCTGGCCTGACAGAAAGCTCATCACGAAGGCGACGATAAGTGTTATAATCTTCTCTCTGGTTATAGGTGTGTACCTCTGGGTTCTGGACCTTGCTTTTACGAGGATACTTTCCCTTATATTCGCTCTCAGGGGTGCCTGATGGAAGAAAAGCAGTGGTACGCCCTTCAGGTTGAGGCTGGTAAGGAGGTAGCGGCCAAGGAAAATCTGCTCAAGGTTCTGGAGCTTGAAGGCCTCAAGGACCTCGTTGATGATGTCATCGTTCCCGCAGAGGAAAGGGTTGTGATAAGGGCCCTGGGTAAGGAGAAGTACAGACTCTCCCTCAAGGGAAACAACAGGGACATAAGTGTTCTCGGTAGTAAGGGTGTGACCACCTTCAGGATAGCGGGTGGGGCCGTCTGGGTTCTGGAGAGTGTGGAGGGAGATGAGTGTCGTAAGGCGCCTCCTATATCCAAACCAGGCCAGAAGCTGGTCTGCAGGGAGAACAGGACCGAGGCCAAGATAATCCTCGATAACAAGATGTTCCCCGGATATATACTTATAAAAGCCCGTATGAACGACAGACTACTCAGGGCGATAGAGAAGACTCCTCACATATACAGACCTGTTCTTGTCGGGGGCAAGATCGTCCCTCTGAAAGAGGAGGAGGTTGCCAGGATCCTGGACCAGGTGAAGCACGGCGTCAAGACGAAGAAGGTCGAGTTCGAGAAAGGAGACCAGATAAGGGTAATAGAGGGGCCCTTCATGAACTTCACCGGCACTGTTGAGGAGGTACACCCCGAAAGGGAGAAGCTCACCGTTCTCATAAGCATATTCGGAAGGATGACACCCGTTGAGCTCGACTTTAACCAGGTAGAGAAGATCTGAGGAGGAGACGACATGGCGAAGAAGGTGATAGGAACCATAGAGCTCATGCTTCCCGCCCAGCAGGCATCACCCGCACCTCCCGTGGGACCCGCCCTGGGACAGCACGGTGTGAACATAATGGAGTTCGTGAAGCAGTTCAACGCAGCGAGCAGGGAGTACGAGCCGGGAACCATACTTCCTGTGGTCATCACCGTCTACCAGGACAGGAGCTTCACCTTTGTTATGAAAACACCCCCCGTTTCCTACCTCCTTAAGAAGGCAGCGGGTGTGGAGAAGGGTTCCTCTGACCCCAAGAAGCAGAAGGTCGGCAAGATAACCGTAAAACAGCTTGAGGAGATAGCCAGGATGAAGATGAAGGACATGAACACGAACGACCTAAAAGCTGCCATGAGGACCGTTGCGGGCACCGCAAAGAGCATGGGTATTGAGATAGAAGGCTGGAAGGAGTGAAGCCATGGCGAGGAGAGGAAAGAAGTATTTAAAGGCCCTTGAGCTCGTTGACAGGAAGAGGACCTACACCCTGGAGGAAGCGGTGGACCTCCTTAAGAAGATGTCGGAAGTTTCCTCCAGGCGGTTCGACGAGACCGTGGAGCTTGCCATGAGACTCGGTGTTGATCCTAAGTACGCGGACCAGATGGTAAGGGGTTCTGTGGTTCTTCCGAACGGCCTCGGGAAACCCATAAAGGTCCTCGTCCTCGCGGAGGGTGAGGACGCAAAGAGGGCGGAGCAGGCGGGAGCGGACTACGTCGGCGGAGAGAGTCTGATAAACAGGATCCTGAAAGAGGAGTGGATAGACTACGACGTCGTCATAGCGACGCCCGAGATAATGCCCAAGGTGGCCAAACTCGGGAGGATCTTGGGACCCAGGGGTCTGATGCCTAGTCCCAAAACGGGGACCGTAACGAGGAACTTGGAACAGGCTATAGCGGACGCCAAGAAGGGAAGGGTTGAGTTCAAGGTGGACAAGGCGGGCAACATACACATGCCTGTCGGTAAGATATCCTTTGAGAAAGACAAACTCCTGGAAAACATCTACACCGCCGTAGACGCGGTCCTCAGGGCCAAACCCCCGGGCGCCAAAGGGCAGTATGTGAGGTCGATAACCCTCTCCACCACCATGAGTCCTGGTGTTAAAATAGATATTTCCGACACGCTGAAGAAGGTCCAGGAGATGGCAGCATGAGTGAGAGGAAGAGCCTACAGAGGAAGAAGGAACTTGTCGCCTCCTACAGGGAGAGATACGACCGTGCGAACAGGACGGTAATACTCTTTAACTTCCAGGGTATAGACGCCTTCCCCCTTTCCCAGCTCAGAGCTGAGATAAAGTCCCTCGGCGGAGAGATAGTGGTTGGGAGGAACACCCTCTTTTACAGAGCCTTCGAGGACACACCTCTCGTTGACCACAGGGAGATATTCACGGGTCCTACCGCAGCTCTGTTCGTTTACGAGGATGTTGTCTCGGTTACTAAGAAGCTTATGGAGTTTCTGAAAGAGACCTTTCAGGACGATTACAGGGACAGGATCAAAGGTGGGCTAGTCTCCGGAAAGTACGTCTCCCCTGAAGACGTCCTCGCCATCTCCCAGCTCCCGGGCAGGGAGGAGCTCATAGCCAAGCTTCTGGGTGTTCTCAAGGCGCCCGTTGCGAACCTCGTGTTTACGCTCAAGGCGGTTCCTCAAAAGCTCGTACTGACTTTGAAAGCTATAGAGGAACAAAAATCTCAAGGAGGTTGAGCTATGGCTACGCTGACCATCGATGAGATAGTGGAAGCTATCAAAAACATGAGTGTCTTGGAGGTTGCGGAGCTGGTCAAGAGGCTCGAGGAGGAGTTCGGGGTCTCCGCTGCGGCGATGGTGGCTGCCGCACCCGCTGCGGGAACCGCTCAGGGTGCCGGGGCTCCCGCTCAGGCGGAGGAGAAGACGGAGTTTGACGTTATCCTCAAGTCTCCAGGAGGAAACAAGATACAGGTGATAAAGGCGGTGAGGGAGATAACGGGGCTCGGGCTGAAGGAGGCGAAGGATCTCGTGGACAACGCACCCAGACCCATCAAGGAAGGCGTCTCCAAGGAAGAGGCGGAGCAGATAAAGGCAAAACTCGAAGAAGTGGGAGCAGAGGTGGAGCTGAAGTAAGTAGTGGGCTCGATAGGTCCGAGAACCTCTTCCGGACGAGCCTCGAGATACTCAGGCCCGACTTTGCACCGCAGGTTCAGACCGCCGTGTTATAATTATAAATTTGTCGGTGTCAGAAAATCCTGAGGGGTGGACCAGTATGAGGCAGGTTTCCCTTCCCAGAAAGTATTTCGGGAGGAGAAAGGAGATCCTTGAGCCTCCTTACCTTCTCAGCGTTCCCAAGAACTCCTTTGAGAACTTCATACAGATGCGCAAGGCTCCCGATGAGAGGGAGAACATAGGTCTCGAATACATATTCAGAACTTCCTTTCCCTTCAAGGACCCTGACGGGAACATATTCTTGGAGTACATCGGCTACGAGATCGGGGACTGGGAGTGTAACAAGTGCGGGTACAGACCCGAGTCCGACTTCCTGGGTGGTTGGGGTGTCAGATGTCCCAGGAAGGGGTGTGACGGAAAGCTCGTCTACAAGGAGAAGTACACGCCGGACGAGTGCAAGCTGAAAGGGCTCACCTATTCCGCATCCCTCAGGGTTATGTTCAAGCTCAGGGTAAAGACGAAAAACGGCTGGAGGGAGACACCGCCCAGGAAGGTTTACTTCGGTGAAATACCGCTCATGACCGACACGGGTTCCTTCATCATAAACGGCAGTGAGAGGGTTGTCGTCAACCAGCTGATAAGGTCAACGGGCGTTTTCTTCGAGGAGAAGGAGGAAAAGCAGAAGGACACGACGATCACCAGAATAGTGTACAGGGCGAGCATAATACCCGACAAGGGTTCCAGGATAGAGTTCGAGCTTTTCGGAACCACGGACCTCTTTTCCGCCAGGATAGACAGAAGGAAGGTGAGCGGTGTGGCGATCCTGAGGGCGTGGGGCTTTGAGACCGCCTACGATATCCTGAAGCATTTCTACGAAGGTGTCAGAAGGCTAACACCCAAAGGTGACCTCCTGATAGATGCGGACACAGGTGAGGAGGTGGGAATAGAGGACCTGGAGCACCACTACATCTTCGCTGTCCTCCGTTACAGGGCAAAGCTCGAAAACTCAGACAGGGAAAGGGAGTTCAGGGAGGAGAGGTTCATAGAGGACCCGGAGGGCCTTGCTCTTCTTCTCAAAGACGACAGGATCACCGTCGAGTCGGTCACGGTCCTCCCGAACGAGAAGGCGGTAAAGAGCCCTTACGCCAAGATAGTTGTGGACACCGTGGCAGCGGAGACCACACCCAGGGACCCTGACAGGACGAGCCCGGTCAAGATACCTTCGGAGTTCAGCTTCAGGGACTACGGGTATGTGGAGATCTATAAGAAGCTCAGGCTCGTAGAGACCATGACCATGGAGATAGAGAACCTGATCGAGAGGGCAAGGTCCTACTACGAGGTCTTCTTCAGGAACATAACGAGATACGACCTGTCCAGGGTCGGGAGGGTGAAGATAAACGCCAAGGTTCACAAGCTACCCAGGACCCTAAAGCCGGCGGACGTTGACAGGATAGACCTGCTACCTCCCCTAGCACTGGCGGAGAACGTAAACGGCTATAAGGAGGGGACCAGAATAACCGCTGATATGCTCAGGGAGATCTTCAAGAAGGGTAATGTTAAGGAGGTTAAGGTAAAGGACTACACCGAGGACGAGGCCAGATTCCTCCTCCCGGTGGATCTGGTGAACATACTCAAGTATCTTATAGACCTCAGGTTCAGAAGGGAGAGGAAGGACAACATAGCCCATCTCGGTAACAGGAGGGTCAGGTCTGTAGGGGAGCTTCTGGAGAACCAGGTGAGGACCGGTATAGCCAAGATGGAGAAGGTCTTCAGGGACAGGATAGCGGTAGCTAACCCTGAGGACCCGAACCTGAGACCCCAGGATCTTATAAACCCAAGATACGTCACGAACGCTATAGTGGAGTTTCTGAAGGGCGGTCAGCTGTCCCAGTACCTCGACAACACCAACCCCCTTTCCTCGCTCACCCACAAGAGGAGGTTCTCATCCTTGGGTCCCGGAGGGCTAACCCGTGAGAGCGCCAAGTTCGAGATAAGGGACGTACACCCCTCCCACTACGGGAGGATATGCCCCATAGAGACACCCGAAGGTCAGAACATAGGTCTGGTTACCTCAATGACTGTTTACGCCCAGGTGAACGAGTACGGGTTCCTGATAACACCTTACAGAAAGGTGGAGAACGGGATAGTCACCGACAAGATAGAGTACCTGGCAGCTTACGAGGAGGAGGACTACGTAATAGCTCAGAGCACGCCCACGGACGAAAAGGGCAGGATACTGGCGGACAGGGTGCTAGCCAGACACAAGAACGACATAAGGATAGTCAAACCCGAACAGGTGAACTACATAGACGTGTCCCCGAGGCAGATAATCTCGGTATCCTCTTCTCTCATTCCCTTCCTCGAACACGACGACGCCAACAGGGCCCTTATGGGCTCCAACATGCAGAGACAGGCGGTCCCCCTTATATTCACCGAAGCACCCATCGTAGGGACAGGCATGGAGGAGAAAGTGGCCAGGGACTCCCATGCGGTTGTCGTGGCAAAGAGGGGAGGAGTTGTTGAAGATGTGGACAGCTCCCGCATAGTCATCAGGGTGAATCCTGAGGAGATAGACCCCGAGGACCCCCTCGACTTCGGTATGGACATCTACGAGCTGAAGAAGTTCCAGAGGACCAACCAGAACACCTGCATAAACCAGAGGCCCCTAGTCAAGAAAGGTCAAAAGGTGGAAAAAGGTCAGGTCATAGCGGACGGCCAGTCCACCTTCAGGGGCGAGCTCGCCCTCGGCAGGGACGTTCTTGTTGCCTTCATGCCCTGGAGGGGTTACAACTTTGAAGACGCGATAGTGATCTCGGAAAGACTCGTTAAGGACGACGTTTATACCTCCATACACATAGAGGAGCTGGAGGTCGAAGCCCGCGAGACCAAGCTGGGTGAAGAGGAGATAACCAGACAGATACCGGGCGTTCCCGAGAAGGCGATCGCCCACCTGGACGAGTTCGGCATAGTCAGGGTCGGAACTTACGTAAAGCCCGGGGACATACTGGTAGGTAAGGTAACCCCCAAGGGCGAATCCCAGCCCACCCCAGAGGAAAAGCTCCTCCAGGCCATATTCGGTGAGAAGTCCAAGGACGTAAAGGACTCCTCCCTCAGGTGTCCGCCCGGTGTGGAGGGAGTGGTGATAGACGTTCAGGTTTTCACAAGGAAGACGGGTGAGAAGAGGAACATGCTTGTCGATGCGGTGGAGAAGGAGGAGAAAGAAGCGATCGAAGCTGAACACGAGAGGACAAAGAACCTGATAATGGAAGGAAGAGACAGGGTCCTTAAGGGCCTGCTGATAGGAAAGAAGATAGAAAAGGACGTGAAGATCGGGAGAAAGACCTACAAGGCGGGAACGGTGATAACCGAGGAGGTGTTTAACTCCCTGATCACGTTCATAGCGTCCAAGCCGGAGAACATCTTCAAGGACAAGAAGCTTATATCCCAGATAAAGGACATAGTGAACAGGGCGAGAACGAGGCTGAAAATCCTCGACAAGATATACGATGAGAAGAAAAAGACCCTGTTCAGGAGAGGGGATCTGCCTCCCGGTGTTGTAACCCTCGTGAAG
This sequence comes from Aquificota bacterium, assembly GCA_030950545.1. Lineage (GTDB taxonomy): Bacteria > Aquificota > Aquificia > Aquificales > Aquificaceae > Hydrogenivirga. The sequence goes on along the minus strand of JAUZRJ010000087.1, from coordinate 8,947 downwards.
ATTTACATAGCCCAGAAGAGGAAGATCAAGGTGGGTGATAAGATGGCGGGAAGGCACGGGAACAAGGGGGTTATCTCCGTGGTCCTTCCCGTCGAAGACATGCCCTTCCTTCCTGACGGCACACCCGTTGACATAGTCCTCAACCCCCTCGGCGTTCCCTCCCGTATGAACGTGGGCCAGATCCTCGAAACCCATCTCGGGTGGGCGGCCAAGGGTCTGGGGAAGAAGATAGGCGAGATGATAGAGAAGGGAACCAGCAGGGAGGCACTTACCGAGTGGATCAAAGAGACCTACGCCATAGGGGACCCGACCGGGGAGAACGCCAAATTCATAGAGGAGTATCTCAGATCCCTTTCGGACGAAGAGTTCTGGAACCTGATGAGGGAGTTCGCGGAGAGGGGCATACCCATGGCGACCCCCGCCTTTGAGGGTGCTTCCGAAGAGGCTATAAAACAGCTCCTTAGGAGAGCGGGCCTTCCGGAGAGCGGAAAAACCATACTCTACGACGGCAGGACAGGAGAGCCCTTCGACTTTGAGGTCACGGTAGGCTACATGCACATGCTCAAGCTGATACACATGGTGGACGACAAGGTCCACGCCAGGTCCACGGGACCTTACTCTCTTGTCACCCAGCAACCTCTCGGTGGGAGGGCCCAGTTCGGCGGTCAGAGGCTCGGAGAGATGGAGGTCTGGGCGCTCGAAGCCCACGGGGCTGCGTACACACTCCAGGAGATGCTCACAGTCAAGTCCGACGACATAGAGGGAAGGAGCAAGGTCTACGAGTCCATAGTGAAGGGCAAGTACACCTACACACCCGATATCCCCGAGTCCTTCAGGGTTCTGGTCAAGGAGCTGAAAGCCCTCGGGCTCGATGTCAAGTGCATGAACGGGGAGGAGAAGGGGTGTGACCAGATCGAGATGAGAAAGGAGGAGGAGAGATGAGTGAGAGGAAAAGGGGTCTCTTTCCGTTCAGCAAGATCAAGCTTATGCTCGCCTCCCCCGATGAGATCAGGAGATGGTCCCACGGGGAGGTGAAGCGTCCCGAGACCCTGAACTACAGAACCCTGAAGCCAGAAAAGGACGGCCTCTTCTGTGCCAAGATCTTCGGACCTGTTAAGGACTACGAGTGTCTGTGTGGCAAATACAGGGGCAAGAGGTACGAGGGGACCATATGCGACAGGTGCGGTGTTGAGGTCACCGTATCCTACGAGAGGAGAAGGAGGTTCGGCCACATAGAGCTCGCCGCACCAGTAGCCCACATCTGGTTCCTCAAATCAACCCCTTCCAAGATAGGGACCCTCCTTAACATGACCTCGAGGGACGTAGAGAGGGTCGTTTACTTCGAGTCCTACCTCGTCATAGAGTACCCCGCGGACGAGAAGGAAGAAGAGGCCTTCGAGAAAATGGAGGACACCATACCTCTGAACGACGGGACGACCCTCAAGTGGGTCAAACTCCACGTGGTAAACGAGCAGGAGTTCGAGGAGAACTACTCCTTCAGCATGGACGAGCGTTACGAGTACGGTATGGGGGCGGAGATAATAAAGCAGGTCCTCTCCCAGCTCGACCTGAAGGAGTACTCCAGGAAGCTCAGGAATCTGATAAAACCTTACAGCATAGGCTACGAAGACCTGGGCAAGCACTTGGAGGAGGAGTACAGAGACCTTTACATGAGGATAGTGAAGAAGATAGCGGAGGACCTTGAGGAGTTCGGTGTCAGGTTCACAAACCTCGGTGAGATCGGTCTCTCCACGGAGCAGGCGGTTTACAGGCTTCTCAACGAGGAGATATACCTGAATGTGGAAACGGGAGAGCTCTCCGAGGAGGATAAGGGGGACGAGTACCTCACGGGTAAGGAGGCCCTCAGGACTTACTACGAGAACCTCAGGGAGAAGAACCAGGGCATACCGGTCTTTGAGAGGATAAAGGAGGACATAAGGTCGGTGGTCCTGAGGGAGGTGTCCGAGCAGAAGGTGAGAAAGTACCTCAGGATACTGAAGCTGGTGGAAGGGTTCATAAAGAGCGGTAACAGGCCCGAGTGGATGATCCTGGAGGTTATACCCGTCCTTCCGCCTGATCTGAGACCACTCGTCGCTCTCGATGGCGGGAGGTTTGCCACCTCGGACCTTAACGACCTCTACAGAAGGTTGATAAACAGGAACAACAGACTGAAACGCCTCATAGAGCTGGACGCCCCTGAGATCATCATAAGGAACGAAAAGAGGATGCTCCAAGAGGCGGTGGACGCTCTCATAGACAACTCCAAGAGGAGGGGAGGCGCGATAACCCAGAACGGGAGACCTCTGAAATCCCTGGCGGATTACCTGAAGGGCAAACAGGGAAGGTTCAGGCAGAACCTCCTCGGTAAGAGGGTTGATTACTCGGGACGTTCCGTCATAGTGGTGGGCCCTGAACTCAAGATGCACCAGTGCGGTCTTCCCAAGATAATGGCCCTTGAACTGTTTAAGCCCTTCGTTTACAGGAGATTGGAAGAGAAGGGCTACGCAACGTCCATAAGGAACGCGAAGAAACTGGTAGAGCAGAAAGCACCCGAGGTCTGGGAGTGTCTTGAGGAGGTGGTGAAACAGCACCCCGTCCTGCTCAACCGTGCGCCCACACTCCACAGACCTTCCATACAGGCCTTCGAGCCCGTGCTAGTTGAAGGTAAGGCTATAAAACTCCACCCGCTCGTGTGTCCTCCTTTCAACGCGGACTTCGACGGAGACCAGATGGCGGTCCACGTCCCGCTCGGCATAGAGGCCCAGCTGGAGTCCTACATACTCATGCTCTCGACCCAGAACATCCTCTCCCCCGCCCACGGTAAACCTCTGACCATGCCTTCCCAGGACATGATCCTCGGGACCTACTACATGACGCAGGACCCGATCCCCGGAAGGAAGGGAGAGGGTAAGGTGTTCTCGTCAAGGGAAGAGGTCCTCAAAGCCCTCGACCTCGGCAAGGTGGATATACACGCCAGGATAAAGGTGAAGATAGACGGGAAGGTCATAGAGACCACTCCCGGCAGGGTCCTCTTCAACTCCATCGTGCCGGAAGGATACCCGTTCGTTAACTACGTTCTCGACAAAAAGTCCCTGTCCAAGCTGATCACGGACCTCTACATAAAGGTCGGTAACGAGAGGACTGTCGAGTTCCTGGACGCCCTCAAGGAGCTGGGCTTTGAGATGGCGACAAAGGTGGGAGTTTCCATAGGTATAGACGACCTCCAGGTGCCGAAGGTGAAGAAGGAGATAATAGAAAAGGCCCTCAAGGCTACCGACGAGATCTGGAACCAGTACGTGAACAACATAATCACCAACAAGGAACGCTACAACAAGATAATCGATATATGGTCCGAGGCTACAAATCAGGTCTCCAAGGCCATGTTCGACGAGATAGAAAAGTCCGAGAGGATGGAAAACGGCAAGAAGTTCCCCGGAGTGTTTAACCCCATATTCATGATGGCGAACTCGGGAGCGAGGGGCAACAGGGACCAGATAAGACAGCTGGCGGGCATGAGGGGGCTTATGGCCAAGCACTCGGGAGAGTTCATAGAGACCCCCATAATCTCCAACTTCCGTGAAGGACTTTCTGTTCTTGAGTACTTCATATCCACCTACGGGGCGAGGAAAGGTCTCGCGGACACCGCACTCAAGACCGCCTTTGCGGGGTACCTCACCAGAAGGTTAGTGGACGTAGCCCAGGACATAACCATAACGGAGCACGACTGCGGGACCCTCAAAGGCATAGAGGTTGAGCCGATAGTCGAGGGCGGTGAGGAGAAGGTCCCCCTCAAGGACAGGATATTCGGGAGGGTCCTCGCGGAGGACGTTAAAGACCCCTACACAGGTGAGGTGATAGCCAGGAGGAACGAGGTTGTAGACGAGAAGCTGGCGGAGAAGATAGCCAGATCAGGTATAGAGAAGGTAAGGATAAGGTCGCCCCTCACCTGCGAGGCGAAGAGGGGAGTCTGCGCCATGTGTTACGGGTGGGACCTCTCCCAGAGGAAGATAGTCTCCGTGGGAGAGGCGGTTGGCATCATAGCCGCCCAGTCCATAGGTGAGCCCGGGACCCAGCTCACGATGAGGACCTTCCACATAGGCGGGGCAGCCACAGCCCAGAAGGTCCAGAACGTCCTGAAGAACGAAACCCCCGGGAAGGTGAAGTTCTACAACCTGAGAACCATAAAGAACAGGGCGGGAGAGCTCATAAACATATCCCGTGAGGGTGCTGTGGGGATAGTGGACGAGGAGGGCAGGGTCGTCGAGAGACACGCGGTCCCTTACGGCGCAAAGATACTCGTTGAGGAAGGCAAGGAGGTTAAAGAGGACACAGCCCTCGCGGAGTGGGACCCGTTCAACACTTACATAATAGCGGAGGAAGAGGGAGAGGTTGAGCTGAGGGACATAATCCTTGACGTCACCGTAAGGGAAGAGAGGGATGCCCTCACGGGTAAGACCGCAACGATCGTATCCTTCATGAGGCCCAAGGACGCCATGCTCCACACACCGAGGGTGGTGGTGGTAACCAAGGACGGAAGGGAACTGACCTACGACCTGCCCGTCAACTCAATACTCAACATACCCTCCGAACAGCTCAAACTCGAGTGGCACGTCTGTCCCACCTGTTCCGAAGCGGAGGACACACAGATCCAGCACAGGTATTACGTTGTTAAGAAGTTCAAGGTAAAGCCCGGGGACGTACTGGCGCGGATACCCAAGGAGATGGCCAAGGTCAGGGACATAGTCGGCGGTCTCCCGAGGGTCGAAGAGCTCTTCGAAGCCAGAAAACCCAAGAACCCGGCCATCATATCGGAGATAGACGGGTACGTGAAGATATACGAGGACGCGGACGAGGTGATCGTCTATAACATGGCAACAGGCGAGACCAGAAAGTACCCGGTCAGGAAGGAGGAGCTGATACTCGTAAGACACGGCCAGTTCATAAAGAAGGGTCAGAAGATAACCGAATCGGTGGTATCCGAGATAGACGGCCAGGTCAGGATGAAGGGGAGCAAAGGCTTCAGGGTGATCGTTTATAACAAAGAGACGGGTCTCCAGAAGGAGTACCTCGTTCCCAAGGGCAAGCACCTGCTTGTTAAGGACGGGGATGAGGTGAAGGCGGGGGATCCCCTCACGGATGGCACACCCATACCCGAGGAGATACTGAAGATAAAGGGTGTGGAGGAGCTCCAGAAGTTCCTTCTCAAGGAGATCCAGATGGTATACAGGCTCCAGGGCGTTGACATAAACGACAAGCACTTCGAGATAATCATCAGACAGATGCTCAGAAAGAGGAGGATAGTGGACCCCGGTGACAGCAGGTTCCTCGTGAACGAGGAGGTTGACAAGGAAGAGCTTGAGGAGGAGATCCAGAGGATAAAGGAGGAGGGCGGAAAACTGCCCAAGGCGGAGCCAATACTCGTGGGGATAACCAGGGCGTCCCTATCCACTAGGAGCTGGATCTCCGCAGCATCCTTCCAGGAGACCACAAAGGTCCTCACGGAGGCTGCCTGCGAGGGTAAGGTAGACGAGCTTTACGGGCTGAAAGAGAACGTGATAATAGGAAACCTCATACCCGCGGGAACGGGAGTGGGCGATTACGCGGAAGTAGATGTGGTCGAGGAGGGAAAGCCCACCATCTTCAGAGAGGGGTTGAGGGAAGAGGAGAGCTGATCTATAATAGTTGATTGCGTGTTTTCAGGAGGATAGGTATGCCGACCATAAACCAGCTTGTCAAACACGGAAGGGAGAGGAAAAAGAGGAAGTCAAAGGCACCAGCTCTGGAAGGATGCCCTCAGAAAAGGGGTGTGTGTGTCCGCGTTTACACCGTAACGCCCAAGAAGCCTAACTCCGCCCTGAGAAAGGTGGCGAGGGTCAGACTTTCCAACGGCATAGAGGTTACCGCCTACATACCCGGTGAGGGACACAACCTCCAAGAGCACTCCATAGTCCTGGTGAGAGGCGGAAGGGTGAAGGACCTCCCCGGTGTCAGGTACAAGATAATAAGGGGAGCACTGGACGCGGCAGGGGTTCAGGGAAGGAGACAGTCGAGATCCAAGTACGGGGCCAAGAAGCCCAAGGAGGAGCAGGGAGGTTAAGCCATGCCGAGGAAAGGACCGGTCCCCCCCAGGGAGATACCCCCCGATCCCAAATACGGCGATGTTCTGATCCAGAAGCTGATAAACAAGGTGATGAAGGACGGCAAAAAGAGCGTTGCGGAGTGGATAGTTTACACCGCCCTGGAAGAGGCTGCCAAGGAAAGGGGGATGACCCCCCCCGAGCTCCTTCACAAGGTAGTTGAGAACCTGAAGCCCCAGTGGGAGGTGAGACCCAGGAGGGTAGGAGGTGCAACATATCAGGTCCCCATAGAGGTGCCCGAGAGGAGGCAGGTAAGCCTGGCGATAAAGTGGCTCGTTGAGGCTGCACGGAACAGACCCCGCGGAAGGGGTTCCTACACGATGATAGAGAGGCTGAAGGCGGAGCTTCTGGATGCCCTCGACGGGAAGGGCGGTGCGGTGAAGAAGAAGGAAGAGGTTCACAGGATGGCCCAGGCGAACATGGTCTTTTCCCACTTCAGGTGGTAAGGAGGTAGTGAGATGGCGAGGACGGTCCCTATAGAGAGGCTAAGGAACATAGGACTCGTCGCCCACATAGATGCGGGTAAGACCACGACTACCGAGAGGATCCTCTACTACACAGGCAGGACCTACAAGATAGGAGAGGTGCACGAGGGTTCCGCAACGATGGACTGGATGGAGCAGGAGAAGGAGAGAGGCATAACGATCACCGCAGCCACCACCGCCTGTTACTGGGAAAGGAACGGCCAGAAGTACCAGATAAACATAATAGACACCCCGGGCCACGTGGACTTCTCGGTGGAAGTGGTAAGGTCCATGAAGGTCCTGGACGGGATCATCTTCATCTTCTCCGCTGTGGAGGGAGTTCAGCCCCAGTCCGAGGCCAACTGGAGGTGGGCGGACCGTTTCAACGTTCCAAGGATAGCCTTCATAAACAAGATGGACAGGCTCGGGGCGGACTTCTACAGGGTCTTTGAGGAGATCGGTGAGAAACTCTCCATAAAGCCGGTCGCTGTCCAGATACCCCTCGGGGCGGAGGACGCCTTCGAGGGCGTGATAGACCTAATGGAGATGAAGGCGATAAGGTGGCTCGAGGAAACCCTCGGAGCAAAGTATGAGGTCATAGACATACCTGAAGAGTACAGAGCGAAGGCGGAGGAGTGGCGTGAGAAGATGGTCGAGACCATAGTGGAAACCGACGACAGCCTTATGGAGAGGTACCTTGAAGGTCAGGACATACCCGTCGAGGACCTCAGGAAAGCCCTCAGGAAGGCGACCATAGAGAGACAGCTCGTACCGGTTCTGTGCGGTTCCGCCTTCAAAAACAAGGGCGTCCAACCGCTCCTCGACGCGGTCATAGACTACCTTCCCTCACCACTGGACCTCCCGCCGGTTAAGGGAACGAACCCCAAGACGGGAGAGCCTGAAGAGAGGAAACCCTTAGACGATGAACCCTTCTGTGCGTACGTCTTCAAGGTTATGTCTGACCCCTACGCGGGACAGCTCACCTACATAAGGGTTTTCTCCGGTTCCCTCAAGGCTGGCTCTTACGTTCTGAACGTTACAAAGGACGAGAAGCAGAGGCTCGGGAGGCTTCTTCTCATGCACGCCAACCACAGGGAGGAGATCCAGAGCGTTTCCGCGGGGGAGATATGTGCGGTGGTCGGTCTGGACGCAACAACAGGTGACACCCTTGCGGACGAAAAGCACCCCATAGTCCTCGAAAAGCTTGAGTTTCCCGACCCGGTCATATCCATGGCCATAGAACCCAAAACCAAGAAGGACCAGGAGAAACTGTCCCAGGTTCTCAACAGGTTCATGAAGGAGGACCCCACCTTCAGGGCAACAGTAGACCAGGAAACTGGCCAGACCCTGATACACGGTATGGGAGAGCTCCACCTCGAGATAATCGTCGACAGGATGAAGAGGGAGTACGGGATAGAAGTCAACGTAGGAAAACCGCAGGTGGCCTACAAGGAGACCATAAGGAAGAAGGCGGTAGGAGAGGGTAAGTTCATAAGGCAGACGGGCGGTAGAGGTCAGTACGGTCACGCGGTCATAGAGATAGAACCCCTTCCGAGAGGTAAGGGTTTTGAGTTCGTAAACGACATAGTCGGAGGTGTGATCCCCAAGGAGTTCATACCCGCGGTCGAAAAGGGTATAAAGGAGGCGATGGAGAACGGCATCCTTGCGGGATACCCTGTTGTGGACGTAAAGGTTAGGCTCTTTGACGGCTCCTTCCACGAGGTCGACTCTTCGGACATAGCCTTCCAGATAGCGGGATCCCTTGCGTTCAAGGACGCGGCCAAGAAGGCGGACCCCGTTCTCCTCGAGCCCATAATGGAGGTTGAGGTTGAAACTCCGGAGGACTACGTGGGTGACGTCATAGGGGACCTCAACTCCAGAAGGGGGAAGATCCTGGGTATGGAGAAGAAGGGGATAATAACCGCGGTGAAGGCGCATGTGCCTCTGGCGGAGATGTTCGGTTACGCGACGACCCTCAGGAGCTTGACACAGGGGCGCGGAACCTTTATAATGAAGTTTTCCCACTACGAGGAGGTTCCCCAGCAGATCGCGGAGAAGATAATAGGCGAGCGTATGGCGGGAAAGAGCGCCTGAGGAGGTTGGTATAGATGGGCAAGGAGAAGTTTGAGAGGACCAAGGAGCACGTGACCGTAGGCACCATAGGGCACGTGGAACACGGGAAGAGCACGCTAACTTCCGCGATACCATGCGTTTTAGCTGCCGGTCTGGTGGAGGGCGGGAGAGCTGAGTGTGTTAAGTACGAGGAGATAGACAAGGCACCCGAGGAGAAGGAGAGGGGGATAACGATAAACATAACACACGTTGAGTACGAGACACCCAAGAGGC
>JAUZRJ010000086.1 GCA_030950545.1 Aquificota bacterium | reverse complement strand
ACGACGCTCTTCCGATCTCTCTGCAAGGTAACCCCTGACCTGAACACCGTCCTTCTCGAAGGTTCTCCACTCACCCATTTTCTTCCCTCCTTCCTTATAGCTTAACATGAACGGGGGTGAAGTAAAAGACCTACCTGCTTGACACCCGAAGAGTTCCAGAGGAACATATAGGTATGGTCTTTGAAAAGGCGAAGGGGGTTATAAGGAAGGTGACTCTTGAGCTTGTTTATGAGGTGGTTGACGAGAGGACAAAAGAGATAATCCGCAGGATAGAGGAGCTTGAGAGGAAGAGGTAGGAAGACTTCAGATACCTGAACCAGAAGATAGACACCCAGACAGGTCAGCTAAGAGGAGAAATGGGTCAGCTCAGGCAGGAGATGAATCAGCTCAGGCAGGAGATGAACCAGCTCAGGGATGAGATAAAAAGACTTGATGAGAAGATAGACAACCAGACAAACCAGCTGAGGCAGGAGATGAACCAGCTGAGGCAGGAGATGAGAGAAGAAATCGGACAGCTCAGACAGGAAACCGGACAGCTCAGACAGGAGATAACTCAGATAAACCACAGGATAGACACCGTTATCCAGATGCTTTCGGAAATCCTCAGGACTCACAGGAAATGACCTTCACCTCTACACCCTTTTCCGTCCTCACACCCTCACCCGCGTGATCCCTGAGTATGTATCCGAGGCCCCTCTTCCTGTCGGAGCTGACCGAGGTTATGACTCCCACCTTTTTTCCTTCCCTCGTCAGGTCTTCACCTTCTCCGATCTCACCTTCCGCGATGATCCTGACAAGGGTTCTCGGTGTTCTCCCCCTGTAGTACACCCTCGCTACAGCTTCCTGCCCTACATAACAGCCCTTCGTCATGCTTATGGCGTGGTTCAGAAGCCCAGCCTCCAGAGGAGAGAAACCCTCTTTCAGCTCCTTCCCGGTCCTCGGGACGCAGTTCTCTATCCTCAGGTCCTCAAACTCCCGTTCCGTGATCTCTGTACTTGGGGGAAGCTCAACCCCCGAGAGGTCACCTATGAGGTCGTAGCCTTCCATCTTCAGCCTCACATCGTTCCTGGCGACGATCAGCGGTCCTGTCTCTTTAAACTCGCGGTCTCCGAGGCTTAGCCCGAACCTTTCCTTGATAAAGTCTCCTGATCCTTCGCCGAAGACGAACACATGATCGAGAGAAGGGGAGAGGTCCTCGAAGCTGACCCTGAGGGAGAGCTTCAGCCTGTTGAACTCCTCTATCACCCTTTCGGAAGGGAGTTCTGTGTCTATGAGAAAGTGGTCCTCAAAACGGAATACGAACATGTCGCCTATTGGCTGGCCGTTCTGCCTCAGCCACAGGTTGTAGTTGAAGGTTCCGGGCCTTAGGGACTTTACATCGTTGGTAAGAAGACCGTGCAGGAAGTGGGTGTGCTCTTCGGGAGCTGTCATACCCTTCATCCGCATCCTCGCCTTCTCACCGACCACCTTTATCTTGGTCCTTCTCAGTCTTATCCACCTCATAGGTTAAGAATTTACCACCTCAAGGTCCTTTTCTTCATGACGGGGACATACTCAAAGAACCTCTCCTCCCCTATCCTTATCTCCCTTCTCAGGCTGAGCTTCAGGGACTCCTCCACCCTCTCTATACCCAGATCCCCTATGCCTATACCCTCTCCCAGGATCTTCGGCGCCTGAAAGAGGACTACCCTGTCGAAGAGACCCTCCCTCAGGAACTGGGTGACGGTGTAGCCTCCTCCCTCCACGAGCAGGTGCATAACGCCCATCTCCTTGAGGGTCCTCAGAAGTCTCCTCAGGTCGACCGTCTCCATGAAGAGAAGGTTCGCCCCCCTCTTCCTCAGGACCTCTTCCTTTCCGGGGTCCCTCCTCGTGTGTACCAGGAGTGTGTCTCCGCCGGATTTGTCCAAGACGTTTGCCTCCTCCGGAATCTCAAGGTCAGGGTCTATGACAACCTTCAGGATCCTTTTCCTGACGGGGAGATACCTGACGGTGAGGAGGGGGTCGTCTTTGAGAACCGTGTTTATGCCGACTAAGATAGCGCTTGCCTCGGATCTGAGCTTGTGGGCGAAACGCCTGCTTTCCGGGGACGTTATCCACCTGCTGTCTCCCGTCAGGGTGGCTATCCTGCCGTCGAGAGTCTGTGCGAGCTTGAGCGTTACGTAGGGTCTGTCCGAGGTTATGTAGGTGAAGAAGTCTTCGTTCAGGAGCCTCGCCTCTTCCCTGAGGACACCGACATCTACCTGGACCCCTTCAGATCTCAGCCTCTCTATACCTTTCCCCGAGACTGAAGGGTTGGGGTCCTCAACGGCGACCACCACCCTTCTCACCTTCGCCCTGAGTATGGCCTCCACACAGGGTGGCGTCCTGCCGTGATGGGCGCAGGGTTCGAGGGTGACATACAGGGTTGAGCCTTCCGCCCCGTCTCCCGCCTGGTTCAGGGCGACAACCTCGGCGTGGGGTCTGCCCGGAGCCTCGTGGAGTCCGAGGCCGACCACCTCCCCCTCCTTCACCACGACACAGCCAACCGTGGGGTTCGGGTGGGTAAGTCCCTTTCTCCTCTTAGCGAGGGATAGGGCGAGGGACATGAAGGCTCTGTCGGTCATTTAGCGGATTCTTCCATGATCTCCCTTATCTGGTCCTCAACCTTCCTGGCTATGTCTTCAAGCTGTGGCTCGTTGTACATCTTTATCATCTCGGTGGGGGCTATTGTGCTGAGTACCGTCCTGTCACCTTTCCTGAAGACCGATATCCTGCAGGGCATGGCGGTTGATATATAGGGGTTCTTGGAGAGGACCTCGCTCGCGGACTTCGGCTGGCAGACCTCAACTATCACGCACTCATAGTCTATGGGAAATCCTTTTGAGTCGAGTATGTTCGTGACCTCGTGAACGCTCATGACACCGAAACCCCTGGCCTTTGCGACTTCCTCCAGCTTCTCCCTTACCTCTTTAACCCCTTTAGCGGTCTCGACGTTTATCAGCATCCTCACCACCTCCTCTGAGTTTTTCCAGTAAGTTTAAATATAGCTTGTCCAGGATGTCGTCTATGGCCCTCCTCCTGGGTATATCACCGAGGCCTCCCGTGGGCTGGGAGTAAGGGACAGTACCTTTCAGGGTGAAAGTCTCTTTCCCTGCCTCCACCCTGAGCGTCAGGTAAAGGCTGTAAGCGCTCACCCTCTGGTCGGGTGTGAAGGCTATCGGGACCTCCCTGAAGGAGACAACCCTGACCCTGAGCATCCGGGAGCCCTTCCCGCAACCGAGGCTGTTCCCGCTCTCCACAACCGCCCTCTCGACCGTCCTCAGGACCGCAAACCCGAGGTACGGGTCTCTGTACGGGTCCCTTTCCACCTCAACGCAGTAGGTCTTCCCGAAGAGAACAGCGGGAAGGGCGAGGACTATCAGCCACATCCGAACTTCTCCCTCAGCTTCTTCTCCACGTAAGGATGGACTATACCTTTTAAGTTTCCGCAGTAAGAGGCTATGTCCCTGACTATGGTTGAGCTTATGTGGATGAACTCCTGGGAGGGCATCATAAAAACGGTCTCAACCCCGGCGAGTCTGAAGTTGGTGAGGGCTATCTGGAGCTCGTACTCAAAGTCTGTGAAGAGCCTCACACCCCTCACTATTGTGTCTATACCTTCCTTCCTCATGAAGTCAACAAGGAGTGAGTCAAAGCTCTTCACCTCAACCCTCTCCCCGAGGTGTTCCACCATCCTCCTGAACATCTCCAGCCTCTCCTCTATCGTGAACAGGATCTCCTTCCTCGGCCTCACCGCTACCGCAACGACCACCCTGTCGAATATCTTCAGGCTCCTCTCGACTATGTCCATATGGCCGAGGTGTGGCGGGTCGAACGTCCCCGGATAGACAGCCTTTTTCACGGAGCCTTCCTCCATATGGAAAGGGCTGTGTCTCCGTAAATCCTCTCCTCGTCAGGGTTGAACCGTTTTCTTTTGTCGTGCTCAAGCACGAAGACACCTCCGGGTTTCAGGACCTCGAGAACTTCCCGTATGAGGTCCTCGTATCTCGTGTAGCTGTAAGGAGGGTCCGCAAAGACAACATCCGGCTCTAACTCCATACGCCTCAGGATCACCACCGCATCACCCACCACAACTCTCCCTTTAGCCTTCTCCCTGATCTTCTTTGCCCTGAAAGGGTTCCTCTCCACATATATAACCTCAGCCCCTCTCCTTTCCGCTTCAAGGCCTATCTGACCTGTTCCCGCAAACAGGTCAAGGAAAAGGAGTCCTTCCAGATCTCCGAGTATGTTAAAAAGGGCGTTTTTTACCATGGAAGGAGTGGGCCTCAGGTCCTTCGCCCTTCTTGTCTTTTTCACTGAGAACGATTATACTATGTATCTGCTTTCAGGGAGGTGTTTTATCATGAGGTGCCTTATTCTGACCCAACTCTTCAAAAACTTCTCAAGGGAGGACAGGAAATGGCAAAGACCCTCGGACTGCATATCCTAGCGGACCTTTACGGGGTGGAGGCGGACAGGATCGACCGCGTTGAGGACATAAGGGACCTTCTGGAGACCGCTGTCAGGGTGGCCGACCTCACCAAGATATCTTCCCACTACTACCAGTTTCAGCCCCACGGTGCGACGGGAGTGGTCCTTCTCGCGGAGTCCCACATCTCGATCCACACCTGGCCAGAGCACAGGCTCGCCACGGTGGACGTCTACACCTGCGGGGACCCGGAGAAGGCCCACAGGGCGATGGAGTTCATAATCGAGACCCTCAAGCCCGAGAAGGTGGACAGAAAGGTTCACAGGAGAGGCCTGGTAGGGGATAGGCGGTCCGAGGAGTCCCGAAGTATACTCACCGGGTCAGCCCTTTGACTCCTTTTTTCCCTTGCCCAGAAGCTCTATGAACTCAAAGGGGAAGGGGAAAACCACCATCTTGGCGTTCTGGAGACCTATGGTGTGTAAGGTCTCTAAGTATCTGAGCTGTATGGCTATAGGTTCTGTAGCTAAAATCCTCGCTGCTTCGAGTAGCTTCTGGGCCGCCTGATACTCCGCCTCCGCGGATATTATCTTCGCCCTCCTCTCCCTCTCAGCTTCCGCCTGTCTCGCTATCGCCTTCCTGAGGTCGTCGGGAAGGTCGATCTTTTTGAGCTCAACCGCAACCACCTTAACGCCCCAGGGGTCCGTCTGTCTGTCTATTATCTCCTGAAGCTTCAGGTTTATCTTCTCCCTCTGGGAGAGGAGTTCGTCGAGTTCCGCCTCACCGCAGACGCTCCTCAGCGTCGTCTGGGCTATCTGGGAGGTCGCGTAGAGGTAGTCCTCCACCTCGACTATGGCCTTGACAGGGTCGACCACCCTGAAGTAAACGACCGCGTCAACCTGAACGGAGACGTTGTCCTTGGTGATTATGTCCTGGGTGGGAACGTCAAGGGTCACGGTCCTCAGGGACACCCTCACGATACGGTCTATGACGGGAATTATGATTATCAGGCCGGGACCCTTGGACCCTATCACCCTTCCGAGTCTGAACACCACAGCCCTTTCGTACTCGGGGATTATCTTGATCGCGGCTATAAGGAATATGATGCCGAGTATAACGAGTACAACGACAGGTGAGAACACCATGGCAAGACCTCCGAGATACTTGAGAAGATTACCGCCGAAGGCGATAGCTATGAAGACCGCGACAAATATGAGGAAGGGAAGCGCCTCAAGGAAACCTCTCATAGCCCACCTCACGTCCTGTACTCTGCGTTGACACGTATATACTCATAACCTAAATCCGAGGAGTAGTAAGTCCAGCTCTCTTTACCTTCACCGAGATCCACCACGATCTCAACCTCCCTCTCTTCCTTCATGTGCGACCTTGCCCTGTCTTCCGCCTCTGGTCTCGGCTTCCCGTCGTAGAGGAGGTGACCTCCTATGAACACTCTGACCTTAAAGGGGTCCACGGGGAACTCTGTGCTTCCCGCAGCGGCCAGTATCCTTCCCCAGTTGGGGTCCCTACCGTAGACCGCGGTCTTTACGAGCAGGGAACCCGCCACAGCTCTCGCTATCTCCCTTGCCTTTGCTACCATGGACGCGTTCCTGACTGTGACCTTTATAACCCTTGTGGCCCCTTCCCCGTCCTCGACTATCTTCTTTGCCAGCGAAAGGGACACCTCTTCGAGGGCTGACCGCAGATCTTCTCTGTCCGCATCCACCTCCCCGAGGGCTATAACACCGAAGCTGTCGTTTGTGCTCTTGCAGTTGTCCACCGTTATGGAGTTGAAGGTTCTGTCACACACCTCCCTGTGGATATCTCTGAGTGTTTCTGGGTCCGCCTTTGCGTTGGTGAAGACAAATGCCAGCATCGTAGCCATGGACGGGCTTATCATCCCGGCCCCCTTGGCGAACCCGAAGACCTCAAGGGAGCCTTTCTTTAAGGAGGTAAACTTGGGGAAGCTGTCTGTCGTCCCTATGACTCTGGAAGCTTCTTCGAGGTCCAGGGGTTTTAGATCAGAGCAGGCCTTTTTTATGGCTTCTAGGACCCTGTCCAAGGGCAGGGGTTTACCTATGACACCTGTGGAGAAGACGAGAACATCTTCAGGGTCTACACCCAGAACCTCCCCCACCTTCTCCGCCATCATGCGGGCGTGCCTCACACCTTCCTCTCCCGTTCCGCAATTGGCGTTTCCGCTGTTCACCACAAAGGCCCTTAAGGAGCTCCTCCTGCGGAATGCCTTCTGGGAGTAAATAACGGACCCGGACCTGAAGTGGTTGTCCGTAAAAAGGAAGGACGCGTGGCAGGTTCGGGGGAGAAGGACAACCAGGAGGTCAGGGTCCCCGGACTCCTTCATACCCGCCCGGGAAACCCCCATGAGTATGTCCCGCATAAAGGTTCTATTCCTCCTGGACCTTTATGACTATGAACTCGACTCTCCTGTTCGTGAGCCTTCCTATGCTCGTTTTGTTGGTCGCTATGAACCTCTCCTTACCGAAGCCGACTATCTCTATCTTCTCTTCGGGTATGCCGTGCTTGACCAGGTACTTCTTAACGGACATGGCTCTCTTGTAAGCGAGCCTTACGTTGTAGTCCTTCGGTCCTATTATGTCGGTGTAACCCTCTATCCTGACCTTTACGAAGGGGTTCTCTTTCAGGGTCTTTACCACCTCGTTAAGTATGGGTATGTACTCCCTTTTTATGTTGTACTTGTCAAAGTCAAAGTGTATTCTGGCGGTGATCTTGAGGGGTTCCTCGACGAGCCTAGGCTTTTTCTCCTCTGGTTTCTCCGCTACGGGCGTGGGCTTCTCCTCGGGCGGGGGCAGGGCTACCACCTTCTTCCTTCCCGTGTAGCACTCCAGCTCATTTTCCATGGCGACCTTGAGCTTGCTCTCCGCTATCCTGCTCACCATATTCGCCTCGTTGTAAAACCTGAGGACCAGCGCGGAGTTGGGTTCTTCCTTTGAGAGCTCGTAGACGAGGGCGTCGTAAAAGGCCTCAGCCCTTCCGAGCTCACTGGGGGAGCAGTTCATACCCCTGTTGTTCCTTAAAAACTCCAGCCTGTTCCTTATATCGTCCACGTCCACTAGGGTGAAGGAGGGTTTTCCCGCCTCTTTCTTCCTCCTGAGGGTGTCAAGGGGTGTGAGCTCTTCAGCTCCCACAAAAGCCGCGCTTATAGCCTTGGAGGCGTAGTTCATGGTCCTTATGGCGAATATTTTGGACCCGACATCGTCCGCCTCCGAGGCGAGGATCGTGGAGATCTCCTTGTAGCTTCTCGTTTTGGAGTAAAGGTACGGTGCTCTGTCCCTTGCGCCCGCTTCAAAGGCCTTCACCACCGCCCTCTGGGCCTCGTCTATCCCCTGGGTTACCCTGAAGGCGAAGGAAAGGCCTACGAAGAGCAGGAATATAAAGCTCCCCTTTCCCATCTCTTCCCTCCCTTCAGATTATACTATACGGCCTTCGGTACTCTTAATTTAGCACCTTACTATCTCCTCTGTGTACTCCTCCATCTCGAGGACCGTACACACATCCACAAGCTCCCTCGCCTTTCTCGAAGACCCGTAGAGCTTTCTGAGATCCGGTTTGAAGACGTCGAAGAAATCCTCGTAAACCTCCTTACCGAGCGTTCCGAGGGCGTAGATCTTGCCCTGCTCGTAGGAGAGGACTATGGCGGTGAGCGGGAAGGGGGCGGGACCTTCTATCACTTTACCCCCCTTTGCGGGGTCAAAGGCGGACATGTGAGCACAGCACTGGATCACAAGGTCCCTTTTGGCTATTTTAGCCTTCTTGCCTTCGGGGTAGTAGTTTATGAAGGTAGTCGAGGGTGTGGGGTGGCTGAGCTGGTGGGTGCATATGGCGGAGAAGGCGACTATGCTCCTATCGGGACCCACACCTCCCCGCCACAGGTAGGTGTGTCCGTCTTTCGTTTCCACCTCCACAGGGTCCGCTCTTCTGCCCAAGTTTATGAGCAGGCATGGAGTAGATCTGTAGGGATAGAAGAAGATGTACTCCTTGGAAGGTTTTATCTCCTCGGGCGTCACAGGTTTCCCGTCCTTGTTCACGAGGAGGGCCTTTTTGTAAGGTTTGAACTCAGACTCACCTGCCCTGAGAACACCGTAAAGGAGAGGTGGGGAGGTGAGGGCGACCGTGGTGCAGACCTTCAGAAAGCTCCTCCTGTCCATCAAAGCACCCCCTTGAGAAAAAAGATAAAAAGGGCGACGGGAAGAGGGGGATCAGCTGAACATGTCCCTGTAGAGGGCCCTCGCCCACTCGAAGGTCGCGGTCGCGAGCTGTTTTGACCTTCTGTTTTCCACGTTCACCTTCTTCTTGACCACCGTCCCCTTCTTGAGGTCTATGTCGTAGAGCACGTTTATCACTATGGCCTCTTTCGGGTCTCCGTTGACCATGGAGTAGCATGTGTTGGTGGGAGCTTTGACCGCTTCCCTCGGGTCCTTACCTTTCATAAGGGCGACAAGGGCTTTGACCACCATGGTCTGGGTGTGGTTGTGGGCCATGTCACCACTCTTGGGGAAGCCTTTCACGGAGGAGGCGTCGCCCGCAACGAAGACCCTGGGGTCCAGTTTGGACTGAAGGGTGAGCGGGTCGACGTCACACCAGCCGGTCTTGGGATTAACGAGTCCCGCCTTCCAGGCTATGTCTCCTGCCCTGTGAGGTGGGTTCAGGTTTGCGTCGTCGAACTTGAAGTCACCCGCGGTCGTCCTTATGACCTTATTTACAGGGTCTACCTCTTTGATCTTGGCGTTGGGTACGTACTCGACGAGGTCGCCGTAAAGTTCTATATAGGCGTTCCTGAAGCCCGGACCCTTGGGCTTTATGTCGTTTTTGGGGTCGAGGATTATGAGCTTCCCCTTGACACCGTTCTTCTTGAAGACGTAGGCTATCATGGCCGCCCTCTCGTAAGGTGCGGGCGGGCATCTGTGCGGGGGTGGCGGGACAACAAGCACAAAGGTCCCTTCCTCAAAGTTGTGGACCTTTCTCTTGAGGGCTATGTGCTCGGAACCGGGTATGAAGGCGGAGGGGAAACGGGTTGCGCAGTAGCGGGCCATCTCCCTGTCGCCTTTGAACCAGGCGTCGTAGTTGTAGCCTATGCCGGGCGCGAGGATCAGGTAGTCGTAGTCCACGTAACCCTCGTTTGTGTAAACCCTCCTCTTTGACCTGTCAATGTCAAGGACCGTGGCGTTTATGAAGGTGTACCCGTACTTGGATGCGGGGGTGTGGAAGTCGTGCATAAGGAAGTCCATCTCCACAAGACCGCCCAGCCACACGTTGCTTATCGGACAGGACATGAAGATCTTCCTCTTCTCTATCAGGACCACCTCCGCGGAAGGCATCTCCTTCTTTATGTACTTGGCTGCGGTGACCCCCGCCCATCCTCCTCCCACTATCACAACCCTCTTCCCCTTGGGAGGAGGGAGCATGCGTCCCTGCGACTTCACGGGCGTCGCGAAGCTGGTGGACCGCATCTGGGCCCCGATGAGGATCCCCGCCCCCGCGACCTTAAGCAGGTCTCTTCTGCTCATCCCTTTCATGTCTCCACCTCCTCAAAGCGTGATGTATCTTCCATATTACTTTGCAAATTCCGTGCCGGAACTCAACCCGCATCATAAAAGACCTTCCGTGAAGTACCTGTGACAGATCTGTCACTACCGGTGACGGTGCTGACATCTTAACACCCTTTACAGTCCAGACTAAATTGATACCCATGGACTTTTCGGTTTTCGACGACCTTGAGGAAGAGGTGGTAGTTATAGACAGAGACTACAGGATAGTTTACGCCAACAGGAAGTACGCGGAGGATATGGGATACGGGTCTCCCGAGGAGGTGATCGGAAACTTCTGCTACGTCGTATCCCATCACAGGAGCGAGCCCTGCGACGGGGAGTGTCACCCCTGTCCCCTGAAGGAGATAGAAAAGCACGGAAGGTCCGTTAACGTGGTCCACACCCATTACACCCACGACAACAAGGAGCTTCCCGTTGAGATCTGCGCCTTTCCGATAGAGGGAGGGAAGAAAATACTCCAGATAATAAGGGAGATAAAGAGCGACAAGGAGAGGTACTATCTGTTCAGCCTGTCCCAGAAGCTCAGTTCCGTCGGCTTTCTGGCTCTCGGGATAGCCCACCAGCTCAGCACACCCCTCGGGACGATACTCCTCGCCCTGGAGGAGCTTGAGGGGAAGGTGGGAAGCTGTGAGGAGATAGACCTTATAAGGTCCTCCGTTTACACGTGTAAGGACTATGTGGACAAGCTCCTCTGCCTTGTCAGGAGGAACTCCCGTAAGGACTTTGTGGACGTAAAGAAGGCGGTCTCCGATGCCCTGGACCTCCTCAGGTTCTACGCTAAGGAAAGGGGTGTGTCCGTTGAGGCGGAGCTTGAGGACGTCGGCTACTCGGTGGGTAGCGAGGCGGACATAAGGCACCTCGTTATGAACCTGGTCCTGAACGCTGTGCAGGCCTCCCGGGAGGGAAGCAAGGTATGGGTGAGGCTCTATGCGGACGGGAACTCCTGGGTTCTGGAGGTGGAGGATAGGGGTGTAGGTATAGACCCTGAGGATCTTACCAAGATCTTCATCCCCTTCTATCAGGGTAAGGGCAAAAAGGAGGGTGCGGGACTCGGTCTTGCCATAGTTGACAGTATCGTCAGGGAGTACAGCGGCTCAATCGACGTCAGGAGCAGGCCCGGAGAGGGGACCCTCTTCAGGGTTTCCGTTCCTCTCTCTTAACTTTTTCAGCTTCCTGAAGACGGTCCTCCTGCTACAGCGGAGGACCTCCGCCACCTTGGAGACGCTCCCAAGCCTTCTGTAGAGGTAGTCAACGTACATAAGCTCAAGGTCCTCCAGGGAGGGCATCTTGGAGAACAGGTCCTCCGGACACTCCAGACTTCCGTCCTTCGGGAGGCACAGGTTCTCGTCCACGTACTCCCCGCGGGAGAGGAGGACAGCCCTCTCTATCGCGTTCTTGAGCTCCCTCACGTTCCCGGGCCAGGGGTAGTCTGTGAGGGCTTTGAGGGTCTCCTTCCTTATCTTCTTCCCGTACCTGCTCAGGAAGTGATCCACAAGTAGGGGTATGTCCTCCTTCCTCTCCCTTAGGGGAGGTATGTTTATCTCCACCACGTTCAGCCTGAAAAGCAGGTCGCTCCTGAACTCACCCCTCGACACCATACCGCTGAGGTCCCTGTTGGTGGCGGATATTATCCTCACATCGACGCTTATCTCCTTCAGACCGCCCACCCTCCTGAACCTTCTGGTCTCGACGAACCTGAGGAGCTTGGACTGAACGTGCAGGGGGACATCCCCTATCTCGTCCAGGAAGAGTGTACCTCCGTCCGCCAGCTCCACAAGGCCAAGCTTTTTCTGTGTGGCCCCCGTGTAGGCACCCTTTTCGTGGCCGAAGACCTCGCTCTCGAAGAGGTGTTCGGGGATAGCGCTGCAGTCAACCACTATGAAGGGGCCCTCCGATCTGGGGGACAGTCTGTGTATGTATCTTGCCAGAACCTCCTTGCCCGTGCCGGTCTCGCCCCTTATAAGGACGTTGATGTCACTCCCTGCGACCTTCTTCGCGGTCTCGAGCACCTCCCTGAAGGCGGGACTTCTGGTCTCCAGCAGAACTTCCTGGTCCTTCTCGAGCAGTATGCTCCTGAGGGCCCTGTTTTCTTCTTCCAGCCTCTTTTCTTTTAGGGCCCTGTCTATGCTGACCTCCAGTATGTCGAAGCTGAAGGGTTTCTGTATGAAGTCGGTCGCTCCCGCCCTCATGGCCTCCACTGCGGTCCTCAGGTCCCCGTAGCCCGTGATCACTATGAACTTGGTCAGTGTGTCGCCTGCGAACTCCTTGAGGATCTCAAATCCGTCCGTGTCTTTCAGCCTTATGTCCAGAAGGACCACGTCGTAGCCCCTTGACCTTATCAGCTCCCTCGCCTCTTCTCCCGAACAGGTCCTGTCAACCCTGAAGCCCTTTTCCGCCAGCTTCCTCTCCAGAAGCCTGCCGAGGTTCTCATCGTCCTCCACTATGAGGATCCCGCCCATAGTGTCAATTTTGACACCTTTCTCCCCCGCCTACAAATAATTTTTTCTTCTGGCGGTTAAAATAGGACTTATGGAGGACTTCGTTCTCGACACGAGCGTCTTCACGAACCCGGACATATACACCACCTTCGAGAAGGACCAGAGGGGAGCTGTAGAGAACTTCCTCCACCTCGCTATGCACTCGGGGGCGAGGTTCTACATGCCCACCTCCGTTTACGGGGAACTGCTCAAGATGGTGGACCTCGGACCCCTTGCTCCCGAGTTTGAGATGGTGGTCAAGATAAGGTCTCCCAGAAAGCACTCCATACTTATACCGAGCGAAGTACTTTACGAGCTGATAGAGGAGATAAGGCACAGGATAAACAAGGGCCTCAGGATAGCGGAGGAGCACACGAAGGAGGCGGGAAAGCTTAACGAGGACACGGTGGGAAAGCTCATAAGCAGGCTGAGGGAAAAGTACAGGGAAGCCCTCAGGCAGGGTATCATAGACAGCAAGGAGGACGTTGACGTTCTCCTCCTGGCCTACGAGCTGGACGGGACCGTTGTGACAGGGGACGAAGGGCTGAGGAAGTGGGCGGACAAGGTGGGGATAAAGATAATAGACGCCAGGAACTTCAGGGGTATACTGGAGAGCCTAATCAAACACAAGTCCGCCACCGAGTAGGTGTCCCAGCAGACCGGTCATGTTCAGGAAGACCTTGTCGAAGGTCAGAACCCACATGCCGTTTTCCATGTAAAGGTCTCTCTCTATAACCTGTATGTGTCTTGAGGTCCTCCTGAGGAGTTCCAGGAGGGCTATGGCGTTCTCCTTTTTGTGAAACCTGCACCTGAAGGTCCTGGAGACCCTGTGCTCCTTCTTGAACTGCTCTATGGCCTCAAAGAGACCGTCTATTAAGGCCCTGCCGAGCTCCTCGTACAGATGTCCCGTCTTCTCTATACCCTCCTCCTCCATGAAGAGGACGAGCCTGAGGAGTCTGTTTGTGTAGTACTCAGCGGGTAGCTGGAGCATGTTCTTGGCGGTTATCTTTATGTCGCTGAGGTTTGCGTAGCTGGTTATGTACTTCGCCCTCCTGCCTTCCTCTCCCTTAAAGACCACACCTTCTCTCCCTTCCCCGTTGAGCCTGAACAGAAGGTCCTTGAGCTTGGGGATGTCCCCGTGGGTGAACCTGCCGAAGACCTCAACCGACGGGAGGGAGTAGCGCTCTATTATCCTGAGCTTCTCCTCCTGGGGCAGGAACTCCTTGGATCCTTTTTTCATTATGTCAAAGACGAAGACCTTTATGTCCTCCTTCACATGGGGCGGGCTCTCCTCTATGTAAGGGTTTTCCGGACCCGCCACCTCCGCACAGAGGATAAGGTCTGGGTTTTCCTCAAAAAAGGACAGGTCTATAAAGTCCCCTATCCTGTCCGTTGTGAACGGGCATATGTACCCGCCCCGGGACAGGGCTATGACCTCGTTCCCCGCCCTGAAAACCCTCACGTTGTAGCCGTCCACCTTCTCCTCGACCCAGAAGGGACCCCTGAACTGTTCTTTGAGCCCCCTCTCCAGCACGAATATCCTCCCTATGTGCGGGTATCCCCAGATCACCGTGTCCTGAAGGAGGACCGTCCCGCGGGGTATGTCTTTGAAGTCGTCGGAAAACCTGAGGTACTCGTAGCCAAGGAAGGACTCGGACCTTGCCTTCCTCTGCCTTACCGCCTCCTTCACAAGGTCTGCGTCAATCACTTATAAGAGAATACCACAGCATCAGCCCGTCGTGGCTTCCCATGATGTCCTCCGAAGCCCTCTCCGGGTGGGGCATCATGCCGAAGACGTTCCCTTTCTCGTTCATCACACCCGCTATGTCCGAGACGGACCCGTTCGGGTTGTCCAGGTACCTGAACAGGATCTGACCCCTCTCCTCGAGGGCCCTTACCTGGTCCTCAGGGACGTAGTACCTGCCGTCGTGGTGTGCTACGGGGATCCTGAGGACCTCCCCCCTCTCCAGCTTCTTGGTGAGCCTGGTGTTGTTGTTCTCAACCCTTATCCTGACTTCCCTGCAGACGAACCTCATGTTCAGGTTAGGCAGGAGCGCTCCTGGGAGGAGTCCCAGCTCTGTCAGGATCTGGAAGCCGTTGCATATACCGAGGACTGTCCCTCCTTTCTGGGCGAACTCGTACACCGCCTCCGCAAGGGGTGTTCTAGCCGCGAGGGCTCCGGGTCTGAGGTAGTCTCCGTAGGAGAAGCCTCCGGGAACCACAACCACGTCATAGCGGGAAAGGTCTCTGGTCCTGTGGTCTACAAACTCGACCTCCTTCTCGAGGACGTCCCTGATCACGTAGTAGGTGTCGTAATCGCAGTTGGACCCCGGGAAGACGCAGACCGCGAACCTCATCAGGTTTCCTCTATCTCGTAGTCCTCTATGAGGGGGTTGACTATGAACTTCTCCACGAGCGTTTTCACATCTTGGGAGTCGTCCACCTCCATCTCAACCACCTTGCCTACCACGACCTCTCCAACCTTAAAACCGTGATCCTGAAGCATCTCACGGACCGCCCTTCCCTGGGGGTCGAGGAGCCCCTTCTTAGGTCTTATCAGAACCCTTACTTTTTTCATCCCCCGCTACTCCAGATTTTACCACCACTTTGTGGATAAGGTCCCCTCCCAGGTCCCACCTCCTTCTGGTCAACTTTTCCCTGGTTGCGAGCGGTACGCTGTCCGCCTTTATCCTGTCGTAGAAGGCTCTCCCGGACAGGGTTGTCAGAAGCAGGTCCACCTCGTCCCTCACGGGTATCAGGTCCGCCACCCTTTCCCTTGCGGAGGCGAGGACGGATACCCCCTTAACACCCCTGTTTCTCAGCGGTATCTCCTTCTCGGAGATCCTCTTCACCCTGCCGTCTCTGGTGATAACGAGGAGGTAGGGTTCGCTCCTGAGGATCCTGATACCCACTATCCTGTCCCTTTCCTCCACCTTCATACCCTGCACACCCTTCGTCCCCGGTGTGGCGGGGGGTATCTCCCTGACGTTGAACCTGGCTACCCTGCCTCTTTCCGTGAACATCAGGATGTGGCTTTCGTCGATCGCCTGAGCTATACCCACAACCTCGTCCCCTTCCTGCAGCTTTATTATCCTCATACCCTGGGACCTGTACTCGAACTCGACGAGGGGTATCTTCTTTATGTAACCCTGTCTGGTCGCCAGAAGGAGTCTGTCCGCAAACTGTTCCCTTATGAAAGACCCCACTATGCTTTCACCGCTGTCCCTGAAGGATATCTTGGAGCCCCTCAGTGCCTGGGAACCCGCTATCCAGTAAACCCTGCCTCTGTTAGACACGAGGAACAGACCCTCTGTGAACGGCACGTCCAGTATGTTAACGACCGGGGACTCTCCCTCAGGTAGGTCTTCAAGGGGTACCACCTTCCCGTTTTCCAGAACCGCCACCAGGAGCGAACCCTTCTCGGGTTCACCCTCAAGACCCTCTATAAAGGTCCTCCTCGGGTCCCCGAACCTCTTTATCAGGTCCTCCGTCTCCTCTATGAATATCCTTATCCTCTCCTCCTCGCTCCCTATGACCTTCCTGTAGTAGGCTATCCTCTCCTCAAGGTCTTCCTTCTCCCTCCTTAGTTTATCCCTCTCAAGAGAGGTGAGCCTCTGGAGTCTCAGGTCCAGAACCGCCTGAGCCTGCTTTTCGGTGAGCTGAAACCTGGACATCAGGAACTCCTTGGCCTCCGATGTGTCCCTCGCCCTCTTTATCCCCTCTATGACCTCGTCCAAACTGTCAAGGGCTTTTATCAGACCTTCAACCGTGTGGAGCCTTTCTTCCGCCTTCCTCAGGAAGAACCTGGTCCTTCTGAGGATCACCTGAACCCTGTGCCTTATGAACTCCATCAGGAGGTCCTTCAGACCTACGAGCTTGGGTTCTCCGTTTATGAGGACAACCAGGTTGACGGGAAAACCCTTTCTCAGCTGGGTGTGTTTGAAGAGCTTCTTCAGGACCTTCTCTCCCTTCGCCTCACGCTTCAGCTCTATGACTATCCTTATCCCTTCCTTGTCAGACTCGTCCCTTATATCGGATATCTCCTTTATCCTGCCGTTTCTTACGTTGTCCGCTATCTTCTTTATCAGCTCCGCCTTGTTCACCTGGAAGGGTATCTCCGTTATCACGATCTGCTCCCTTCCCCCCTGAACCTTCTCCACGTGGGCCTTGGCCTTTACCTGTATGGTTCCTCTTCCTGTCTCGTATATCTCCCTGAGCTCCTCCGCGTTCTCCACAACACCGCCGGTTGGGAAGTCCGGTCCTTTTATTATCTTCAGGATCTCCTCCGTGGTCATGTCCGGGTTTTTTGCGAGCTCTATGAGGGCCTTACCCACCTCCCTGAGGTTGTGGGGCGGTATTGAGGTCGCCAGACCCACCGCTATACCCGCGGTCCCGTTGCAGATCAGGTTGGGGAACTTTGACGGGAGGACCTCGGGTTCCGTCAGGGTGTCGTCGAAGTTGGGGGTGAAGTCAACCGTGTCTTTGTCTATGTCCTCCAGCATCTCGAGGGCGATCTTTGAAAGCTTGGCTTCCGTGTACCTCATCTGGGCGGGCGGGTCGCCGTCAACGGATCCGTAGTTTCCCTGACCTATGATGAGGGGATACCTCATGGAGAAGTCCTGTGCCATACGGACGAGGGCGTCATAGACCGCCTGATCCCCGTGGGGATGATACTTGCCCAGGACCTCCCCGACGACCCTTGCGCTCTTCTTGAAGGGTTTATCGGGTGTGAGACCCATCTCGTACATGGCGTACAGTATCCGCCTCTGGACGGGCTTCAGGCCGTCCCTCACATCGGGGATGGCCCTACCCACTATAACGGACATGGCGTAGTCTATGTAGGACTGCTTTACCTCTTCCTCTATGGGGACCTCTATGATTTCCATGGGTGGGAAAGATTATACCACAGCCTCTATGACCTTTTCCTTCCCGAGGACCCTGAAGACACCCTCTCCGAGGAATCTCTCGCACACCCAGACGTTCGTGATCAGGTGGCCCGTGAGCTGGGGAACCCTGATGCTCCCTCCCGTGAAGGCGATCCAGAGAACGAGGTGGTCCGCCAGATGTCTGTCCACGTTAGCTCCCGAAGACCAGTCTTCGTAAAGCTTTCTCGCACACTCCTCACCGACGACCTCCGCGGGCTTTCCCTTCTTCCCCAGAGAGTCCGCACCCATGACGTTACCGAGTTCGTCCTCTATCCACATCGTCACACTCGTCCCTACGGAAATTGTTCTGACATACTGCCTGTAGGTTTCGGGATGTGGCAGGCCCGTAGTGGACCATAGATCGAGTGCTCCCTTCACCTGTCTTTCCACAACCTTCCTCTCCCTCAGGAACTCGTGGGCCACCGATATGAGATGGACCCTTTTGACGGAACCCCTATCCCCTTTGAAGGAAACGCCCCTTTCCTTTAAAAACCTCCCGATCTCTTTTGGATCTCTGAGCCTTTCCTTTAGACCGCTCCTCACCAGTAGCCTCACCCTGCCTCCACCCTCGGGCGTGTACCCCCTCTGGTGGACCTCAACCCTCAGTAGATCGGGAACGCTTCTCAGATAGGGAACGTAAACGAACCTGAACCAGTCCACGGTCGGGCCTCCCGGGACCTCCGTACCGCCGACAACGGTGATATCCACCTCACCAGGTGTGAGCAGTACAACCGGCAGGACCGCCTGAAGGAATAGAGGTATGGACCCAGCGGACCCGAGGTTAACCTCGTAGACACCATCCCTTAAATCCCCTGGAACAAAGGTGACCTCCTGAGAGCCTATCCTGGCTCCCTCCACCTTTGCGGAGCAGATGTCTTTGAGGGTTTTCACCACCCAGAGGTGCTGTCTCCTCAGCCCTGGCCTTTCCCTGGAAACCCTCACCTTCTTTATCCTGACAGGGACCCCGAGTATACAGCTGAGTGCGAGGGCGGTTCTCAGGATCTGGCCACCGCCTTCACCGTAGGACCCGTCTATCTCTATCATGGCTAAAATCTTTAGTATAATGCTCAGAAGGTATCTCCTGATACCCGCCCTGATCGGGATCCTGGTGGGTATCTCCGCGGTTCTGTTCGTAATCACCCTTGACTCGGTAACCCGTCTCGTCCTTGAGGGTCTCGCAGGCTACCACCAGCCGAGGCCTGCGGGGGAGGGTGGGTACGAGGGCTACACGTTTCCGGCAAACCCTTTCCTGCTTCCCTTCCTGGTGGCTGTGGGCGGTTTTATCTCCGGTCTTCTGACCCACAGGTTTTCTCCTGAGTCCGCGGGTGTGGGGACCGACTCCGCCATAAAGGCTTATCATACAAGAAGCAGGCTCTCTTTAAAAACATCCGCTGTGAAGCTGATAACGTCCGCTGTGACCATAGGTACGGGCGGAACCTCAGGCAGAGAAGGACCCATAGCGCTGATAGGTGCGGGCATCGGCTCCTGGATATCCGAGGTCTTCAACCTTTCGGAGAGGGAGAGAAGAACAGCAGTAGCGGTCGGTCTGGGCTCAGGGGTTGCTGCCATATTCAAGGCACCCCTTGCGGGAGCCATAATAAGTGCGGAGGTGTTCTTCAAGAGGGACTTCGATGCGGAAGCCATGATACCGAGCTTTGTTGCATCAGTGGCCTCCTACACGGTCTTTTGCACCTTCTTCGGTTTTCAGCCCATATTTCACGCTGATATACCAGAAGGCTTCACCTGGGATCCCGCTACGCTTCTTGTGTACGCGGGCCTTGGTCTGATCTGTGCTTTTGTGGTCAGGGTCTACGTCAGGTTTTTCTTTTCGGTCAGAGACCTCTTTTCAGCTCTCAAGATCCCTGAGTACCTGAAGCCCGCTGTCGGGGGGTTTCTGGCGGGGTGTGTGGGTGCTGTGGTTCCGGTCTCGCTCGGCAACGGATACGGCTGGATCCAGCTCTTCATGGACGGCGTCCTTGAGGATCCCCTTTTTGCCCTCGCGGAAGCTCTTGCGGTCATG
>JAUZRJ010000085.1 GCA_030950545.1 Aquificota bacterium | reverse complement strand
GGAGGCTTACGACATCGGCTACTCCTACACCGTGGCAAAAGACCTCGACTTTTACAGGTTCTTCACCAACAACGTGAGCAGGGTGAGGAAGGTGGACCTGCTCAGGATATTTGAAAGGTATCTTCTTAAGGATAACTACGTTGAGGTCCTGATGGTTCCCGGAGGAGGTGAGAAATGAAGCTGGTGTTAGTCTTGACCGCACTGAGCCTGTTTCTGAACAGTTGTACCTTTATGCTCGGTGCCGCCGCGGGAGGGGCAGCGGGCTACTACATAGGGAAGGAAGGTTACAAGGTGAAGGTTGAGAAGGAAGAGGATTAATGGTGGGCGGTGGCGGACTCGAACCGCCGACCTCCATCTTGTGAGGATGGCGCTCTCCCGCTGAGCTAACCGCCCTAACTATCTTTTATTATAGTCCCTTCCTTCAGCTTCCTGACAGCGGAAGCCAGTCCGCTGATATCTCCCTCTGAGGTAATCCTGACGAGCAGGCTACCCACAACCACGCCGTCCGCAAAGGATGATATACGCCTCGCGTGTTCCTTTTTGGAAACACCGAAGCCCACCACTACCCTCTTGCCGAGGTCTTTGAGAAACCTGACCTTCTCCTCAATCCTCTTAAGGGGCAGTTCCTCCCTGGCACCGGTTGTTCCCGTAACGGATACGAAGTAGACCATGTCATCGGAGAGGGTTGCTATCTTTTTAAGCCTTCTTTCAGTGCTGGTCGGCGAGGCTAGGAGAACAAGGGACAAACCCTTCTTCTCCGCGGTCCTTTTAAGATCTCCGCACTCCTCCGGCGGTAAGTCAGGAACTATGAGACCGTCTATACCCGCGTCCGCACACACACCGCAGAACTTCTCGATCCCCATCCTGAACACGGGGTTGTAGTAGGTCATGAGCAGGAACGGGACCCCGGGGAAGTCCTCCCTGAGGTCCACCGATAGCCTCAGAACGTCCTTCAGCCTGATGCCGTTTCTCAGAGCTATCTCGTGGGCGGTCTGTATGGTCGGTCCGTCCGCGACGGGATCTGAAAAGGGAAACCCTATCTCCAGGATGTCGGTCCCGTTTTCGAGGACCGTTCTGAAGGCTTTCACAGAAACGTCGTAGCTCGGATACCCTACCATCAGGTAGCTGACGAGGGCCCTTTCACCCTTCGACTCGAGGAAGCTGAACCTCTCCTCAAGCCCTCCCACAGGAAAATTATAAAAGGTTTAAAAAAGGGAAGAAGGGGGCGGTCCAGAGGGGCTTCAGAAGACGAATCTGAACTGGACCGTAAAGGCGTTGTTGTCTATCTCATTCCTCTCCTCGTCTATCATCTGGTACTCTATGGTCCACCCGAAAAGCTTCGCCCTGGTGTACCAGATGTTAACACCTACGGATGTGACCGCTATCCTCCCGAGGGTCGCCCTGTCCTTACCCGCCCTGTTACCCCTTATGAAGTTCGCCGCATCCCCGTAGGCCACACCGTTGACCTCCTTTATCTCCGGGTCCCAGATGTAGTAGCTCAGGTAGGGCTCGAAGACGGTGGTGCTTTTCGGGTTTATGGCGTAGGCTGTCTTTGCTATGAACCACCTGTTTTTGAAGTCTTCGCTCGGTCTCGATGAGCTAAGCCAAACGTCCTTGAACATGTGCTGACCCGCTTCCAGAATAAGAAGGAACGGTCCGTAGTGTATGGCAAGGTCCGCTCCGTACATCTGCATGTCGACAGGGTTGTTGGCTACATTACTAAAGTTAGTGAAAGGGTTCGGGAGGATCATATAAGGAACCCTAACTTGAACCGATCCTGCTCCCGCTTGAGTTGTACCCCCTCCTGTAACCCCTGGAGCGGGTCCTTGAACATCTGTGATCAGTTCCTGATCTATATCGTTCTGCATGGCGAAGGAAAGGCCCAAGGTTATCCCCTTCCTCTTGCCTATGTAGGTGTCCCTGTAAAGCCAGTTGAGACCCCTGGGTTTTCCTTCCGGCTTTCCGAACATGAGCGTGGTTCTGAAGACGTAGAGGAAGGAGTCCGTCGAGTTGCTTCTTAGCTGGGAAAGACATCTGGCAAAATTACCCGGGCCTGTACACACGGGGTCCACATTTCCAGCGGCTCCTACCCTTGCGGTTTCATCCCACGGTTGTTCTATACCCTTAAAGCCGTCAAATATACCGAAGAAGCCGTCCCAGGTTATTCGTCTGAACCCTTTGGCCTTGTTCCCCTTCCTCACGTGGATATACCCGCCGTACGCCCTTCCCGTGACGTTGGCCACGGTCAGGTGGGTCCACCTTAAGGTGGCGAAGGTTCTGTCCGACTCCAGGTTATCAAAGCCGGTCCTCCCGAACTGCTCCCTTCCCAGGGGAAGCCTGGGAAATCCGAGGTGTGCGTCTATTATCCACCCCTCTGTTCCTAAAAGTTCGTGAAGGGCGAACCTGAGATCAAGCTCGTGAAGGGCGAAGTTCCTGCCTCCCAGAAGTCCCCCCTGCCTCAGATATCCCTGAGGCTGTCCGCCGAAGGGCGCAACGTAAGCGTCCCTTCCCGCGTTGTTCAGCCTCATGACGAAGTTGAACTTGAACCATTTGTTCATGCTACCCCCGAGCCTGAACCTGATACGCCTGAAGGAAACGTCCGTTGTATCCGGGGCCTCTATGAAGTTGGGCCTGTTCTCGTCCGATATCCGCTGATACCTTATCCAGGTCTGGATCAGGAAGTTGATGTCAAGGAACTGCTGAGTGGAGGGGCTCCAGACCCTTATGGCGTGAGCGGGTTCTGGAGAAAGAAGTGCCACCGCGCCCGCCAGCGCCCCTGCCAGGATCTTCCCCCTTTTCATCCTCACACCTCCCTTACTGGACCTTTATGTAGGCGTAGCCGAGTGTCTGGAGGTGAGCAACCGTTCCGACCCCCGAGGGGACTATCTTCACAAAGTCGTAGAGCTTGCCCACGAGCTTCGCCCTCTTGACGGTAATACCGCAGAGGTAGAACTCAACTCCGTACTGGAGAAGCTCCTCCATCTTGGTCCTTAAGGCTTTCTGGTCTATGGGCTCCTTAGCCCACTTTGTACCCTTGAGATCCTTAAGGAGGAACTTGGCTCCCGCTCCGTGGGATACAACAACTATCTTGATCTTGAAGGGGTCAAAGTCGTAAACCGAAAGGTGGTTGGTTATGTTCCTGAGCATGGTTTTGAACCTCTTCTCCTGGGGGAAGTCCGCGTGGTAAATGACGTTTATCTTGGCCTCCTTCTTCATGTCTTCAAAGCGCAACTTCACATTCGCCGCGGAAGCCATCTTGTCCGCAGCTGTAAGAGCCACCGCTGCAGCACCTATCTTGAAAAAGCTCCTCCTGTCCATGGCTCACACCTCCTTCCGTTTTGAAAAGTATTAGCAACAAACGTGCCAGTCCCAGAACCCGAACAGGATTTGACCTGAAGGCGGGCTGGTTTGTCAATATGGCAAACCCTTTGCCAGAATGGCAATCACTTTATGCCGTATGATTCGAGTCTTCTGTAGAGGGTCCTCAAAGGTATCCCCAGGATCTCAGAAGCCTTCTTCTTGTTGAAGTTTACCTGCCTCAGAACCTCAAGTATGTAATCCCTTTCGAGGTCCTTCAGGGTTTTCCTCCTGTCCCCGGCCTCGGACCCGAACAGGCAGGAAAAGTCCTCCGTATCAAGGTAGTTCCTTTCTGTGAATAGAACAGCTCTTTCTATAGCGTTCTTGAGCTCCCTCACGTTCCCCGGCCAGCTGTAGGAGAGGAGGAGGTCCTCCGCCCTCTTTGTGAACCCATCGACCCGTTTGGAGTACTTCCGGGAGTACAGCTTCAAGAAGTGCCTCGCCAGGGGCAGTATGTCCTCCCTCCTTTCTCTGAGGGGCGGGACGTAGATCTCGACCACGTTCAGCCTGTAGTAGAGGTCTTCCCTGAACTTCCCCTCCTTGACGAGCCTTTTTATGTCCCTGTTGGTGGCGGTTATTATCCTCACGTCGCTCTCCATCTCCCTCCTGCCACCCACCCTGTAGAACTTCTTCGTCTCTATGGCCCTCAGGAGCTTGGCCTGAAGGTCCAGGGGCATCTCCCCTATCTCGTCAAGAAACAGCGTTCCGCCGTCCGCGAGCTCAAAAAAGCCCTCCCTTGACCTTTCCGCACCAGTAA
Source organism: Aquificota bacterium (assembly GCA_030950545.1). GTDB lineage: Bacteria > Aquificota > Aquificia > Aquificales > Aquificaceae > Hydrogenivirga. The sequence goes on along the minus strand of JAUZRJ010000085.1, from coordinate 4,794 downwards.
AGGCCCCCCTCTCGTAGCCGAAGATCTCGGCTTCAACAAGGTCCCTGGGTATGGAGGCTATGTTAAGGGTCACCATGGGCTTATCGGACCTGTCCGAGTTCCTGTGTATGAGGGTGGCGACCACCTCCTTCCCGACACCTGACTCTCCCGTTATCAGGACTGGACAGTCGGAGCAGGCGACCTTTTCTATGAACCTGAGGATCTCCTGCATCTTCGGGCTTTCGAAAACGAAACCGCTGTAGTTTACTGACAGGTCCCTCTCCTTTCTGTAGAGCAGGTTCTCCCTCCTCATACCCCTCGTCTCTATGGCCTTCCTGACCGTTATCTCGACCTCGCTCAGGGAACAGGGCTTCGTGAGGAAGTCGAAGGCTCCCAGCTTCATGGCTTCAACCGCGGTCTTTATGGTCCCGTGTCCCGTTATGACGATCACCTCCGTAAGGGGAAGATTGTCCTTTATCCAGCGGAGTACCTCCATACCGTTCCTGTCCGGCAGGAGCAGGTCAAGGAGTACCAGAGAGAACTCCCTCTCCTCGAGCAGTCTCAGGGCCTCCTCCCCGTCGGTGGCTCCCTCAACCTGGTAATTACAGCATCTGAGGTGATCAACGAGCAGGTTCCTGAAGTCCTCGTCATCCTCTACAACAAGTATCCTCATCCCTGCCCTCCGCTGATCATTATCTCAACGGTAGTACCTTTGCCCTCCTCACTGTGTATCCTTATGTCGCCCCCCAGGTTTCTGACGAACCTCTTCGCGAGGGGAAGTCCCAAACCTGTCCCGTATCTTTTTGTCGTGTAGAAGGGTTTGAAGACCTTGCTGATTTCCTCCTTCGGGATACCCTTTCCCGTGTCGACCACCCTCCAGACTATGTTGCTCCCCTCTTTCCTCAGGTCGACCTTCACAACACCGCCACCTTCGCAGGCGTCTATGGCGTTATCCACCACATTTATCAGTACCTGCTCAATCTGCCACGGGAAGGTGAAGATCTTCTCCCCGTTCAAACTGCTACCGAACTCTATCCTGACGCCTCTCCGCTTTGCCTTCGGGTGAAGCATGTTTATCACCTCTATGGTTATGTCCTCAGGCTTAACGTAGTCAGGCTTCCCTTCAAAGGGTTTACCCACCTCGAGTAGCTTCTTTACCGTCTCCGCACACTTTCCCGCCTGCCTTATTATGACCTCCGCCTTTTTTCTTGTCTCTTCCTCGGACGTGCTCAGGGCTATGCTCTCCGCGTATCCCATTATGGACGCTAAGGGGTTGTTTATCTGGTGGGCAACGGAGCAGGCTATTTCTCCTGCGAGGGATAGCTTTGCGGTCTGCTCGAGCAGGATTTTCAGCTCCTTCTCCTGGGAGACGTCCTTGAGCCTCCAGAGTATGTATACGCTGTCCTCTATCCTGAGGATCTCCTGCCTCAGCTGGCAGTATATCTCCTCCCCGAGCCTTACCTTCTTCTCAGCAAAGAAGAGGCTCACCAGAGGAAGATCCTCGCCTATCAGGTCCGCCATGCTCTTCCCGAGGAGGTCCTCCTTTCTGAGCTTATACTGTTCCAGGATCGTCCTGTTTACATCTATCACCCGCCTCTCCACGTTGAAGACTATTATCCCGTCAAGGGTGTTCTCAAAGAGGGAAGAGTAAAGCTTCCTGTCTTCCTCCAGCCTCCTTATGAGGTTTTCAAAGGCCTGAGATAGCTCGCTCACCTCGTCTCCCGCCTGTACGTTTCTGTTCATGTTCTCCCTCTCCCAGCTCACTATGTAGTTCCTGAGGTTCTCAAGAGGCCTGAATATCCTGAGAAAGACCAGGATCGCAAAGATACCTGCGCTCGTCATGAAAACAGATCCAGCCAGTACCGCTTTGGTCTGAAACTCGGACATCGGTGCGAGGACTGATGTCACAGGCTCCTCCACCACAACGACCCACTCACCGTTCTCGCTCTTCGCGTGTACACCCACGACATCCACCCCGGTTATCACGGACCTGTAAACCCCTCCCCTTAAGGGTATCCTCTTCACACCCGGAAACCTGAGGTCGCTGAAGGCGAGGATGTTCCCCTCAGTGTCCGTCAGGAAGACCTCAACGTCTGGTCCCGGCTTTGACGACACAACCGACTGCCAGAAGAGAGAAAGGTCAAGGGAGAAGACGAAGTACCCCTTCAGGAGCCCGTCCTCGAACTCGGGTATCACGAACCTGAGAAAGGGCTCCTCGTACTCGGTCCTGTATATGCCCAGGATCCTCCTGTCGGACCTTACGTCAACAAAGCTGTCAAAATCGGGATCTATACGCTCCCTGCTCACTGAGGCCATCAGGATGCCCTCTGGGGAGTAAAAGGCACCCTCAAACACACCCCTCACATGCCCCGTCACTCTCCAGATCATCTCCTCCTCGGAGAACCCGAGGTTCCTGTAGAGGGAGAGGGATGAGGAAGCTTCCGAAATGACCTTTTCCAGAAACAGCTCCACCTTGGTGACCAGGGAAGTGGCGTACAGGGTGTGGAGGTTGACCCTGTCCTGGAGGAGCTTCCTCTTCATGGCGGTGTAGTGGTAAAGGTAGAGGGTAACGGGGATAAACGTTAGTATAAGCAGGAGAACTATTATCCTCCCTTTAAGGGAGAGCCTCATCTTATGACCTCATCCACGTAAGTTATGAACTCCCTGTTGTAGACCACACCCATCTCCGCAAGGGCGGATTCGTTCACCGCGAGCCTCGGGTAGTAAGCCCTCTCGAAGGGGACGAACTCGACGGGCGTTCCGTTAAGGATCTTGTAGGCTATGTGGGCTGCCTGATAGCCCTGCTCGTATCCGGAAGTCCCGTAAGCGACGTGGCATCCCTTTTTGACAAGTCCAGGGGAGTGGCAGAAGACGGGTATCTGGTAGAAGTTGGCGTAGTGGAGTATGTAGGTTGTGAGGAAGTTTTCCGTGTAAAAACATGGGGTTATTATTATCGCACCGAAGCCGTCCTCCTTCATGTGGCTGATTATGTACTCGAGCTCCTTGACATCCCTCACACTCACCGGGACCACCTTTATACCGAACCTCCTTCCAGCCCTTATGGTTATCCTGGTTGCGTTTTTGGAAGCCTCAAACTGGGGATTACAGAAAACGAGGACCTTCTTTATGTTGGGGAACATACGGGTGAAGAGTTCAACCCTCTTTTCCATCAGCTCCGCGTTGAGGTTGTCAACCCCTGTTATGTTTTCGGAAGGTCTGGACAGGCTCTTCGTCAGCTTCCACTCCCTTATGCTTGTACCCCCGAGTATCACCACGGGTGTCCTGAGCCTGCCAGACGCCTCCTTTATCATATGGGCTTCCAGGCTACCGCCAACCGCTATCAGGTCGTACCTGTCCTGGACACGGGCGAGGTCCCTTGCCAGCTCCCTCATCCTGCTCAGGGTGTTGTCGCCCTCGTAGAAGTCTATCTTCAGGTTTTTCACTCCCAACTCTTTAAGCCCGCTCAGGAATCCCCTGACCTTAGGGAGCCTCCCCTCTCCCGAGATGAAGACAGCTATCCTGTAATCCCTTTCTCCTCCCTCACAGGAAGACAGGAAAAGCAAAAACCCCAAAGCCAGAAGGAGGACTTTCACAAATATTAATATACTGCCCTGTCAGTGAAGACCCATCCTCTCTAAGACCCTCCTCCTGTAGAACCACAGAATAACACCCATGACCAAGAAGTATCCCACCGTAACCACACCCATGACAACTCTCTTCGCCTTTTCGGAGGGCGGAGGTTCAGAGACGGATTTGAGGTAGGCGACTATCTTTGCCACCTTTATGTGAGCTTCTTTATCGTACTCGGGAAAGAACAGTTTCGGCATGGACGTCCCGGGCAGGACCTTCTGGGGGTCGAGGATAAAGTGGTAAAGGTATCCTGCGCCCCTCGCCAGGTATATGGTGGACAGGTCAGGAGGCACCTTCCCGAAGGAAGCCTTCAGGTTTTCGAGGTCCTGAAGGGCTACCGCTTCGTAAACGTCCCTCGGAAGGTAGTAACCTTTTATGTTCACCTTTTCCCCTTCCTTCTCTATTATGGGCTTCCCCATGGTCTTCAGGAGCTTCTCCCACTCGGGCCTGGCCTCCAGGGAAAGCAGGTACATGCCGTCGTATCTTACGGAGTGACAGCTCGAACAGGACTGTTTGAAAAGGGTTCTTCCCTCAACCGCGGACTTGGGGTCGTTCACTATGCCCTCCGCCTCTTCGGGAAGCTCGTAAACCTCCTTGTGAGCGAAGGGGTTGTGGATCCAGATGATGAAAAAGAAGCCCGCTGTGAGAAGGGTGAAGAAGGCGGTTTTTATAACTCCCCAGGCGCTCATGTCTGACCTCCTTTCGCCTTGTACCAACCCCACTCTATGAAGGAGATAACAGGAAGGGATATGAAGAACAGGAACACAAGGGCTGTAAAGAACATACCCAGCTTGGCGTTTGTGGGCGTGGGAGCCATTGACCCGAGTACAGTTAAAGCCATGCTCGATACCATGAAGACAACGAACATGATGAAGAACAGGGGTCTTCTTCTCGCACTCTTCAGGGGCGAAAAGTCGAGGAAGGGAAGGAGCAGTAGCAGGAGGAGTATGAGGTTAAAGGCGACAAATCCCCAGAACTTGCTCGGTATGGACCTGAAGACCTCGTAAAACCCGAGTAGATACCACTCGGGAGCTATGTGGGGGGGTGTCTTCAGGGGGTCAGCAGGTTCGAAGTTGTCCGCAGGGAGGAAGTGGGACATGTAGAAGAACACGAAGAAGAAGAACAAAGCCAGATACCACATAGCTACGGCGCCTTCCTTCAGGGTGACGTAGGGGTGGAAGGGAA
>JAUZRJ010000084.1 GCA_030950545.1 Aquificota bacterium | reverse complement strand
TGCGGAAAGGAAGGACAGCAGGGGTCTTCTGGGTAGCATAGACTTTCCCGTTTTGGTTGTGGCGGGAAAGGACGACAGGAAGGTGACACCCCCCGAGGTGGTAAGGTCCATAGCGGAGGGTATAAAAGGAGCACGCTACGTTGAGATCGAGAACTCCGCCCACCTCCCGCCCTTCGAGAACCCGGAGGCCTTCAACAGGGTCCTGCTCGACTTCCTGAGGGAGGTCCTTTGAAGAGGTACGTGTACAGGCTCGGGGAGGAAGAGCTCTGGGAGCTTCTTGCCCATGAGGGTGTCCCTCTTCAGGTGATCGGTAAGGGGTCTTGCGGGGTTGAGTTCGCGACCTACGAGCCTCTTAAAGGGCTGAGACCCCTCCGTATAGAGGAGGTGCGGGAAGACTGGGAGGAGTGGAGGTCCGCCTTCGGTCCAGTTGAGGCGGGAGACATAGTCATCCTGCCACCCTGGAAGAAGGTCGTGTTCATAAAACCCGGTATGGCCTTCGGGACAGGCCTCCACCCGACAACGAGACTCTGCCTGTCCGCCCTTCAGGAGTTCCTGAAGGAGGGGGATTCCGTTCTGGACGTGGGTACCGGAAGCGGTATACTCGCCATCGCCTCAAAGGTCCTGGGAGCTGGCAGGGTTGTGGGGATAGACATCTCGGAGGAAGCGGTAAGAGAGTGCAGGGAGAACGCCCGCCTTAACGGGGTCGATGTGGAGTGCGTCCTCGGGAGACCTGAGGATGTGGAGGGGACCTTTGACCTCGTTGTGGCGAATCTGGAGATCGGGGTCTTCAGGAAGGACCTTTACGCTATCCTCCCCCTCTCTAAGGGGAAGTTCATATTCTCGGGCCTTTACGGGAAGGGAGATCTCGAGGAGTTCACCCGCCTCCTCCTCAGGAGAGGTCTTAAGCCAAGTAGAATATTTGAAGATGAAGGCTGGTTCTGCGTAGGGGTGGGAGATGCAGGGGATAAAGAAGGCGGTTAGGACCCTTGTCCTTATAGCCCTTGCGGGTGTTATCGCCTTTACGGTTTACAACCTGTTTTTCTTCAAACCCAAAGTGGTAGGCCTCGAACAGCTCGAAAAACTGCCCAAGAGAAAAGACATAACCCTTACCGTGACTCCGAGGAACTACGTCGACCTAATCACGGTAACAGCCTACCAGGGACCCAGGGAGGTGATCCTGTTCAGAGGGGGATTGCCCGAGAGGACCAACCAGATAACCTTCAGGGTTGAACCTAAGGAGATAGGTCTGAGGGACGGGCCCGCCAGAATAGTGGTGGAGGTGAGGAGGTTTTACGTACTCAGGGAGAGCTTCGAGGTCCAGGCTATCGTTGACACCGAACCGCCCAGGGTGAGGATCATCTACGCACCTTATGTGGTCAGACAGGGGGGATCCGGAGCGGTAAGGGTTAAGGCAAGTGAGGAGGTGGACCTCTACGTTGAGGTAGGTGAGGTCAGGTTCAGGTCTTACAGGGTCTCGGAGGATAACGTCCACATAGCCTTTTTCGGTGTCCCGCCCGATACGCCTGTAAGGGAGGTCATAAAGGTGGTTGCGGTGGACAGGGCGGGCAACAGAACCGTCATACCCTTAGGAACGGGAATAAGGAGAAACAGGTTCAGGAGGGTGACCATAGACCTCACCAGAAGGGAAAAGCTCATAAGGACCAAGATCTACTCCCTTCTCGGAGGGAACCTGGAGGAGATGGACTTCGTGACCGCCTTCAGGAAGGTCAACGAAGAACTCAGGAGAAGGGACGAGGAGAGGATAAGGGAGATAGGGAGAAGGTCGAAACCGGAAAGGCTCTGGAAGGGAAGCTTCATACAGATGCCGGGAAGTAAAGTCCTCTCCTACTACGGAGAGAAAAGAACTTACATATACAAGGGTAAGGTCGTAAGCAGGAGCAGGCATCTCGGTTACGACCTCGCCTCGGTGAGGAACTCAAGGGTTCCCGCTGCCAACAGCGGGATCGTGGTCTTTGCGGGAGATCTGGGTATATACGGGAACACGGTTATAATAGACCACGGTTTCGGCGTTATGAGCCTCTACGCACACCTCGCGGACTTCAAGGTCAGGGAGGGTGAGAGGGTTAAAAAGGGTCAGATCATAGGGATAACCGACATGACAGGACTCGCCTTCGGGGATCACCTTCACTTCAGCATACTGATAGACGGCTACGAGGTCACACCGCTCGAGTGGTGGGATCCCAAATGGGTGAGGATGAGGATAGAACCGGTCTTTTCAGATTAGATGGCACTTCCTGTTCAGGTAGGCTATCCTGAAGCTCCCGTCAAACTCGAGAAGCGTTATGCTCGCGTTGTCCATATGGATCCTCCAGAGCCTGCTCAGGTCCAGCCCTGTTGTGAGGCAAACTATGGCGTGCAGGGTCCCGCCGTGGGCGATCACAGCGACGGTGTCCTCCTCCCAGGAGACCATGTCCTCAACAAAGGAGGAGACCCTCTTTTCGAAAGCCTCCACAGGCTCCTGAGTGGGAAGGGGAAACCTCACGGGGTCTTTCAGCCAGCTCACGATCATCTCCCTTTCCCTCTCCATAAGGTCCCAGAAACTTTTCCCCTCCAGGTCTCCGAAGGACATCTCCCTCAGCCTATCGTCCAGATCGACCTCAAGACTGAGGACGTCACCTATTATCAGGGCGGTCTTGTAAGCCCTCCTCTGGGGTGATGAGACGATCCTCTTTATGCCTTTGTCCTTAAGAAAACCTGCGACCAGCCTTGCCTGAACGAAACCCAACGGCGTGAGGTCGCTGTCAAGCCTTCCCTGGAACACGCCCTTCTCGTTAAGCTCGCTCTGGGCGTGCCTTACGAGGTAAAACCTCTTCATATCTGCTCAAAGTACACGTCGAGTACCTGAGCCTGGACTTCTACCTCCCAGTTCTGGTAGGGTTCGTCCTTGTTCACCACCGTGACTATACCCATACCTTCCAGGTAGAGGATCATCTTGGCGAGGTTCACAAGACCGCATATCCTTGCGGACTTCATGTCCTTGAGTTTTACCCTCGGTAGGGGTTTCTCCGCCTCACTGAAGATCTCGAGAAGCTCCTGCTTGACGTTGTAGTAAAGACCCTCGAAATCACAGGCCATCTCCACCTCCCGAAAGGATCTCTCTGACAACCCTGGCATCGTTGAAGGGATATTTTACCCCCTGTACCTCCTGATACTCCTCGTGGCCCTTCCCCAAGATCGCCACAATGTCTCCGGGCGTTGCTATGTCCAGGGCCACCTTTATGGCTGTCCTCCTGTCTGGCTGTACGAGGACCTTTTCCTTTGCCTCTATGCCTTCGAGTATGTCACCTATGATCCTTTCAGGGTCTTCGGACCTCGGGTTGTCCGAGGTGAGGACTATGAGATCGCTCCATCTTTCGGACACCTTCCCCATCATGGGTCTCTTGGTCCTGTCCCTGTCACCTCCCGCACCGAATACGGTTATGAGCCTGTTCTTCGCAAGCTTTCTGGCGGTTCTCAGGGCGTTGTCCATAGCGTCCGGTGTGTGGGCGTAATCTACCACGACGACGAACCCCTTTCCGGATCTTATGGTCTCGAACCTCCCGGGAACACGCACCCTCAGGAGAGCCCTCTCAACCACGTCCGGGTCAACACCCCAGGCGAAGGCGCAGGCAACTCCGCAGGCGAGATTGTAAGCCTGAAACTCACCCACAAGCGGAGACCTGAAGCTGAAAGTCTTCCCCTTAAAGCGGACCGTTATCTCAGATCCCCCGAAGTCCGTTCTGAAGTCCTCTATTTTCACCCCGCCTGTCTTCCCGTAGGTAAGGGCGTCCACCTCTTCAAGTATGCGTCTCCCGTAAGGGTCGTCCGAGTTCACAACCGCGGTCTTGAAACTGTACTCGGTAAAGAGCCTAAGCTTTGCCCTGAAGTAGCTTTCCATGTTTCCGTGGTAGTCGAGGTGGTCCCGGGTCAGATTCGTGAACACGACCGTATCAAACACAGTCCCCCACACCCTTCTCTGGTCGAGGGCATGGGAGGAAACCTCAGCGACGACGAGCTCCGCTCCCCTGTCCTTCATCTCCTTCAGTGTTCTGAACCAGGTTACAGGGTCGGGTGTGGTCCTGCCTGAGCCGAGCACCTCCTCCCCGAGCCTGTAGTGTATAGTCCCGAGGAGCCCTGTTTTCACACCCGCCTCT
>JAUZRJ010000083.1 GCA_030950545.1 Aquificota bacterium | reverse complement strand
CCCCTCACGAGACCGTCGGAAGAGCCCATTCCTATAGCCCTGACCCTTCTCTCCCCTATGTGCTGGGCGACCTCCAGATAGAGGTCCTCCTCCGCCCAGTTGCCCCTGTCGTCTATGAACCTTCTTCTGGTCTTCAGACCGTGTTTTATGGGCGGAAGGTCTCCCGTGTCGAACTCAACGTCTACAACCGGACCTATAACCTGAACTATCCTTCCTATAAGCTTCTCAGCCATGTTCCCACCTCCTGTCTATCTCATGGCCTCAGCGGCCCCGACTATGTCCATAAGCTCAAGGGTTATGGACTCCTGACGGGCCTTGTTGAAGATAAGGGTCCACTGCTTTATAAGGTCGTCCGCGTTTTTGGTGGCGTTGTCCATGGCGACCATTCTGGCGAAGTGCTCCGCTGCGTTGGACTCCACCATGGCCCTGTAGATCTGGTAGTTAAGGTAAAGGTTCAGTATGTGGTTGAGGAACTCGGACTCCTCCACTTCAAAGGTGTAGACGCTCAGTGTATCCCCCGCCTCCTCATAGGGAAGCTCGAAGGGGAGGAACCTCCTCATGACGGGCTTGTAGGAGGCTCTTGTGATCATCTCGTTGTTGAAGAGGTAAACCGCGTCCGTCTCCTCCGCGGTGAACCTCTCCCTCACTATCTCCGACACTTCCTTAGCCACACCGAAGTTGACCTCCTTCCTGAACACCTCATCGTAGCCCTTGATTATCGGGTACTCCCTCTTGGAGAAGTACTGATATCCCTTCCTGCCTATCAGGAGGAGGTTAACCTCAGAACCTTGCTGTTTCTTTTCCTCGATAAACCTCTCAGCTTCCCTGATTATGTTGGAGTTGAAGGCTCCCGCCAGACCTCTGTCCGCGGTTATCAGGATGAGGTCTATCCTCCTTTCCTCCCTCTCCCTGAGTAGAGGATGCGCCTCCCTGTCTATGTGCCCCGCCAAGTCCCTGACGAGCTCGTAGAGTTTATCCGAATAGGGTCTTGATGAGTAAAGAAGCTCCTGGGCTCGCCTCAGCTTTGCCGCGGACACCACCTTCATGGCGTTGGTTATCCTGCGGGTGTTCCTTATCCCCTGGATCTTCCTCCTGATGTCTCTCGGAGAAAGCTTCGGCATAACGGTCTGGTATTATAGCACAGGTTTTGTGCTAAAATCCTTAACCATGGAATACGCCTTCTTCGAGGGGAGGTTCGTCCCTATAGAGGAAGCCAACATCAACATAAAGACCAACTCCTTCCACTACGGGACCGCCATCTTCGAAGGGCTGAGGGCTTACTGGAACGAACGGGAGGAACAGCTTTACATACTCTTCGCGAGAGAACACTACGAAAGACTTATCAGAAACGCGAGGTCGCTGTTTATGGACCTTCCCTACACTGTGGATGACCTTGTGGAGATAACCAAGGACCTCCTCAGAAAAAACGAGATAAGGGAGGATGTGTACATAAGACCTATCGTGTACTTCAAAGACCTCGCCCTCACGCCCAAGCTCATAGGCTATACACCGGAGATAGCCATATACACCTACAACTTCGGGAGATACCTGGACACGTCAAAGGGCATAAGGGTAAAGGTCTCCTCCTGGCGCAGAAACGACGACAACTCCATACCCTCAAGGTGGAAGGTGGCGGGGGCTTACATAAACAGCGCCCTTGCAAAGACGGAGGCCCTCATGGCAGGGTACGATGAGGCCCTTATGCTGAACTCCCAGGGCTTCGTGGCAGAGGGGTCGGGGGAAAACATATTCCTTATAAGGGATGGGAAGGCGATAACACCCTCCTACAGCGACCACATACTCGAGGGCATAACCAGGAAGGCGGTTATAACCCTTCTCAGGAACGACCTCCTCGTCGAGGTTGAGGAGAGGCCAGTAGCAAGGAGTGAGCTCTACGTCGCGGACGAAATATTCCTCACTGGAACCGCCGCGGAGGTCACACCCGTGATAGAAGTGGATAACAGGAAGGTGGGCGGTGGCAAGATAGGGGAGATAACGAGACAGCTACAGGAGATATACTTCAACGCGGTCAGGGGGAGAGTGGAACGTTATAAGTCCTGGCTCACACCTGTCTATGAGAGCTGAGCTTCTGGAAGAGCTTAAGGAGATCACCCGGTTCCTCTCGGACAGGAACAGACTGAGCGGGTCTCAGGGTGTCAGAGAGGCCCAGGATTATGTCAGGAAGTTCGTAGCGAAGAGGATCAAAGTTCCGGTCAGGGAAGAGACCTTTCAGGTGGAGAAGTACATACCGGTCGAAGGGAAGATAAAGATAAACGGCAGGGAGATAAAGGCGTATCCGTTTCCCGGAAGCACATGGGGTGAGATAGAGGGTGTTGTGGTCAGGGAAGAGGACGATGTGGAGGGAAAGATAGCTCTTGCAAAGGTCGGTGAGGAGAGGGAGTCGGAAAAGGCGCGCAGGCTTAAAGAGAGGGGGGCCCTTGCGGTCATATTCTACACGGAGGCCATCGACTCTCCCTACTTCGGAACCCTGAACGGGGAGAAGTTAATAACCCTTACCGTAGACAGGAAGACCGCGGAGGAGCTTACAGGAAACAGGGTAAGCCTCATCTCCCGTGTGAGGAAAACCAGGCTAACGGGCAGGAACCTGTACTTCGATATAGGGAAAGGTCCTTTCCTGTACCTGATAGCCCATATTGACTCCAAGCCCTTCGTTAAGGGTGCTATAGACAACGCCCTCTCGGTGGCCCTTATCCTGATGATAGCCAAGGAGATCAGGGACACCTACTCTTTCCCTTACAGGATAAGGTTTCTCATAACCGACTGCGAGGAGATGGGTCTCGAGGGAGCAAAACATCACGTTGAGAATCTGAAACACACCTACTACGCGATAGCTGTGGATTCGGTGGGGTGGGTAAACCCTGCGGTTCTTTACAAAGACAACGCGGGCTACAACGGGGAGAGGATAATGGAAAAGTTCTTCAGACACCTGAAGGATTTGAAGATAGACATACCCTTCAGGGAGAGCAGGAGGGCAAGAAGCGATCACATACCCTTTAAGGAGAAGGGCGTTCAGACCCTTTTCCTCACCTCAAACCCCTTCACGCTGAG
>JAUZRJ010000082.1 GCA_030950545.1 Aquificota bacterium | reverse complement strand
CTTTAAAGCCCTTGAGAACTTCTACGAAAAGCTGAAGGGTGTGGACGAGATCCTGGTTGACCCTGAGACCACATCGGTGAGGCTCGTTGTGAACCCGGAGAAGATGGTGATAAGGGAAAGCCAGAGGGCCTTTATGTACTTTAACCTGTTCGGTGTGAACGTCGACGCGGTCATAGTCAACAGGGTCATACCTAAGGACCTGGAAGAGTGTGCCTACTTTAAGGAGTGGGTCAGCATACAGAAGAGATATATCGAGGAAGTGGAGACCTTCTTCTCCCCTGTTCCCGTCCTGAAGGTCCCCCTGATGAAGGAGGAGGTCCTGGGTGAGGAAAGGCTTAGAGAACTGTCCGGAGTGCTTTACGGCGAAAGGGACCCGGCGGATGTTCTCTTCAAGGAAAGACCCTACGAATTTGTTAAGGAGGACCGGGGCTACACCCTGAAGATAAAGGCTCCCTCCGTCACCAAGGAGAAAGTGTCCCTCCTGAAGAGTGACGACGAGATAGTGGTCAGGGTCGGTAACTTCAAGAGCCACATAATGCTTCCCAGGAAGCTGAGAAACCTTGACCCGAAAGGGGCGAAGATAGAGGAGGGCTACATAAAGATACGTTTAGCTTAGATGGTCCCTTATAGCCCTGCCTATGTCCGCTCTCGCTATTATGCCGATCAGCTTCATGTCCCGTGAGACAACCGGAAGTCTGCCCACACCTCTCGACGACATCAGCCTGAGTGCGTCCGCAAGGCTCATCTCGGGGATCACCGTGACCACATCCCTGGTCATAACTTCGGAGACCTTCGTGAGACTCCTCCTCTCCTCGGGAACCTTGAGGAGGTCGCTTTTGGTAACTATACCCACGATCCTTTCACCGCTCACAACGGGAAGACCGCCTATGAGCCTTTCGGTGAGTATCGCGTGTACCTTGTCAAGGGTCGTCTCCGGTGTGACAGCGATAGGCTTTCTCATGTAGTCCTTCACCCTGAGCTTCTCGAGTACGTATATGCCCCAGTCATCAACGTGTGCTGGGGAATCAAGCTTTGTGTTCACCTGGCTCGGGAATATGCTCCTCTCACCGCTGAGGAAGTATGTGATGAACACGGAAACCATGGCGGGAACAAGCAGCTGGTAGCCTCCCGTCATCTCCGCTATCAGGATGAGAGTGGAGAGCGGTGCCTTCGCCGCCCCGCCGAACAGCGAGACCATACCCACTATGATGAAGGAGGGAACGTTAAGGTCAAGACCGTAAAAGCTGTTCATGGCTGTGGAATAAAAGGCTCCCACCAATCCCCCTATCATAACCGAAGGGCCGAAGACACCGCCTGACCCTCCTGACCCTATGGTGAAGGATACGCCCAGCATG
>JAUZRJ010000081.1 GCA_030950545.1 Aquificota bacterium | reverse complement strand
CTCAAAGACCTCCCTTTCCCTCAGCTCCACCTGCCTCTGCAGGTCCCTTATCTCCCTTTCCCTCCTGTAGAGTTCCTCCTCCCGCTTTTCCAGGACCTCCCACTTCCTGTCCACCTGCCTCTCCTTGGAGTGGACGATCTCCTCAAGCTCTTTTATCTCTTTCCTTATCCTGCTCGCCTCTTCCTTCGCGGACCTGACTATGGACTCCGCCTTCTCTTCAGCGCTCTTTATTATCGCTTCCGCCCTTGACCTCGCCTCCTGAACTATCTGTTCAGCCTGCCTTTCCAGATCCTCCCTTTTAAGCTTTACCGATCCCTTTGTGATGATCAGCGCCACGAGAAAACCCGCGACCAGACCTCCCGCTATAGCCACCAGCACAACCGGTTCCATCTCACAACCTCCTTATCAGTTCCTCTTCGGTAAGGACCGAGTCCAGGGGTACATCCCAGGGGTCACGGGGAACCTCCTGGACTACCTGGAAGGAGTATGCTACACCTACCTTGGGCGCCCTGATCCTGGTGAGAAGCCTGTCGTAGAACCCTTTTCCGAACCCGATCCTGAAACACATCCTGTCAAAGACCACCCCGGGAACTACCGCGAGCTCCACCTCCTCAGGGTCCGCTTCTTCGCCTTCTTCAGGCTCCGGAATACCGAAGGCGCCTGCCCTCAGCCTGTTTGGATCCTTCACCTTGACGAGGGCAAGCTCTCCGCCTCTTACCTTCGGTAGTAGCAGGGTTCCGTTTTTGAGCACCTCGGTAAACAAGGGCCTGAGGTCCGGCTCTCCCTTGACGGGGTAGTAAAGAAGCACAGACTTGGCCCTGGTGAACTCGGGTAGGCTGAAGAGCCTGCTCCTTATGATCTCGTCCTTTCTCTCCTTCTCCGCAGGGTCTTGATATATCCTCTTTCTCAGGATCCTCCTTCTCAGGTCTTCCTTAGTGATGGTCAATCTTCCACCTCCTGTTTCCAGGAGGGGAAGGCAAGAGGGTAGGTGACCCGCCCCGCCGTGATCCCCGGAGATACCGGTGGGCCTCAACCTTTTCAGGTGGGTACCCTCTCGGAGAGCCCTAAGGGGCTTCCCCGAAGCCGGGTTCCCTACAGCCCGACCTGTAGGCCCCGTCAGTATGCTCCGGACCACGCACGGGGCAGGAGTTTTATCTGATCTCCACCCCGAACCGCTCTCTCAACCTCCCGATGAGTTTCTCGACAGCTGATCCTATCTCCTCACCGGACAGACTCCTGTCCCTGCTTCTGAAAACTATCCTCACACCTACGCTCTTCTTGCCTTCCCCTACCTTCTCGCCTGTGTAAAGGTCAAACACCATCACCTCTTCCACCATACCACCCATATGAGATCGGATCTCATTTAATAATTTACTCACAGAGAGGCTTTTGTCCACCAAGAGGGCCAGGTCCCTTATGACGGGCGGGAATCTGGACACACCCTCGTAAACCCTCTTCCTTTTTCCCTTAAGGACCTTCCCCAGGGACAACTCGCAGAGGTAGACCCTGCCTTTCAGTCCTATCTCCCTCTCCAGGGAAGGGTGTAGCCTGCCGAGTGTACCGACCTCTTCTTCCCCCATCACCACGCGCGCCTGGACCTGCGGGTGCAGGAAGGGGACTTCTGATGTGTCTAAGGTTATATCGGACCCGAGGACTCTGGCTATACCCTGCACCAGGACCATGAGGTCGATGTGGTCGTACTCCTTTTCGGGGAAGGTTGATGAGTTCCCTTTAAGGAGTATACCGACCCTCAGGTCTTCACCGTCCCTGAAGAAGACGTTCCCCACCTCGAAGACCCCTATGTCGTGGTTGTAGTGGCTGTCGTTGTAAAGGGCTGTCCTTATGAGGGAGGGGATCAGGCTCGATCTCAGGAACCTCTGGGAAGGTACAAGGGGGTTCAGTATCTCCACCTCCGGCGGGGGGAGGCGGAGTAACCTGTAGAGATCCACCTCTTCGTAGGATATGTTTATGACTTCGTTCAGGCCCCTTGCCCTCAGGTAGTCCGTTACCGTTCTCACAGGGTCCTCAACCGGACCCGCCTTCGAAGGCAATTTTATCTGTTCCGGGGCGAAGCTGTCGTAACCCATCACCCTCATGATCTCCTCTATCAGGTCAACGTCTCTGGTGATGTCGAAGGACCTGTGGGCAGGGATAAGCGCCTCTACACCGCATCTCTTTACTTCGCAGGGTATCTCAAGTGAGGTCAGTATCCTGCTGACCTCTTCTGGTCTGAACTCGGAACCCGAGTACCTCGTGAACTTGCCGACCTGAAGGAAGATCCTCTTAGGCTCGTACCTCCTCTTATATACGTCCCTTACAGCCCTCACCTCGCCTCCCGCCAGTTTCAGGATCATACCGACCGCCAGGTTCTGGGCCCTGTCAAGCCACTCTATGTCTACGTTCCTCTCAAACCTGTAAGAACTCTCCGTTTGTATGCGGAGCGTTTTTGAACCTCTCCTGACACGCTCCGGACTGAAGTAAGCGGACTCCAAGAGAACGGCGTCTGTTGACCCTGTTACCGCGGTCTCCTCTCCCCCGATTATCCCTGCAACCGCTATGGGCTTTTCCTCGTCCGCTATAACGAGGATACCCTCATCAAGGGCTACCTCGGAGCCTTCCAGCGTCCTTATCCTCTCTCCCTCCCTTGCGGACCTCACCTTTACACAGCCCTTGATCTTATCAAGGTCGAAGGCGTGGAGGGGCTGGCCCTCTTGGATCATTATGTAGTTAGTCACGTCCACCACGTTGTTTATGGTTCTGATCCCCGCCTGCCAGAGCCTCTTCCTGACCCACAGGGGTGATGTCCCTACCCTGACCCCCTCAACGACCACACCTCTGTAGCGGTGGCAGTCCTGGTCCAAGATCTCTATGGTAAGGTCTCCGTGGTCCCCGTAGTCAGGTATCTCCCTGGTCTTCTTGGGTAGGTTAAGGAGGGCGCTGAGGTCTCTGGCGACACCCCTCACGCTCAGCATGTCCCCCCTGTTCGGGGTTATATCGAGCTCAAGGACAGGCTCTCCGAAGCCGAGGACGCCTCTTATATCCGTTCCTGGTTCCAGATCCTCGTATATCTTCAGAACACCTCCTTCCCCATCTTCAAGGTCGAGTTCTCCGGGGCTCAGGATAAAACCTTCGGAGATCACTGACCCGAAAGGTCTCTTTTCCACAACCTTCCCCTTTACCCTCGCCCCCGGCGGGGCGACGGGTACACGGACACCTTCCTTCAGACCCCTGTCCGAGGTTACTGCCCTCACCTTACCTCTCCCGCCGAGGTCCAGAAGTACGACCGCTAGGTCATTCCGCTCCGGATGGTCTTCAACCTTTACGACCTTCCCAAGATACACCCCCTCCACATGCGGACCGAAGGTGTTGAGGGAAGCCTCCACGCTCCTTAAGGACAGGATCTCAGCTATCTCCTCAGGGTCCCTTCCTGTTATGTCTACAAACTCACCTATCCACGACAGGGGAACACGCATAAGAGCTATTTTACCAGAGGGCAACTTAACCCGGGCTTATGGTAGCTATTAGCACTTCTTATTGCAAATAATTATCATTTGCTTATAAAACTATACAAAAATAGTTAGCAAAAGATAGGAGGGCGAAGATGAAAACTCTTAGGATCTCTGCACTCTCCACGGTGTTGATCCTCAGTGTCTCCTTCGGTGCTCAGGAAGGTTCCCACTACTCGGTGAGGTATGTCAAGGAGTTCCTTCCGGGTGTTGCCTTTGCGGGGACCGGTAAGGGTGTTATCGAAGGGAAGGTGGTTTACGTCGGAAAGAGGAAGCTCAAGAACAGGAGAAAGCTCATAACCAAGGATAAGGAGGTCTGCGGTAGGGGCTACAAGATAGACAGGGTATATGAGATCTCCGAGGAAGGCGGTGTGAAGAACGCGGTCGTATTCGTTGAGGGTCTAAAGACCCGATCTTCCAGGAGTGCCACGCTGATCCAAGAGAAGTGTGAGTTCCATCCCAGGGTTGTGGCTCTCACCGCAGGTTCGACCCTTGAGATAGTGAACAGGGACGCGACCAAGCACGAGGCGAACGGTGTTCAGGACTTTGAGACCATATTCCAGATATCTCAACCCAAAAAGGGTATGGTGGATAAAGTGAGCCTGAAAAAGCCGGGCGTGGTTGAGGTCACCTGCAACATCCACGGCTGGATGAAGGCCTGGGCGGTTGTTGTGGAGAACCCCTACTTTGCGGTGACGGACGAGAACGGCTCCTTCAGAATAGAAGGTCTCCCTCCAGGGAGGTACAAGCTCAAGGTGTGGCATGAGGGACTGGGTGAGAAGACCATGACCGTTAACGTCTCAGGGGACAGACCCGCAAGGGTTGTCTTTGAGCTGAGATAGAAGGAGGTGAGAAGATGAGAAAGGAGGCGGTAGCCCTTGCTGTTGTCTCCCTGTCACTCCTGGTGAGTTACGGTGACTCCAAAAAGGCCCCGACCATAGAACCCTTGCCCGACAGACCACCAGACCCGCCCGACAACCCGACAACACCCGTAAAGGTGGAACTGGGTAAGCTCCTGTACTTTGATCCCAGACTGTCGGGAGACGGTTCCGTTTCCTGTGCGACCTGCCATGACCCCAACCACGCCTGGGGTAAGAGAAGGGTTATGTCTCCCGCTTATCCTGAAAACAAGCACTTCAGACACTCTCCCACGATCCTTAACGTGGCCTACAACACGATGATGTTCTGGGACGGGAGGGTGAAAACCCTTGAGGAGCAGGCGAAAAAGCCCATAGAGTCCCCCTTCGAGATGAACATGAACCATGACCTCCTCGTTGAGAGGCTGAAGGCCATACCCAAGTACAGGGAGCTCTTTAAAAAGGCCTTCCCCGGTGAGAAGGACCCCATAACCATAGACAACGTAGCCAAGGCAATAGCAGCCTTTGAGAGGACGATCGTCTGCAACGACTCTCCCTTCGACAGGTACATGAGGGGAGACAGGGACGCCATGGACGAGCTTCAGATAAAGGGTATGAAGCTTTTCGTCGGAAAGGCGGGTTGTGTTCAGTGCCACAACGGTCCTAACTTCACAGACAACAAGTTCCACGTGACGGGAGTTCCCAAGAACAGAGTGGAAGACGACGCCCTGGTCAGGGCGACGAGGAACTTCGTCTTAAGGCAGGCGGGCTTTAAGAACCCGGACAAGATCGACAGAGATCTTGGCAGGTACTTCATAACAAAGAAGGAAAAAGATAAAGGTGCCTTCAAAACCCCTACCCTGAGGAACGTGGCCCTTACACCGCCCTACATGCACAACGGCGTCTTTAAGACCCTCGACGAGGTGATAGAGTTCTACAACAGGGGCGGAGGAGACGTTCCCAACAAGTCGCCTCTACTCAAACCCCTAAACCTGACCGAGGAGGAAAAGGAGGCTCTCAAGGCTTTCTTGGAGGCCCTCACCTGTGAAAACATACCTTTTGTTGAAGAACCAGAACTTCCGCCCTATGAAGAAGAAATCGCGAAGGGAGGTGGTTGAAGATGAAGGGCATAACCAGAAGAAAGCTCATTAAGGCGGGTATGGCAGCATTTACCGCGAGTGCGGTCTCACCGCTTCTCGGTGTGGTGAACGTCGCGGAGGCCAAGACCTCAAAGAGGTCCAAAATAACACCCTTCAGGTTCGTGGTCATAGGTGATGCCCACCTCTACGAGATGCCCAACCACAGGTTCGACAAGACCTTCGAAAGGGCGATAAACGATGTCATCAACATGAGGCCTAAACCCGACTTTGTCCTCTTCATAGGCGACCTCGCCCAGTTCGGAAAGGTCAAGGAGCTTGAAAAGGGTAAGAGGTTCTTAGACAGGCTCAGGAGGGCGGGCATACCCTACTACATAATACCCGGAGAGCACGACTGGTACCTTGACATGGGTAAGACCTGGAAGGAGATGTTCGGGAAGCCCTTCTGGTCTTTTGACCACAAGGGTGTTCACTTCATAGGCATGAACTCCATACTGGTGGACGACTACTGGACCGCCAGGAACATGTCTCCCTGGGAGAGGATGCTCGCCATAGCGGAGCTGGAATGTCACATATGCGGTCTGTGGGGTGTGGGTGAGGAGCAGCTGGAGTGGCTCGAGAAGGATGTGAAGAACCTACCGCCCGATACACCGGTCGTGATCTTCACCCACTCACCCCTGTGGAACTACTACCCGAGGTGGAACTTCCAGACCAGGGACGCACCCCAGATAAGGCAGATCCTCTCCAAGTTCGAGAAGGTCATAGCCATTCACGGGCACGTCCACCAGGTCGTTTACAACAAGACCGGCAACATGGTCCACATAGGGAATCTGGCAACCGCGTGGCCCTGGCCCTATCCTCCCGTGGACCTGCCCTTCCCGAAGATCAGGATGTTCAGGGTGGACCCGGGTGACATCTACGACGGGGTGGGGTTCGCCAGCACCTTTATAGACGATACGTTCCTCGGCACCATGAAATACCACACCTGGGCGGACCTTATACCTGAGGACATAAAGGACGGAGTTCCTCTGTGATAAGGAGGTGGCTGGGATGAAGGGTGTTAAGACTCTGGCTCTATTAGGGGCGGGAGCTGTAGCGGGTATAGGGATAAGCTTCATAATCAACACCGCGGAAGCGAGAAAGCCCTTCACGGAAGAGGACCT
The DNA here is from genome assembly GCA_030950545.1 of Aquificota bacterium. Taxonomy (GTDB): domain Bacteria; phylum Aquificota; class Aquificia; order Aquificales; family Aquificaceae; genus Hydrogenivirga. The sequence continues at coordinate 37,774 of JAUZRJ010000081.1, read as the reverse complement.
CAAACTCATGAACGAAGAACTCATGGCCCTCGTCAAGAAGGGGGACGAGCTATGGCACAGCCCGAAGCTCGGCAAGAACGGGCTCACCTGCGCTAACTGCCACCCTGACGCCGCAAACACCAACCCGCACACCTTCCCCAAGTTCCAGGACAACGTGGGGAAGGTAGCGACCCTGAGGGAGATGATAAACTGGTGTATAGAGAGACCCCTGGAGGGCAAGGCCCTGCCCGAGGACAGCGAGGAGATGAAGGCGCTTGAAGCGTACGCCATATACATGTACAGGGGATTCCCCCTGAGGCCCGGAGACAACACGAGGGAGTATCCGCCCGTCAGGGTCGAGTCGGGACCAGGATATCCCTGATAAGCTCCGCGCCCCCTTCGCCCCTTTTTATAATCTTTTTTAATGACACTCAGAACACCTTACCTTGCTGTGGATGTCATAGTCCGCCTCTGGGAGGGAGAGAGGTTTAAGGGCATAGTCCTTGTGGAGAGGAAGAACCCACCGGTAGGTCTTGCCATACCGGGAGGTTTTGTGGAGGTGGGTGAGTCTGTGGAAGAGGCTGCTGTGAGGGAGATAGAGGAGGAGACCGGGTTAAGGGTGAGGATCAGAAGACTCCTCGGCGTTTACTCCGACCCCAAGAGGGATCCGAGATTCCATGTTGTCTCCGTCGTCTTTGTGGGTGACGCGGAAGGCACACCGAAGGCTGGAAGCGACGCGAAGGAGGTCAGGGTCTTCAGGCTCGAGGACATACCCCTTGACAGGCTCGTCTTTGACCACAGGAGGATCATACTTGACTATCTTCTGCAAGGATGAGGTCCACCTTCCCCCTCTCCTCGTCAACGGATAAAACCCTGACCCTTACCGTATCACCGAGCCTGTAAACCTTTCCTGTCCTCACACCGACGAGCCTGTGAGCGGGCTCGTCGTAAACGTAGTCGTCGTCGGTGAGGGTTGAGATCTTCACAAGACCCTCGACGAGGGTCTCCTTTATCTCAACGAAGAAGCCGAAGGAGGTCACACCTGTTATTATCCCCTCAAAGACCTCTCCCACCCTAGACTTCATGTACCTCGCCTTGAGTACGTCCAGCGCCTCCCACTCCACCTCGTCCGCGAGCCTCTCCTGCTGAGACAGGTGCTCCCCCGCTTCCTCTAAGTACTCCAGCCACCTCTCCGAATCTACGTCCTCACCCTTTAAGGCCTTCTTGAGGAGCCTGTGGACTATTACGTCCGGATACCTCCTTATGGGTGATGTGAAGTGGGTGTATGTGTCGGACGCAAGGCCGAAGTGCCCGAGGTTGTGGGGGCTGTACTTGGCCCTCGCCATGGACCTTAAGGTGAGGAACCTTATGAGCTGTTCCTCTGGCCTTCCCTCAAAGTCCTCTATTATCCTCTGGAAGAACTTGGGCGTGTACTCCTTCGGCCTCTTTACCCTGTATCCCAGGCCTTCTAGGATCTCGAGCAGGTTCTCAACCCTTTCAGGGTCAGGAGGCTCGTGGACCCTGTAGAGGCATGGGTATCCCAGGGTCTCCAGGTGTCTCGCCACGGTCTCGTTGGCGGATATCATGAAGTGTTCTATTATCCTGTGGGCTATGTGCCTCTCGTAGGGAACTACCGCGGTAGGCTCCCCGAACTCATCCACCACAACCTCAGCCTCAGGCAGGTCAAAGTCTATGCTTCCCCTCTCCCACCTCCTCCTGCTCAGGATCCTGTAGAGGTCCTCCATGAGCCTCAGCGGTTTTACCAGGTGGGGGTACTTGTTCTCGAGGGTGGGGTCGCCAACTATGAGGGAGAGGGCTTCGTTGTACGTGAGTCTTGCCCTGCTCCTTATGACGCTTTCGTAAATGTCGTAAAAGACAAGGTTCCCTTCTTCGTCAAATACCATCTCGCAGGTGATTGCCAGCCTGTCCTCATCCGGCTTTAAACTGCAAAGGTCCGAAGAGAGCCTCTCGGGAAGCATGTGAAGGGCTCTGTCGGGAAGGTAAAAGGTAAAGCCCCTTCTGTAGGCTTCCCTGTCGAGGGCGGACCCCTCTTTAAGGTAGTAGGTTACGTCCGCTATGTGAACGAAGAGCCTGTAGTGACCCTCCTCCGTCGTCTCTATGGCTACCGCGTCGTCAAAATCTCTCGCCCTCTCAGGGTCTATGGTGAAGCAGATCTGGTCCCTGAGGTCCCTTCTCCTCTTTATCTCCTCTTTGGGTATGTCTCCGGGTAGTGCTTCCGCCTCCTTCATGACGTCTTCGGGATATCCCGTCGGGAGGTTGTACTTCCTGATAATAAGGTCTATGGCTATGAACCTTTTCTCGGGGTGGCCTATCACCTCTTTGACCTTTGCCCTGGCGGGTGATCTCTCGGTCGGGAACTGGGTTATCCTGGCGACAACAACCGTTCCGTCTTCTACTCTTGAGCAGTCCTTCCTGCTCAGGACGAGAACCTGGTGGACGTTGTCGTCGAGGGGAACTACCCTGCAGGTTCCCTCCTCCTTTATGACCTTCCCCACTATCTCCTGCCTCGCCCTTCTGATCACCCTCTCTATCCTTACCTCCTTCTTTCCCCTGAACTCAACAACCTTGGCCCTCACCAGATCCCCTGCGAAGACCTTAGCCATCTCAAAGGGGGGTATGTAAAGGTCCTTACCCTCATCGACCTCAAGGAAGCCGAAGCCACCCGGATAGGGAACCACCCTTCCCACCACCTTCTCCTCCCTCTCCGCTGTGAACTTGCCTCCCACCACCCTTACCTTGCCTTCTCTCTTGAGCTTTCTCAGGGTCTTCTTCAGCTTCTTCCTGCCGTCCTTATCAAGCCCGAGAGCCTTTGCTATCTGCAGGAAGTGGAGGGGTTTTTTGGATCTGGTGAGTATGTCGAGGATCTGCTTCTCAGACAGACTCTTTCTTCTCTCTTTCACGTTTTAAATTATAAGTTAGATTCCGATTTATATTCCTGATGGATCCGTCAGCCCTCATAGGGATTCTCGGAGCCTTTGCCATGATCTCCATCGCCATTATCATAGGCGGTAGTCCGACCGCCTTTATAAACATCCCTTCGATATTCATAGTCGTCGGCGGTGGCATGGCTGCGACGCTGGGTGCTTTTCCCCTCAAGGACTTCATAAGGGGCCTTGCCTCGATCAAAGACGCCTTCCTCTGGAAGCCTCCCGATCCCCTCGAGACGGTGGAGTTTCTGTCGGAGATAGCGACCAAGGTGAGGAGGGAAGGTATACTCGCCCTTGAGTCGGAGATAGACCTCTACTACCAGAGGGACCCTCTCCTCGGGGACATGATAAGGATGCTGGTGGACGGTCTGGAGCTTGAGGAGATAAAGATGAGTGCGGAAGGGGCGATAGCCCAGCTCGAGGAGAGGCTATCCACAAACGTCGCTGTCTGGGAAAGGCTCGGTGAGCTCTTCCCCGCCTTCGGCATGATAGGGACCTTAATAGGTCTTATCCAGATGCTCAGAAACCTAAACGACCCATCCGCCCTGGGGCCCGGCATGGCGGTCGCCCTCATCACCACCCTCTACGGTGCTATCCTCGCCAACGCCTTTGCCATACCCGTAGCCTCCAAGCTCAAAAAGATAAAGGACACCGAGATACTCTACAGGAACATATACCTCCTCGCCATAGAAGCCATACAGAAGGGTGTGAACCCGAACATCCTCAGACAGGAGCTCTCCATAATGCTCGGCATCGAGGTGGCGGAGGAAACCTGATGAGGGAAAAGAAGGAGGAGTGCAAGAAGGCTCCCGCCTGGCTCACCTCCTTCGGAGACCTTATGTCCCTGCTCCTTACATTTTTCATCCTGCTCTACTCCATGAGCATAATATCTCTCGAGAAGTTCTACCAGGTTCTCAAGGGGTTGATAGAGGCCTTTGGTGGAAGGCAGGTCGTCTTTTCTGAGGACGGGTCCATCAAGGCCTCCAGGATACCCATAGAGATGGAGAACATGCACTTCAGGGTAAAGAAGTTCGCGGATCTGAAGAAGGAGATCCTCAAGATAAAGGAGACCCTCATGAGCATGGGCATAGAGGCGGACTACCTCGTGACTGGAACCTGCATGAAGCTGAGAATAACAACCGGGAGGATATTTCCCTTGGGGAGCGAGAACCCGTACCCGGAGGCGGTGGACATATTGCGGGATATATGTTACAGGCTGAAACCCTTCTCCCTCCCCATCACCTTTGAGGGGTACACCGACGACCTTCCTATATCAACGCCGAGGTTCCCCTCAAACTGGGAGCTTTCCGCGGCAAGGGCGGTATCGGTTCTGAGGATCTTCGAGGACTGCGGTTACCCCGTTGACCTCCTATCCGCGGTCGGTTACGGCGAGTACAGACCTATAGCTCCCAACGACACGCCCGAGGGAAGGGAGAGAAACAGGAGGATAGAGCTGTGCATAAAGCTAAACCCCTGAGGTACTGACATGGCCTTCAGGAAGAAGGAAGAGTGCAAAAGACCTCCCGCCTGGCTCACCTCTTTCAGCGACCTCATGTCTTTGCTTCTTACCTTCTTCATACTCATCTACGCGATGAGCAGTCTCGACATAGCCCAGCTTGAGAAGTTCATCTCCTACTTCCAGCCCGAAAGGAAGTTCTACCTTAAGAAGACGTCCATACTCGAGCCGATAAACCCACCGCCTAAGGAGGTCGCTCTGAAGATAAAGAGAAGGATCCAGAAGGTTCTCCCTCCCTGGGCTTTCCAGATAGTCGTCACCTCCGACTTCGTTAAGTTGAGGCTCTTTGACAAGATCTTCTTTGAAGACGGAACCTACAGGCTGACGCCGAAAGCCCGGAAGACCCTTGAGGAGATAGTTGAGGTTCTGAAAAAGCTACCCGAAAACGTCCAGATAAGGGTGGAGGGACACGTGAGCGAAATCGTTGAGATAAAGGACCCTTACGTGAGGGACAGGTGGGAGCTCTCTCTGAGGAGGGCGACCGAAGTAGTCAGGTTCCTCCAGGGGCTCGGAGTTGACCCCGGGAGAATGGCCGCAGCGGGTTACGGTGATACAAGACCCCTCTACACGTGGAGGCAGCCTATCCTGATGGAGAGGAACAACAGGGTTGAGATATACATAAGCCTGAACAGGAGGAGGGAGTGAGGCTGTATTATCATACACTTAAATCATGAGAACCCGCTCTCTGAGCCTGGCAACTTTCTTTATAACCCTTTCCATACTCCTGTTTTCCCTCGGTGCGATTTACTTCCTCTTCTGGAGCATGGTGCGAAGGTCCGCAGAAGATATGGCTGAAATGACCGCAAAGGGTATATCACGGCAGGTTTTTGCTTCCATGTATCAGGTTATGAGCAGAGGATGGAAAAGAAGCGATGTGATTGAGTTTCTGAGGGCTCTGGAGGTTTCCTATGCAGACACACCTTTGAGTGTGAACATATACAGGGGGGACAAGGTGGTTGATCTCTTCGGGAGCGTGCCAGAACCCCAGAGGGATGATGTGATCAGAAAGGCTTTCAAGCTCAAAGCTTCCACTTCCCAGATCAGGGAAAGTTTGTACAGGTATGTCCAGCCTATAGTGGCTAGGAGTGAGTGTGTAAAGTGCCACGTGAACGCGCGGGAGGGTGATGTTCTCGGTGTTGTGGAAACAAAGATAGACATGTCCTCCATGTTCTCCAAGGTCAGGAGCACTTTTTTCCTATCAAGCCTCTTCATCGTACCCCTTGGTATAGGGACTTCCATCTGGGTCTCCCTGCTTTTCATGAGAAGCATAAGGAGGATAAGGGAAAACATTGAGAGCGCTATTGAAAGCATAAAAAGGGTGGAAGATGTAGAGAGGCTTGTAGAAGCTGAGGTACCTTACAGAGAATTTGATGAACTGAACAGGTCCCTCAAGAGCCTGGCGGAGAAGATAAGGGAGATAGCCATAGACAAAGATATCCTTGAGCTGGAAATTAACATACTTGAGAGGTTCATAATCACCCACCAGTTCATAAAGGACTGGAAGGAGTACATATCCTCTCTGCTCGGTGATATACATAAGGTCACGGATGTAAAGCGAGTCTTCTCAATCTTTATAGAGGACAGCCACATAAACACAGAGGTCTTTTGGCTCAAAAGGCCTGATGATAAACTCAGAAAAGCCTTTGAGAAGAGTCTGGAAGAGCAGGTGATGAGCAGGATACCCATATCCATAGTGGGTAACAGAACATTGAACATAAACCACAACGTAGCCTTGGAAGGTGAGAGCTTCAACGGATTCGAAGAGGAAAAGCTCAGGATGAGGACCAAGACCCTCGTACTGGACAAGCCCCACTTGGGAGGGGTGGTGGGTGTGGGTATGACCACCGACCTTGCCCTGGACAGACACAGAGAGCCCGTTATAGATACGGTGCTTGCCACCCTTGTGAACGTTATAGGCTCAACCAAAGCCATAAGTTCCTACATAAAAGACATTGAGTTTTACGCCATGAGGGACCCGCTCACCTTCCTCTACAATCAGAGGACATTTTGGGAGCTTCTCAACTACGAGATTGAGAGGGCAAACCGCTTCGGGAGGAAGCTCTCCCTGATAATGATGGATTTGGACAACTTCAAGGTGATAAACGATACTTACGGTCATGCCTTCGGGGACAAGATTCTCAGGGAAGTGGCGAGGATACTTTCTGAGACCAAAAGGAAAGCGGACGTTGCCTCAAGGTACGGCGGGGACGAGTTTGCGATAATAGCGGTAGGTTCAGACGTTGAGCAGGCTTTCAGCCTTGCAAAGAGAATAAAGGATGCTATTGAGTCATCTTCCTTTTCTGTAAGCGGTCAGGAAGTTGTCGTACTGCAGGTATCCATAGGGATATCAACTTACCCCGACCATGCCAAGAATCCTAAGGACCTGTTTTTGATAGCGGACAGCATGCTCAGGAAAGCGAAAGAGGAAGGAAGGAGCAGAATAAGGGTGCCTTCTTTTGAAGACCTGAGCTTGCCCCGCCGTGAGCTTACAAGAAAAAGCATACAGGTTCTGGACGCTTTAAACAAAAGGACTATAAAGCCTTTCTTCCAGCCCATAATTGACCTGAAAACCGGCAGTGTCTTTGCAAATGAGGTACTTATGCGAATAGGACAGGAGAACATGCCTGCAGGTGAGTTTATAGAAGTTGCGGAGAACCTTGGTGTGATAACAAGAATGGACATGATACTCTATGAGGAAGTGTTCAGGAGGGTAAGGGAGGAGAACTACGATAAGAAGATATTTATTAACCTTTCAGCAAGGATGCTTACTCTGGAGGAGTTCGTGGTCAGAATAAGGAAGCTGATAGAAGATTACAGAATAAAACCGGAAAACGTTGTCTTTGAACTTACTGAAAGGGAGAGCATAAGGAATCCCGATCTTGTAGAGTCCTTTGCCCGCTCCCTGAAAGATATAGGAGTCAGCTTTGCCATAGACGACTTTGGTTCTGGATACTCTTCTTTCCATTACCTGAAGAAGATTCCTGCGGATTTTGTGAAGATTGAAGGGGAGTTTGTACAGGGCGCTGTCACGGACTGGAAGGATAAAACCTTCATTGAGTCAATAGTTACACTTGCAAGGGGAATGGGTATAAGAACTGTGGCGGAGTTCATAGAAGACGAACAAACCCTCAAGGTCATGAAGGAGTGTGGTGTTGATTACGGGCAGGGCTTTTTCTTCGGGAGACCTTCTCCTGAGCTTAAATCCTGAATTAAAATAACCCTATGCGTCTCGGAGTAAACATAGATCACGTGGCAACCGTAAGGCAGGCCAGGAGGACCTTTGAGCCATCTCCGGTCTTTGCGGCACTGATAGCCCAGCAGGCAGGGGCGGACCAGATAACCCTTCACCTGAGGGAGGACAGGAGACACATCCAGGACAGGGACCTTGAGCTCATAAGGGAGCTTGTGAGTATCCCCGTAAACCTTGAGATGGCTCCCACCGAGGAGATGAGGACCATAGCCCTGAGGGTAAAGCCCGACAGGGTTACCCTCGTTCCCGAAAGGAGGGAGGAGATAACCACCGAAGGGGGGCTTGACGTTGTCTCATCAAAAGAGGTCTTAAAAACTTTCATAGAGCCCCTTAAGGGTGCGGGGATAGAGGTCTCCCTCTTCATAGACCCGGAGGAGGATCAGGTCAGAGCAAGCAGGGAAGTGGGGGCGGACGCGGTCGAGCTCCACACGGGGACCTACGCGAATCTCTGGAACGAACACAGGTTTAAGGAGGCGGAGGAGGAGCTGAAGCGCCTGGAGAGGGCGGGAAGGGTCGCGAGGGATCTGGGCATCAGGGTTTACGCGGGACACGGGCTCACCTACCAGAACGTAAAGGGTATACTGAGGCTTAAGGGCATAATAGAGGAACTTAACATAGGCCACTCCATAGTGGCCAACGCGGTGATCTTCGGCTTTGAGAGGGCGGTCAGGGAGATGATAGCGCTTATAAAAGGAGGGTGAGGGGATGGTAAGGAAGGCGGTCCTTCCCGTCGCGGGGTGGGGGACCAGGTTCCTGCCCGCAACCAAGGCCATGCCCAAGGAGATGTTCCCCATAATAGACAAGCCTGTGATCCAGTTCATCGTAGAGGAGCTTCTTGAGGCGGGTATAGAGAACATAATCTTTGTGACGGGAAGACACAAAAGACCCATAGAGCACCATTTTGACATAAACACGGACCTGGAGAAGCACCTTGAAGAGGCGGGGAAGAGGGAGGTCCTTGAGAACATAAGGGAGATAAGCCACATGATAAACCCCATATATGTTAGGCAGAAGGAACAGCTGGGTCTCGGCCATGCGGTCCTGACCGCTGAGCCTGCTGTGGGCGGGGAGCCCTTCCTCGTATCCCTCGGGGACATAATACTTGAAAAGGGAAGCGAGATAGTGAGAGGGATGGTGGATACATTCCAGAGGTTCGGAAAGAGCGTCATAGCCCTGCACGAGGTTGAAAGGGAGGAGGTGAAAAAGTACGGGATAGCAAAGGTGAAGGAGATAGAGGAAGGGGTTTACATAGTGGAGGACCTGGTGGAGAAGCCTTCTCCTGAGGAGGCGCCTTCGAACCTGGCCATAGTGGGAAGGTACGTCTTCACACCGAAGATCTTTGAGATGCTCAGGGACACAAAACCGGGAAAGGGTGGTGAGATCCAGCTGACGGACGCGATGAGACTCCTGCTCAAGGAGGAGGTGATCTACGCCTACAAGGTGGAGACAAGGGTTTACGACACAGGAAACCCCGTTGACTACCTGAAGACAGTTTTTGAGTTCGCAATGAAGAGGGAGGACATAAAGGAAGAACTCCTCGCCTACCTCCGGAATGCCATCAGTAAACAAACCCAATTGATAGATAGACCCTGAACCTCGACGTGGGAACAGGTAGCCCGGATAAGGGGACCGCCAGGTCTACCCTCACAAAACCCACAGGTGAACCGACGCCGACCGCCACACCCGCACCGTACTTGAGATCTCCGACCGCCTCCTTCAGACTGTCACCAACTGATCCCGAGTCCACATAAACCGCACCCCTGAAAGGGTCCTTTAAGGGAAACACGATCTCGCCCCTTGAAAACACGTACGCCCTGCCACCCTGAGGGTAACCTATGATCTCAAAATCATACCCCCTCATGTTCCTCAGACCTCCCAGGAAGAACCTGTCGAAGATGGGGGCATCTCTACCCACCGCACCGCCAGCCAGCCTGAAGTTCACCGAAACCTTCGGTGTTATCTCCCTGAGGATAAAGAGATTACCTTCCGCACCGTAGTAGTCCCTGTCACCCGATGCGTAGCTGATCTTGAGACTTACGTGGGTTATCCTCCTCGGGTTTACAGGGTTGTCTCTCCTCTCGTAGGCGGTCAGGAGGCCGACCTTCCTGAGGTGGGTTCTTCCCGCCTCAAACCCGTCCACATCGTTAGTAGTTGGGGAGTAAAACAGGCTGGCGGACACCCACCTCGAAAACCTGTAGCCGAGGGAAACGGAAAAACCCTGGCTTGTCAGGTCAAAGCTCCTGTGGAACTCAAGCCTCCTGAAAAGGGCCATATCCGAGAAGTATCTTCTCGAAAAGAGGAACCTGTCCGAAAGGCCCGCCTCATACGTCTCGTACTTTTCGCTCTTCGATGCGGAGAGCCTGCCTGTGATCCCGACGCCGAAGAGGTTCTTCAGCTTTACCGACCCTTCCAGCTTCAGCCTTTCCTCCGTGTTGTAGCCGACGGAAAGCTCGAGAACTCCCCTCCTGTCCTCCCTCACCTCCACGAGCCTGTGGACCACTTTTTTTTCCCTGTCTACGAAGTGTTCTATCCTCACACCCGTGAATATCTCGCTCCTTATAAGGTTCCACAGACTCTCCTCCTCCGCCTCCTTTGAGAAGTATCTCTGCTTCACGACGGTGTAGTGGATCTCCCTGTACCTGGTCTTTTCGTTCCCGTAGGTTATGAGCTTCCCGTAGGTGTACCTCGGTCCCGTTTCCACGGAGTAAACGTAGGTCAGATACATGTTCTCCTCGTCCTCTTCTACCCTGATGTCCACCGAGAACTTACCCTCCAGATAGCCCCTGTCCAGAAGAAACCTTTCCAGGTCCCTGTTGAGGGAGTCTATGATCCGCTCGTCCAGCACAGCGGGAAGGATGGCCCTGTGTTTTGCAAATACCTGTCTCAATCCCTCTGGACCCTTATCCAGAATGAGGTCTTTAAGAAGTATCCTCTTTCCCCTGACCACGTCTAAGACTACCCAGACCTCTTTTCTTTCCCTGATTACCTTCCTTTTGAGGCTGTACCTCGCTGTGAGAAATCCCTCTTCCCTTAACCTTCTCACTTCCCTCTCCAGAACCTCCCTTATCTTCTCCTCGTCGTAGTATTCGGGAAGACCCAGGTCCGTTCTGCCGAAGGGCACCGCTCTGTACCTCTGACCTTCCCTTATCCTGTAGACTATCGTGTTCCTTTCGAAGCTGTAATCCACCTCAACGTCAAAGAAACCCTTTTTCCTGTAAAGTTCTCTTATGCTTTCCTTCAGCCTTTCCAGAAAGGTCAGGTCAACCGCCGGAGTTTCCCTGTCTATAAGGCGAGAGAGTTCCTCCGAGCTCAGGAACCTGTTGCCCTCGAATCTGAATGTGTATCTCCTCCCCTCGACGATCCTGTAAACGGGAACTGCGAGGTGTCCTCTCCCCCTCAGGGCGTTGAGGACCGCTACAGGATGGGAGAGCATGTTCGACACACCCCTCAGGAAGGACCTCAGAGCGTCCCTGAAGCCCTTTCTTCTGTATCCGGGTATAAGAACGTAGGCGAAGGGTTTTTTTGCTCTTACCATCTTTATATCCTTCAGGTAGACGTAACTCTCCAGAAAACCCTCCCTCCTGTAAAACTCCCTGAGTTTCTCCTCTCCCTTTTCCGCCATATCCCCTCCGAAGACCTCGCCCACTTCAAGCCCCGACTCGTAGAGAAGCCTCCTCCCGGAAAAAGACTTCGCCCCTTCAAACAGGGCACCGCCGAGGAAGTGTATATCTCCCTCCTCAATCTCTATGTCCACACGGGCGAAGCCGTCCTCGTCCACGCTGAGGTCCACCTGAACCCTTGCCTCCACGTACCCTCTGTCCCGGTAAAACCTGAGCAGGGCCTCCTCCGCTGTGTCAGGGCTGAACCCTATGAGGGGTTCTCCTTCCCTGAGACCAAGAAAGCTCTTTATCTCTTCCTCTCCTATGCCCCTGTTTCCTTTTATGTTAACCTCTCTGAGTATCGGGTATCTTTCTACGTAGATGACCGTGTCATCGCCTACCTTGAAAACCTTCACATCCCTGACGTCCCTGAGGTTTTTGAGGACCCACAGGACAAGGTCCAGGTTCTCCTCTGTGGCTACTTCTCCGAGGTTGGTCTTTCTGAGAGGGTAATTGGACTCTATGAAGACCTCACCCGATGCGGATGAGATCAGAAACAGCAGGGTTATTATGTATCTCATTAACAAAGAAGTATATAAGGGTGGCGGGCCCGGAGGGACTCGAACCCCCGACCCGGGGATTAGAAATCCCCTGCTCTATCCAGCTGAGCTACGGGCCCTTTCCGAGTTTTATATTTTAGGCTACCAGACGTATCTCCTCAACCTCTCATACCTTTCCCTCGCATCCCCCAACCAGGGCTCATCACCCCTTGCGAGGCTCAAAGCTCTCTCGTAATTTTTGAGGGCCTCTTTCAGCCTCCCCAGAGCTTCCAGGTTCCTGCCGAGGTAGTAGTAAGTATCCGGAAAGGCGGGAACGAGCTGTCTTGCCCTCTCAAGCTCTTTCAGGCTTTCTCTGTAAGACCCTGTGTTGAAAAGTACTACCCCTCTTACAAACCTCGCCCAGAGAAGGTCAGGGTCTATCCTCACCGCCTCCGTTGCGTGCTTCAGCGCCTCTTTGTGTCTTCCCCTGTCTGTCAGGATCACCGCTATGTAGATGTGGGCCATCTGGTTTCTCTCAAAGACCTCCAGGGACTTTCTGAACTTCTCAAGGGCAAGGTCCTTTTTACCCTCCCTGAAGAGTCTTTTTCCCTCTTCGTACAGGTCAAAAGACCTCTTGGTCGAGAGGATCTTCTCCTTTACCTTCCTGAACTCAGCGGAGTCAACCCTCATGCCGGGCTTTCTGTAATTCGCTATCATCCGTGAGACGTTTCTTATCCTCTCCTCGGGAAGCGGGTGGGTGGAGAGCCAGGCGGGAGGTCTTTCCTTCTGGATCTTCCTGAACTTCTCGAAAAGACCAACAAAACCCTTTGGGTCGTAACCCGCCTTTGCAACGAGACCAACGCCGAAGGCGTCCGCCTCCCTTTCCTGGTCCCTGCTGAACTTAAGGGCAAGGAGATTCGCTCCTATATTAGCCACCTGAAGGAGGATCTGCGAGCTCGCACCCCTGTCTCCAACTAAAACCGCGGTTACCCGGAGAAGCAGGGAAAGGCCGAGCACCTTCTCCAGGTATCTTGCGTGGTGCCTCCTGCCTATGTGGCCTATCTCGTGTCCCAAGACGCTCGCCAGCTCACTCTCGTTTTCCAGCATGAGGAGCAGGCCCCTCGTTATGAAGACAGGGCCGCCGGGAAGGGCGAAGGCGTTCTGGACCGAAGAGTTCACCACGTAGAACCTGTAGGGAACCTTTCTGGGCGAGAGCTTAGAGAGTTTTTCTCCCAGTGATCTCACGTACTCCTGAACTTGCGGGTCCGGGTACAGACCCTCGTTCTCCGCTATCGCGTAAGGTACGTAGCTTCTCCCTATCCTTATCTCTTCCTCAGGAGGAAGGATAGCGTGCTGTATTGTCTCTGAAAGAGGGGCACAGGACAACAGCAGGACCAGAACGGAGAGAAGAAACTTCCTCATTGTGTTCCCCTCGGGGCGGGGGGACTTGAACCCCCGACCTTCGGCTCCCAAAGCCGACGCTCTGCCACCTGAGCTACGCCCCGTCAATAATTATTTTAGTATGCGGAGGAAGCTCCTCGTCATAGGTGGTCCCACCGCTGTGGGAAAGTCGGAAACCGCCTGCCAGATAGCACAGAAGCTCGGGGGCGAGATAGTGAGCGCTGACTCGATGACCGTTTACAGGGGCATGGACATAGGCACAGCCAAACCTCTCGAGTGCATGGAGAAGGTAAGGCACCATCTCATAGACGTCGTAGATCCCGGAGACTACTTTGACGCGAAGATCTTTGAGGAAAAGGCTCTTAAAGCTATTGAGGACATAACGGGAAGGGGAAAGGTCCCGCTCGTGGTAGGGGGAACCTATCTCTACCTGCAGGCTCTCCTCTACGGCATAGAGGAGACACCCGAGCCCGACTGGAAGCTCAGGAGGAGGCTTTACGCGGTGGCGGAGAGAAAAGGAAGCGGGTACCTTTACGAGAGGCTGAGGGTCGTGGACCCGGTTTACGCGAGGAAGATACACCCTAACGACCTCAGGAGGATAGTCAGAGCCCTTGAGGTCTTTATAGCTACTGGAAAGCCCTTCTCCAGCTTCCACAGGTGGGAAAGGCCGAGGCTGAGTTTTGCAGGCTTTGTACTGATGAGAAGCTGGGAAAGTCTATCTAAAAGGATAGAGGAAAGACTAAGGTCCATGATAGAAAGAGGCCTCCTGGATGAGATAAGAGGGCTTCTGAATAGGGGCTTTAAGAGCTTTCTCACCTCGCCCCAGGCGATCAACTACAAGGAGTTCATACCCTACCTTGAGGGGAAGGTGAGTTTTGAAGAAGCCTTTAAGGAAGCTGTCAGAAACACGAGAGAGTACGCCAGAAGGCAGATAAGGTGGTTCAGGAAGCAGGGCTGGACAGAGGTGGACCTGGACAGGTTAGGGAGGGAAGGGGCGGTTGAGCTTATAGTCAGGAACTACCTTCAGGATCCTTGAACTCCCTTATCTTTATCTCCACACCCTCTTTTCCCCTCACCACCCTCTTTACGGTCCTCACCTCGTAGATCAGGTTGTCGTTCTTTATGACGCCCGCCTTCTCAAGGACGTCCCACAGGCTCTTGAGCATGTTGTCTATGTCCCTCTTCCTGCGGTTCGGGAGTGTGAGGGTTATATCGATAGAGACCTTATCCTCTATCGGGTCTCCCCTGTACTGCTGTCTTATCTCCCAGAGGGCCCTCACCTCCCAGTTTTTCACCCTCGGTGGCTTGAACACCTTACCCCCCTTTCTCCTTATATACCTGTTCGTTTTGGGAACCGGGATCTGGGAGAGCCTAAGGACGACCATCCCTGACTATAAGGTAAACTATAGCTCCGAAGGTGAAGAACAGGGAGACCGTGCTCATTATAACCGATATAAGGTGGTACTTCATGAACTCAGGAGAACCCGCGATCTTCAGGGTGTGGGCTTTCGGCAGGACGTAAAACTCAAGGGCGATCAGGACAAGAAGGTTAAGAAGGAGCAGGAGGTTCAGAAACTTGCTCATCTTGGAGGTTATCCCGAGAAGCAGTGATATGCCCACAGCTCCGAGACCTATTCCGAAATATACAGGGAAGACCTTCTCAACCACAGCCCCCGCCTGCTGTCTTTCCAGAACCCTGAAGAGGGTGGGAGCCACTACGAAGCTGAAGAAGGTCCCGAGACCGAAGTAAAAGGATAGCAGGAATATCATAACCCTGTTCAACCTTCAACCTCCTTTGCCTTCTTCTTCTCTGCTATGAACACGAGGAGCGTGAGGAACAGGAACAGACCTATCAGGAAGAACCTTGTAACCCAAACGGTCCAGTGGGTCTCCGCCAGGATCTTAGGTATGTACTCCCTCGCCCAGGTTACGAGAAGGGCTGTGAGGAAAACGGGAGTCACATACCTCATCACGTAGTAGTAGACCCTGGGTATCCTGATGATCCCTCCCCTGTTTATCTCCTCCCACGCCCTCTCACCCCCGAAGATCCACAAAAACAGGATTATCTCCAGAAGGCCGAAGAACACAACCCCTATGGTCCCCGCCCAGAAGTCCATCTCATCGAGGGAACCGCTCAGGAATATAACGAGGTGAGCGCTGAAGAAGACTATCCCCGCGGTCATCAGAACCGCGTTTTTCCTCGAGAGACCGAACTCGTCCTCAAAAAAGGCTATGAGCGGTTGCATGAGGGCTATGGAGGAGGTGAGTCCCGCAAAGAAAAGCAGGAAGAACCACATAAAGCCCAAGAAGTTTCCCGCGGGCATGTTAACGAAGATGGCGGGAAGGCTTATGAAGCCCAGGTCAAAGGCACCCGCCTGGGCTATGGCGACCGCGTTCGCAACACCGAAGAAGGCTACAGCCGCAGGTATCGCCAGGGAACCTCCCAGAATGACCTCCGCGGTCTCGTTCAGGGTTGAGGCGGTAAGACCGCTGAGGGTAACGTCCTGGTCCTTTCTTATGTAAGATGCGTAGGTTATTATGGCCCCGAAGCCAAGACTCAGGGTGAAGAATATCTGTCCGGACGCAGCTATCCACACGCCCGGGTCCGTCAGCTTCGAGAGGTCAGGCGTCCACAGGAAGTTAAGACCCTCGATAGCGCTCCCTCTGGGGGTCTCAAGGAGGAACACCCTGACTACCAGGACCACCGCAAGGATGAAGAGTGTGGGCATGGCGACCTTGGCAAAGGCCTCTATACCCCTCGACACACCCCTTATCAGTATGGCGACGTTTATGGCCATGGTGAGGAGAAATACAAAATAGGCGTAAAGGGAGGGTCTCAGGAACTCATCTCCTGAACCCTTGTACTCGGTGAGAAACTCCTTGAAAGGTCTCAGATAGGTCTCGGGATCCTCCACCTCGGGGGAAGCCTGTGGAACCAGGTTAAGCAAGAACTTGATCGCGAAGCCCAGGGTCCAGGACTCTATGTATATGTAGTAGATGATCACGACAAGGGGTATCCAGAGGCCGAAGACCCCTATAACTTTCGCGAACCTGTTCCTCCACAGGAGGTAAAATATGGCGGGTGTAGTACCGTGGCCCTTGGAGCCCCCGTACCTACCTATAGCCCACTCTATCCACATGAGAGGTATGCCTATAATCAGGAAGGCGATTATGTAGGGAATCATGAAGGCTCCCCCTCCGTTCTCCGCAGCCTGGACGGGGAACCTGAGGAAGTTCCCGAGGCCTATCGCGTTCCCCGCCATGGCGAGGATAAGGCCTATTCTGGTAGCCCACAGCTCCCTCTTCATGATGGTCAATATTATAATTTCAGACCCAGCAGGAACCCCGCTAGGAAGCTCCCCGTAAAGGGAAGGGTTCTGACCAGCCAGCCCGCAAGCTCGGAAATGGATGTCAGGACCTCCCCCAGAAACCTGTCCATCTCGGACCACCTTACCGCTATCAGCCCGAGGTCGGAGAGCCAGAGGAGTGAGAGAAGGTATATGCCCAGAAAGACGATGAACATCCTGAAGGCCCTCTTCAAGGTGAACCCCACCAAGAAGCCCACCGCACCGCCGAGCCCAGCGGTCCTTACGGACTCCGGAAAGTTCAGCTCCTGAAGACTCAAACCTCCGCCCCCTCCAGGGAGCCGGGACACGGGCAGGACCTGCTCTGTGGAACTCTCCTCACGAACTCCAGGACAACCCTTCTTATATCCTCCTCCTTCTCCGCCATCATCTCCAGGACTTCCTCGCTCGTCAGTCTGTTCTCCGATATGCCCGCTGCCGGGTTCGACACAACGCAGAGAGATGCGTAGCACATCCGGAGCTCTTTCGCCAGGACCACCTCGGGTACACCCGTCATGCCGACCACATCACCGCCCAGCTTATCTATCATACGTATCTCCGCTGTGGTCTCGAACCTTGGTCCCTCAGTGCAGACGTACACTCCACCGTGAACGTACCTCAGCGAAAGGTCCCTCAGGATCCTGTCCAGGGTGTTCCTCATCTCGGGGCAGTAAGGGTCGGAGACGTCAACGTGGACGACCTTACCCTCCCTCATGAGCCTCGCCACCCTGTCCTCACCCTCCACCTTCTTTGAGAACCTTCCCTCGTAGAAGGTCCTCTCCCTGCTTCTGGTGAGGTCGATAAAACTTGTGGGTATGAAGAGGTCCCCGGGCATTAGGTCTCTGTTTATACCGCCGACCGCGGAGACACCCAGGACCCTCTCAACACCCAGCTCCCTCATAGCCCACAGGTTCGCCCTGTAAGGGACCAGATGTGGCGGTAAGGAGTGGTCCTTCCCGTGCCTCGCAAGAAAGACCACCCGCCTGCCCTCCACCTCCGCAACGGTGAGGGGTGATGAAGGTTCGCCGAAGGGGGTCTCGGGGAAGACCTCGTCCACGATCCTTACGCCCTCTAAGGAGTAAAGACCGCTTCCTCCTATTATTCCGAGCATCGGAGTAAATTAATTATATGCTCGCTCTACTGCTTATGCCCTTCTTCGTGTTTGGTGCTGAGGGCTTCGAGGTCTACAAAAGATACTGCTCCTCCTGCCACTCCTTATACCCTCCTCCCCTGAAGGCTCCGCCCATGAGCATGGTCGCCTACAGGGTCAAGCTCTTTTATCCGAAAAGGGAAGAATTTGTTAGGTTTGTAAAGGACTACATAACCAAACCTTCCCCCGATAAGGGGGTGTGCATGCCTATGACCTACATGGTCTTCGGTGTGATGCCCCCTGTCGGGAGGAGTATGAGCGAGAAGGAGAAGGAAAGGGTTGCGGAGTGGCTCTTTGAGACCTTCTAAGCCCCCACCAGCTCCTCAGCCTTCACAACCTCTTCCGGATGGGCTATCCTCCCGAGGACCGCGCTCGCTGCGACCACCGCGGGATTGGCCAGATACGCCTCCGCCTTCGGGTGTCCCATCCTTCCGGGAAAGTTCCTGTTTGAGGTGGATATGCACCTCTCCCCTTCCGCCAGAACCCCCATGTGTCCTCCCAGACAGGGTCCGCAGGTGGAGGTGGAGACCACACACCCCGCTTCCATAAATATGTCTATAAGCCCTTCCCTCATGGCCCGCATGTAAACCTTCTTGGAGGCGGGTATGACTATGCACCTCACATAGGGGTGTACCTTCTTCCCCTGCTTCAAAGCAGACTCAAAGACCTTGGCGGCGAGCCTGAGGTCCTCAAGCCTTCCGTTGGTGCAGGAGCCTATGAAGGCCTGGTCTACGCTTATGTGGGTGGATTCGGACACAGGGTGAACGTTCGAAGGAAGGTATGGCCAGGCGACGAGGGGTTCTATCTTACCCGCATCCCACTCGTAAACGGAGTGGTACTCCGCATCGGGGTCCGAGGTGTAAACCTTCCACTCCTTTTTAGCCCTCGCTTTCACGTACTCTAAGGTCTTCTCATCAGGAGCTATTATCCCGCTCTTTCCTCCTGCCTCTATAGCCATGTTGGTTATGGTGAGCCTCTGGTCTATGGAAAGCTCCTTTATGGTCTCTCCCTCGAACTCCATCGCCCTGTAGAGTGCGCCGTCGACCCCTATCTGACCTATGGTGTGAAGTATGAGGTCCTTACCCGTTACCCAGGGTTTAAGTTTTCCGTAGAATATGAACTTCATGGACTCGGGAACCTTCAGCCATATCTCTCCCGTCGCCATGGCGTATGCTATGTCCGTGGAGCCCACTCCGGTTGCGAAGGCGCCTATACCCCCGTAGGTGCAGGTGTGGGAGTCCGCACCCACCACCAGGTCTCCGGGGACAACTATCCCCTCCTCGGGCAGGATCGTGTGCTCTATACCTTCTCCCTCTTCGAAGAACCACCTTATCCTGTGCCTCTTGGCAAAGTCCCTCACTATCTTCGCCTGCTCCGCGGACTTTATGTCCTTGGCCGGAACGAAGTGGGAGAGAACAAGGGCTATCTTTTCCGGGTCAAAGACCCTGTCTATGCCGTACTTTTCGAGGATCTTTATGGCCAAGGGGGCGGTGACGTCGTTGGCCATCGCGAGGTCTATCTTAGCGGTTATGAGGTCACCCGGCCTGACCTCCTTCTTCCCCGCATGATCCGCGAGGATCTTCTCGGTTATAGTCATACCCATCAGACCACCTCCTCCTTCTTCTCCTTAAACTCCTCTTCCTTGGTCTCAAAGGTCTTCGTCTCCTCCTTCTTGCACCCGTTCTTCACCTCAACACCGTACAGCTTCAGAACCTCTATGAACTCCTCGCAGGTTATGGTCTCCTTCTCGAGGAGCTTCTTAACGACCGCCCTCAGAGGTTCTCTGTGGGTCTCTATGATGTTCTTGGCGGTCTGGTAAGCCTCCGTGAGGATCTTCTTCACCTCTTCGTCTATCTCCCTCATGAGGTCCGGGCTCGTCTCCACGCTGTTGGTCATACCCCCTATGAAGGGGTTTGACACCTTCTTTATGGCTATGGGTCCGACCTTATCGCTCATACCCCACATGGATACCATCTTGTAGGCGAGTTCGGTGGCCCTCTGGAGGTCGTTCTCCGCTCCGGTGGTTATACCGTCTTTCCCGTAGAACACCTCTTCCGCCGCCCTTCCCCCCATCATGACGAGCAGTCTGGAGAACAGGGTCTTCCTGTCGTAGAGGTGTTTGTCGTCTATGGGAAGTTGCTGGGTAACTCCGAGGGCCATACCCCTGGGTATTATGGAAACCTTGTGGACGGGGTCGGAGTCTTCTGTCATGAGGGCAACCAGGGCATGTCCCGCCTCGTGGTAGGCTATCTTCTCCTTCTCCTTGGGCGATATCGCCATGCCTTTCCTCTCAAGGCCCATGGTTATCCTGTCTATGGCCTCCTCCACCTCTTCCATTGAGATCTTTTCCTTACCCTTTCTCGCCGCTAGGAGGGCTGCCTCGTTGAGAAGGTTCTCAAGGTCCGCACCCGTAAAGCCGGGTGTTGCTCTGGCGACGAGCTCCAGGTCAACGTCCTCCGCCAGCTTCTTGTTCTTGGCATGGACCTTGAGGATCGCGTACCTTCCCTTAACGTCAGGCCTCGGTATAAATATCTGCCTGTCGAACCGCCCAGGCCTCAGGAGGGCTGGGTCCAGGATGTCTGGTCTGTTGGTCGCCGCTATCACTATGATCCCCTCTGAGGTATCGAAGCCGTCCATTTCCACGAGGAGCTGGTTCAAGGTCTGTTCCCTCTCGTCGTGGCCTCCGCCGAGGTTTATAACACCCCTTGACCTTCCTACCGCGTCTATCTCGTCTATGAAGATTATGCAGGGAGCGTGCTTTTTGGCGGTTTCAAAGAGGTCCCTCACCCTTGCAGCACCCACACCCACGAACATCTCCACAAAGTCGGAGCCCGAAACCGATATGAAGGGAACGTGAGCCTCACCCGCTATAGCCTTGGCGAGGAGGGTCTTACCCACGCCCGGCTCACCGTAGAGGAGTACACCCTTGGGTGGTCTTCCGCCCAGCTTCTGGAACTTTACAGGGTCCTTAAGATACTCTATTATCTCCCTGACCTCCTCCTTCACCTCATCTATGCCAGCGACGTCTTCAAAGGTGACCTTGGGCTTCTCCTCTATGTAGACCTTTGCCCTGCTCTTCCCGAAGGAGAAGGCCCTTCCCGGCCCGTTGGCACCTCCTCCACCGCTCATCTGCCTCATCAGGGCTATCCATATGCCTATGAAGAGGAGTATGGGAAGCCAGGAGATGAACAGGTTTATCAGCCAGCCCGCTCCCGAATCACCCGTGTCCACCTCCACCCTTATACCCTTCTTCACCATCTCGTCCACTATGGTAGAGCCGGGAGGTATTGCGGTCTCTACCCTCTGGCCGTCCTTGGTTGTGGCTATTATCGTTTTACCCTTTACCTTTGCCTCCTGGATCTTTTCCTCCTCGAGGAGCTGAACGAAGCTTGTGAGGGGGATCTTGGTGGCCATCTCGTGTCTCTGCTCGAAGATGTTAAAGGCGACGATCGTGGCACCTATGATCAGAATCCAGACGAAGAAGCTCTTGAACATCTGCACCTCAAAACCCCCGTAGAAATAGAAGATAGGGTCTCAGGTTGACTTTTTCAAGCAAAGGAGGGGGCCTCTCCTCCTCACCAGAAGCCCTCCTCCCAGGTTCACCTCACCTCCTCTCCGCAGGAGACTCCTCACCTGCTCGACCTTGGAGAGGTTCCTTACACCCGCCCAGTCCCTTATGACCCTCCTCTGGAGGGCTACATCCTCAGAGCGGAGCCTCGAAACCTTCAGGCATTCGTCTCCCTCCCGTGCCTCTTCGAGTACTTTCCGGGAGAGCCTCTTCAGGAGTTCGTCCTCCCTCTTCAGGATCTCCCTCATCCTGAGGAAGGTCTCCTCGAGGTTCCTGTTGGCGGTTTTGAGGACGGGTATGACCCTGTGCCTTATCCTGTTTCTGAAGAACCTCATGTCGTAGTTGGTCCTGTCCTCCACCCAGGAAAGACCTTTAGCCTTCGCGAACTCGAGGATCTCCTCCTTACTGACCCTGTAAAGGGGTCTGACGACGTCCCCTTCCCTCGGTTCAAAGCCCAGGATCCCTTCTACGCCCGAACCTCTCACCATCCACAGGATAGCGGTCTCAACCATATCCGTGAGGTGGTGGGCCGTCGCTATAAGGTCAAAACCTTCCCTCTTTTTGACCTCCCTCAGGAACCTGTACCTGAGATCCCTCCCCGCCTCTTCCAGGCTCTTTCCCTCTTTTCTCGCGAACTCCTTAACGTTTTCCCTTCCCGTGAATATCTCCAGACCCCTGGCCTCCGCAAAGGTTCTGCAGAACTCTTCGTCTCTTTCCGCCTCTTTCCTGATCATGTGGTTAAAGTGGGCGAGGGCTATCCTCTTCAGCCTGAAAAAGCCCTTGAGCTCCAGAAGGACCTCAACGAGGACCACCGAGTCCACGCCCCCCGAGAAGGCCACGAGAACCGATGAGCCTTCAGGGATTATCCTCTCCTCCCTCTGTAGCCTTATGACCTTCCTGACCACCCTGCTCGTTGCCTTCATCTCCGATCTTCCCGATGAGCCTCTCCTTTACCTCATCATAGTAAGGATAGGTTATACCTTCCCGTTTAATGAACTCAACAAACTCAAGGGATTCCCTTATCTTCCCCTCCCTCTCGAGAAGGTAGACGTAAACCTCAAAGGTGTTTATCTGGGGTAGCTTCCCTCCCCACTTGTTCTTTAGCTCCTCCTTATACTGGGGGTAGATCTTTATATCCTCCTCGCAGTACCTCTTCATCTTATCGAAGTCCCTGATCTTCTGGGCGAGGAGCAGCAGGTCGTTGTATATGAGGTGGGCTTCGTAGGGGGTGCCTTCCTGCTTCAGTGCTTCGTTGTAGAGCCACTCCGCAAACCCGTAGTCACCTTCGAGTAGTGCGGTCTGGGCTATGGTCGCCAGAAAGGTCCTCTTCGTGTAGAGGGGTCTTTCCACCTCTCCGCTGTCGAAGTGCTTCGCCTTGTAGGGGAAGTTCAGGTTTTTGATCACCTTGATGGAGTAATACTTCTTTATGGCCTTCTGGTATCTGGGCTCCAGGTTCTCGTACCAGTCCCAGAGGTCAAGGGCCTTCAGAAGACCGCCCTTCTCACGGAATATCTGGAAGACCCTGCGGATCATGGGAATTTAAATATAGCGCTCAGGTGTCTTCGAGCTCACCTTTCAGGTACCTTTCATAGGCGGACAGGTCAAAGTAGCCGTGTCCTGAGAGGTTGAAGAGTATAACCTTCTCCTCCCCCGTTTCCCTGCACTCAAGAGCCACGTCTATAGCCTTCCTGATGGCGTGGGCGGACTCGGGAGCTGGGACTATACCCTCGGTCCTGGCGAACATAAGAGCTGCTTCGAACACCTTCCTCTGGCTGTAGGCGACCGCGGATATGTACCCGAGGTCGTAGAGCTTGCAAACTATAGGAGCGTCCCCGTGGTATCTGAGACCTCCCGCGTGGATCGGCGGAGGTACGAACTCGTGTCCTAAGGTGTACATCTTTATCAGGGGTGTAAGTCCGACTGTGTCTCCGAAGTCGTATCTGTACTCGCCTTTTGTGAGGGTCGGGCAGGCGGTGGGTTCTACCGCTATGACCTCAAGGTCGGGCCTTTCACCCCTCAGCTTGTCCGCTATAAAGGGTAAGGAGAGCCCTGCGAAGTTTGAACCGCCCCCAACCGCACCTATAACTACATCGGGGTACAACCCTGCCTCCTCCATCTGCCTCTTCGCTTCAAGACCTATAACTGTCTGGTGCAGGAGGACGTGGTTCAGGACGCTTCCGAGGGAGTACTTTGTGTCCTCTCTGGTTACCGCCTCTTCGATAGCCTCACTTATGGCTATTCCCAGACTCCCCGGGTGTTCGGAGTCCTTCTCGTAGAACCTCCTGCCTGCTTCTGTGTTCGGGCTGGGCGAAGGCACCACCTCCGCACCCCAGGTCTCCATGAGTACCCTTCTGTAGGGCTTCTGGTTGTAGCTTACCCTGACCATGTAAACCCTGCACTCAAGGCCGAAGAACTGCGTCGCAAAGGAGAGGGCGCTTCCCCACTGACCCGCTCCCGTCTCCGTGGTTAGCCTCTTCACGCCGGATATCCTGTTGTAGTAAGCCTGGGCCACCGCGGTGTTTGGCTTGTGGGACCCGGGCGGAGAGACACTCTCGTTCTTGTAGAAGATCTTGGCGGGAGTTCCCAGATACTCCTCAAGGTTTTTCGCCCTGTGAAGGGGTGTGGGTCTCCAGAGGGAGTAAACGTTAAGAACCTCCTCGGGTATGTCCACCCACTCCTTATCCGATACCTCCTGCTCCACAAGGGGTTCTGGAAAGATAGCCAGGAGCTTGTCGGGGGAGACGGGTTCCCTGGTCTCGGGGTCAAGGGGAGGGTCCAGCGGTTCTGGAAGCAGGGGGAGTATGTTCAACCACTTTTTCGGGATCTCCGTCTCGGGAAGCGTATACCTCCTCAACCTTCCACCTCCTAAGTGTTTCTGGTCATTTTAACTTGAAAAGAGGTTGATGTACTCTAAATTTCATCTCCCATGAAGCTCTGGGACCTTTACAGGGGAAGGGACTACAACATAGTTCCCACTCTGAAAAGGATTAAAGAGGCGGTGGACTATGTGGGCAACCCCCAGAGGAGGTTTCCCGCTGTGCTCGTCGGGGGGACGAACGGCAAAGGGTCCACCTGCGCGTTTCTGGAGAGGATCTTAAGATATCACGGTTTCAAAACGGGCTGGTTCGTATCCCCCCATCTGGTTTCGGAAAACGAAAGGTGGAGGGTGAACGGGAACCAGATAACCGACGAAACGCTCAACCACTACATAAAGGACCTGAAAGGTGTCTTCGAGAGGTTCAGGCTCACCTACTTTGAGGCGACGGTCCTTATAGCCCTCCTTTATTTTGCGGACCAGGGTGTGGACGTTGCGGTCATGGAGGTGGGGATGGGCGGAAGGTGGGACGCGACCAAGGTCTGTGGTGCTGAAGTGGTTGTGATCACAAATGCGGAAAGGGATCACACCAGATGGCTCGGTAAAAACGTGGAGGAGATAGCGGAGGACAAGCTGAACCTCCGCGTTCCAGGGAAACCGCTGGTCATAGGAAGCTCAAGGTATCCCCTCTACACCAGGGCTATGGAGCTCGGGGCTGAGAACCTTGTGGTCGCGGGGGCGGACTTCACCTACTCGGGAAGCGTGGAAGGTTCAGACACCTTTTTGGAGGACTACAGCTTTCAGGACCTGCACCTGGACAGGGCGAGGCTCGGTCTCTGGGGTAAGTGGCAGGTGGACAACGCTGCCCTTGCCCTCACCGCCTCCCATCTGTTCACAGACCTTGACCCCTCCAAGGCAAAGAAGGCCCTTGAGGACGCACGGTGGGAAGGCAGGATGGAAGTCCTGAGGGAAGACCCGCTCCTCATAGTGGACGGGTCCCATAACCCTTACGCCATCGCCAAGGTCGTCAAAGAGGCCCTCAGGGTGTTCGATGTCCGCATACTCTTCACGGGCCTCAGAGATAAAGAGTGGGAGCTATCCCTTCAGATAATAAGGAGACACACGGACACCGTCTACCTCACCCAGGTGAGCTACCACAGGGGTGAGAGTGTGGCCAACCTCTACAAGGTGGCCAGGCAAATCGGTTTTAGAAAGGTGGAGGTCCTGAGGACTCCCGCGGAGGTCTGGACCATAGATGAGAACGTGCTCGCCCTCGGTTCCCTTTACCTTGTCGGGGAGATTAAAGAAGCCAGGGAACACTCCGTTATATAAAATGATGAGAGTATGTACGTTCTGTTTAAACAGCCCATCTTCGACAGGGAAGGTAACGTAGCCTTCTACGAGCTTACCCTGAAGGACATAAAGACCAAGAGGTTTCCCGAGGGGCTTGACCCCCTCAGGGCCACATCTATAACCATAAACATCGTTGCGGACCTGAACCCGGAGAAGGTGGGCAGGGGAAAGCCCGTCTTTATAAACGTCCCGTCCCTCTTTTTAGAGGCGACCATGTTCGAACTCTTGCCCCCCGAGTACGTGGGCATAGAGCTTGTTGAGAACAGAAGCATAACAAATGAGCTCCTAAGGGCGGTCAACGAGCTGGTGGACAGGGGCTTTATCTTCTGTATAGACGACTTCGGATTTGAGAAGGTCAACTACCTCCCCCTGCTGAGCAGGTGTCACCTCGTGAAGATAAACTGGAGGGAGCTCGTTTACACGGAAGAGGAGCTGAAGGAGGTTATGAACGTCCTGAAGGAGCTCGGAAAAGGCGTCATAGCCAAGCATATAGAAACGGAGGAGGACTACGACCGCGCCAAAAGGGCGGGTGTGGACTACTTCCAGGGCTACTATCTCGCCAGACCCGTTCCCCTGAGAGACATAAGGAGCCTCTACTTCATGAAGAGCACCGTGATAAAGCTCTACGAAGCCCTGAAGAGGAGGGACCTGAGGAAAGCTGCGGAGGTTATAGAGCAGGACGTGGGAGCTACTTACAGACTTCTCAGGTTCGTGAAGTCTCTGTACAAAGAGCGTGCCCATGAGATAAACTCCGTGGAGGACGCGATATCTCTTCTCAGTCTAAACAACGTGGCCAACTTCACCCTCGCACTCGCCATAACGGAGCTCTTTGCTGGGCATGAAGAGGAGGAGCTGATAAAGAGGTCACTCCTCAGGGCGAGCATGTCGGAAGAGCTCGCCCGCCTCTATGCCCCCGGGCTGGAGGACAAGGCTTACATAACCGGCCTCTTTTCACTCATGGACGAACTTATGGGCGAACACCCTCAGGACATAGCGAGGGAGCTCAACTTAGACGAGGAGATAGTGGAGGCTTACGAGACGAGGTATAACGAGCTCGGGCTAATACTCTCCTTAGTCGAGCTTCTGGAGGAGGACCCGGAGGACAGCGGGCTCATAGGGAAGGTGGCGAGGGTCCTGAAAGTCCCTCCCGAAAAGGTCAGGTCCGCGGTCGAAACCGCCCACCGGATCACAAGGGAGATCACTCAGTAGCGTAGCTGTGAAGACCCGGAAAGTACAGGTTTATGGCAAAGAAGCATATCAGGACGGTCACGAATCCCGCCACGACCATCCAAGCTACTCTTTTGCCCCTCCAACCCATCAGCTGGCGGGCGTGCAGGTAAGCTCCGAAGAAGAGCCACACTATAAGGGACCAGACCTCCTTGGGGTCCCAGCTCCAGTACCCTCCCCAGGCCTCGTTCGCCCACGCGGCACCCAGGATTATCGAGGCGGTCCACACGGGAAACACTATGGCTATGGACTTGTAGGTTATCTCGTCGAGGATCTCAGGTGAGGGCAGGTAGCGCCTCACCTTCTCGTGCTTACCGAGGTACTCCCTTATAAGATACGCAACCGCACCTCCGAAGGCGACCGTAAATCCCGCATAACCTGTGAAGGCGGTCACGACGTGGATGTAGAGCCAGTAGCTCCTCAGGGCGGGCATGAGGGGCTGGATCTCGTGGGTAGCCTTGAATATGGCGAAGGCGGATGTGAAGAATATAACCGGGAGGACAAAGGCTCCTATGAGCTTGAAGCCGTACTTCCTCTCTATGATGAGGTAAACAAAACCCGCTATGAAGCTCCAGAAGGTGAGGGCTTCAAAGAGGTTGCTCCAGGGCGGATGGAATATACCGAGCTGGTAGCTCTCTATGGACCTCCTTATCATGCCTGTGAGGTTGAGGAGAAGTCCCAGAGAGAGAACCCCTGTGGCTACCCCTCCTATTATCCTGTCCCTGAGGACAGCGTGGGCTATGTAGACCACGGACCCCAGTCCGTAAGCTAACATGGCGGACCTGTACCAGAAGACGTTGTCAAAGGGAAGAAGTGAGAGACCGACCGCTGTCAGGAAACCTCCCAGAGCCAGGATAAAGCCTAACGGAACCCCTATCCTCTTCTTCTCTACCGCGACCTCTTTCATGGTTCAAATAATTTATTCCTTCTCCTTCGGTCTGACATCGACCTTGATCTCAACGGTTACGTCCCTGTGAACCCTTATCTTTACCGGATAAACACCTACCTCCCTTATGGGGTGGGGGAAGATCACCATCTTCCTCTGGATCTCAACGCCCTGTTCTCTGAGAGCTTCGACCACATCCGCAGGGGTGACCGATCCGAAGAGCTTTCCACCCTCTCCCGCCTGCTTCTCCACACGAACGACCACACCTTCCAGCTTTCTGGCTATCTCCTCCGCCTTCCTCCTTTCCCTTTCGAGCTTTCTCCTCTTCTGTTTCAGGATCTCCTGTACGTGTCTTACGTTTCCTTCCGTCGCGGGAAGGGCGTAGCCCCTCGGGATCAGGTAGTTGTTGGCGAACCCGTCCTTGACCTCAACTATATCACCAAAAAAACCGTAGCCTTCAAGATCCCTTGTGAGTATGACCTTCATCGGACCCCTCCTAAACAACCACGTACGGGAGCAGGGCCAGCTGTCTCGCCCTCTTTATCTGCAGGGCGAGTCTCCTCTGGTGCTTGGCACAGAGGTTCGTCTGCCTCCTCGACTTTATCCTGGCCCTATCGGTCATGAACTGCCTGAGCTCTTCGTAGTTCTTGTAGTCAGGTTCCCTGCCCGCCTCGCAGAAGTAACAGCTCTTCTTTTTGGCGGGTTTCTTTATCGCCATGTCCTTACCTCCTCAAAAGGGTATCTCGTCCTCCTCACCGAAGGGTGAGGTTTCTTCAACGCCGGGGGAGACCTTTGGCTCAGGTAGCTCCTCCGACTCCACCTCCTCCATCTTGGGCTTCCTTATGATCCTCACGCTCTCAGCCACTATCCTGACCCTGCTGTAGGTCTTTCCGTCCTGGCCCGTCCACCGCTCCTGGGAGAGCCTGCCCTCAACCACAACTGTGTACCCCTTGGAAAGCCTGCTGGCGAGGTCTTCCGCCAAACCGCCGTAAGCCTTTATGTCGAAAAAGTGGCTCTCCTCCTTCCACTCCTCCCCCGACCTGAACCTCCTGTTCCAGACTATCCCGAACTCGGTAACAGGTGTTCCCGAAGGGAGATACCTTATCACGGGGTCCTTTACCAGCCTTCCTATCAGGAGGACCTTATTTAGCACTTCTTATCACCTCGCTCTCCTTTATCTGGAAGTTGAGCCACCTTATCACGTCCTCGTTTATCTTGAGCTGGAAGTCGAGCTCGTTGGGTAGCTGGGGGTTTTCCGTCTTGAACTGGATGAGGAAGTACCTTCCGTGGTTGTAGTTGTCTATCCTGTAAGCGAGGGTTTTGGTCCCCCAGTCCTGGAAGTGGAGTATCTCCCCTCCCTTGGACTCTATGAACTTCTTTATCTCCTCAGCTCTTCTCTTGACTTCCTCCTCGTTCAGGGTGGGCTTTAGGACAAAGACGGTCTCGTAAAATCTCAGGGTCCTGTAGTGTCTCTGCCTCGGCATAACCTTACCTCCGGACTTGGGACAGTCAAGATATTATAACTTAAACCCTCCCTCGAGTATCTTCCTGTAAAAACCCTCCGGCAGGAAGGCGTACCTGTGCATCTCCTCCGAGTATATCTTCGTCTGGACCTTCACCTCCCTGACGGGCTCCCTTACGGGGTGTTTCTTAGAAGCTATGGAGTAGGTCCACCAGTAGCCCGCGTATACGGGAATGACGGAGGTGAAGAGGTCCACCACGGGAAAGATCTTCCTCAGACTCTTCTGTATCCTGACGACCATGTCCAGGTGGTAGTGGATTGACTCTGTCTGGGCGGTGAATATGCCGTCCTCCTTAAGAGCCCTGTGGACGAACCTGAAGAACTCCTCTGTGGTGAGTGCGTGGGCAAAGCCTACAGGGTCCGTGGAGTCCACTATGATTACATCGAACTCGTTCTCACACTCTTGGACGAACTTGTAGCCGTCCTCGTTTACCACTATGGCCCTCGGGTCGTCGAAAGACTTGGAAAGTGTTGGGAAGAACCTCTTGGAGACCTCTATGACCTCCCTGTCTATGTCGACGAGGACAGCCCTCTTCACACAGTCGTGCTTCAGGACCTCCCTCAGGGTGCCTCCGTCACCGCCTCCTATTATCAGGACACTTTCCGGTTTCGGGTGTGCGTGCATGGGAACGTGGGCGAGAAACTCGTGATACATGAACTCGTACTTCTCATCGAGCTGAACCACACCGTCAAGTATCAGGAGCTTCCCGAAATCGGGGGTTTCTATCACAAGTATCTCCTGATAATCGCTCTTTCCCTCGTAGAGGACCTTGGAGACCGGGTAGCAGTGCCTTATGGGTGCGTAAGGGTCCCTCTCGAAGAACAGAACGTCCTTCATCGCTCAAGAACATTATACAGCCTCAGGATCTCCTCTAGGGATAGCTGGTGAGGTCTGAGGTCCGGGTCTATCCCCGCACGGTTTACAATGTCCTGGGGTATAAGGTTCTTGATCTTTTTCTTTTTGCCTGAGAAGACCCTCGTCAGGAATCTCTTGTACGAGATCAAATCCCCGACACCCGCATCCTCCCGTCTTCTCAGTCTCACAACCCCGGACTCGACCCTCGGCTTCGGAAAGAAGAACTTGGGAGGGATGCTCATCATGTACTCTACCCTGTAGAAGGTGTGGACAAAGAGGGTAAGCCAGCCGGGTTCTGTCTTCCCTGTCAGCTTGAGGGCTACCTCTTTCTGGAAGGTGAAGATGGCAAGGGGGACACACGACCTGCACCTTACCGTGTTCTCCAGTATCAGGGACGCCACGTTGTAGGGCAGGTTGCCTATGACCTTGACGTTCTCTCCCAGGGAGCAGAGGTCAAAGGCGGTGGCGTCCGCCTCCAGAACGGTGAGCCTGTTGTCTTCTATCTTCCTCAGCTCCTTAACCATATCACCATCAACTTCCAGGGTTACGAGTCTCCCGAGGCGGGTTCTGAGAAGCTCCCTCGTGAGGTTTCCCGTCCCGCCCCCTACCTCGACCACGGTGTCCCCCTCGGACACCTCCAGGAACTCTACCAGCCTCCTTAGAACTCCGCCCGATACGAGTATGTGCTGTCCGAGCTCCTTCTTCAGCCTCCTCACCTGTAAAAAGATACTTGCCTTCCAGTCGGGTGGAATGTTTAACACTCGCGGACATAATAGACACTGTGGACGTTTACCCGACCTTCTCCGAGTGCGTAAAGCTCTGGGCACAGAGCTTCAGGAAGGATATCTCCAGGCTCTCCTGCTGTGCCCAGTGATGCTAATATTTTCCTTATGTTCAAGAAGGTTCTCGTCGCCAACAGGGGAGAAGTGGCCCTCAGGATAATAAGGGCCTGCAAGGAGCTCGGTATAAGAACGGTAGCGGTATACTCGGAGGCGGATGTAAAGGCCCTCTACGTGAAGAAGGCGGACGAAGCTTACCTCATACCCGGAGACCCTGTGAGGGCTTACCTTGACTACGTCAGGATAGTGGACCTCGCCCGCCAGGTGGGTGCGGAGGCGATACACCCCGGTTACGGCTTCCTGGCGGAGAACGCGGACTTCGCAAGATACTGCAGGAAGAGGGGGATAGTCTTCATAGGTCCGACACCTGAACAGATAGAGATGTTCGGTGACAAGGTGAAGGCTAAGAGGATAATGAAGGAGGCGGGTCTCCCCGTAGTTCCCGGAGCCGATGAACCCGTCAAGTCTCTTGAGGACGCAAAACATGCTGCTAAGGAGATAGGCTTCCCCCTCATGCTGAAAGCCGCCTACGGAGGGGGCGGTAGGGGTATGAGGGTCGTAAGATCGGAGGAAGAGCTCGAGAGGTCCTTCGAGTCCGCCTTCAGGGAGGCGGAGACCTTCTTCGGGAAGGGAGACCTCTTCATAGAGAGGTATCTTGACAACCCCAAGCACATAGAGGTTCAGGTCCTCGGAGACAGATACGGGAACATAATACACCTCGGGGAGAGGGACTGCTCGATCCAGAGGAGGCACCAGAAGCTCATAGAGATAGCCCCGTCGCCCGCCCTGGACCAGGAGCTCAGGATGAGGATACTGGGGAGTGCGGTTAAGGCGCTCATGAAGGTGGGCTACGAGAACGCGGGGACCCTTGAGTTTCTCGTGGACAGGGAAAGTAAGGAGTTTTACTTCATAGAGATGAACACGAGGCTTCAGGTCGAGCACACCATAACCGAGACGATAACGGGTGTGGACATAGTGGAGATGATGATAAGGATAGCTGCGGGAGAACCCCTTCCCTATCTCCAGAGCGATATAACCTTCAGGGGTTACGCCATAGAGTTCAGGATAAACGCGGAGGACCCGAAGAAGAACTTCGCTCCCTCACCGGGCAAGATAACCGCCTACTACTCCCCCGGAGGGCCTGGTGTCAGGATAGACGCGAGCGTCTACAAGGACTACATAATACCCCCCTACTACGACTCACTCATAGCCAAGATGACAGTCTGGGCCCTTACCTGGGAAAAGGCGGTCGCCAGGGCGAGACGTGCCATAGACGAGTTCATCATAAGGGGTATACCCACCAATATACCCCTCTACAGGGAGATAGTCAGGGACCCGGATTTCATGAAGGGGGACTTCGGGGTCAGGTTTCTGGAGGAGAAACTGCGGAGGGGCGAGTACGACTTTGAGGTGGAGGGTGAGATAGATAAGGAGGATATGGTCCTCGCCATATCCGCCGCGATAGCTGCCCATTACGGCCTGTAAACTATAACCGCGGGTCTGCTTCTCTTCCCGAATCTGTTCACAGCAACAACCCTGTAAACGGTCACCCTTGGCGGGAGGTCGTCCACGAAGACGTTTGTCTTTATAGGCTTTTCCGTGAGTAGTTTATCCCCTCTGTAGACAAGGTAGCTCACACCCTCCTCCCACCTCCAGAAGATAACTATTCTGTTTCCTCTGACGGTGTAGCTGAGATCTTCAGGAGGATCAGGGACCGGAGGCTCCAGGGGAGGAACCTCAACTATTACAGGCTCCGTCTCCGCACCCCGTACAACTCCTGTGATCCCGTATCTTCTCAGGGTGTGTTCCCTCCTCAGGGTGGTCTCATTCCGGAACCTGGCTACCTCTATCGGTATAAGCTCATCCATCACCGGATACACCCTGTAACCCTCAAACCCCCTTGCCCGTATCACCACTCTGTCCTCCAGAACCCTGACCTCAACCTCGGGCTTGCCCGTCACCTTGCCCTCAACACAGCTCAGAACCGATCTGCCCCTCCTGTGTGAGACTTTAAAACAGAACCTTCCTTCTTCCTTCCTGTACCAGAATCCTTCTCCTTTCACGAAACCCTTAACCACAACTTCTCTACCTTTCGGGATCACGTAAACGAGATCGCCTATTCTCTTAACCTGAAACTCAGGATAAGGAGGTGGTTTTGGCGGTTTTTTCACACCACAGCTCTCTAAAAACATCAAACTCAAAAATATAAAACCTAAAACCAAACCTGAAAACCCCATCTAAAGTGTAGATTATACACTTTAAAGACTTTCAGTCTGTGAAGGCTTGACATCCGGGACCTTAAATTTAAAATAAATTCCTGCAAAAACTGGCTACAGCTTCACTTTTATCAACCAGAAGGAGGTGGGTGCTATGAAAAGAAGGGTTAAATACATCATAGATCTGAAGTTCGTGGAGCAACTTCCCCAATCCGAGAGAGAAGAGCTTCAGGAAGTAACTGAAAAGTTCGCCTTCAGGACCAACGACTACTACAACTCGCTCATAAACTGGGACGACCCGGACGACCCCATAAGACGCATAGTCATACCCACACGGGAGGAGCTGGAGGTATGGGGTAAGCTGGACGCCTCTAACGAGAGTAAGTACACCAAGGTCCACGGACTTGAGCACAAATATCCGGACACAGCCCTCCTGCTTGTCACCGATGTGTGCGGTATATACTGCAGGTTCTGCTTCAGGAAGAGGTTGTTCATGAACGATAACGACGAGGTGGCAAGGGACGTATCCGAGGGCCTTGAGTACATAAGGAACCATCCCGAGATCAACAACGTCCTTCTGACGGGGGGCGATCCCTTGATCCTGGCCACGAAGAAGCTGGAGAAGATCCTCACCGCCCTCGCGGACATACCCCACGTGAGGATAGTGAGGATAGGCTCCAAGATGACAGCGGTAAACCCCTTCAGGATCTCCGACGACCCTGCCCTCCTTGAGCTCTTCGAGTGGTTCAACGCGAAGACAGGTAAACAGCTGTACCTTATGAACCACTTCAACCACCCGAGGGAGCTCACCAAAGAGGCCCGCCAGGCGGTCGACCTTGTCCACAGGACGGGAACCGTCCAGACAAACCAGACGCCTATTCTCAAAGGCATAAACGACGATGCGGAGGTCATAAGGGAGCTGATAGAGGAGCTGTCCTTTATGGGTGTCCCTCCCTACTACCTTTTCCAGTGCAGGCCCACAGCTGGTAACAAGGCGTACTCCACGAAAATAGAGGAGACGGTAGATATAGTCGAAAGAGCCAGGGCCAGAGCTTCCGGGCTCGCAGCCCGTGTCAGGTATGTCATGTCCCACGAGACGGGAAAGATAGAGATCCTGGGTAAGACGGAAAGCCTCATATTCTTCAGGTACCACAGGGCTGCGGATCCTGAAAACCGGGGTAAGTTCATGGTCTTCAGGAGGAATCCGGAGGCCCACTGGTTCGACGACTACACAGAACTCGTAGATGAGTATAGGGTTGAAACGGAAGAGGAATACGTTTAACTTGATCCAGAAGATAATGGATACGGGAGCCTTTTACATTCTCCTTGCCAAGCTCGAGGAGGAGATAAGCTTTCAGAGAAAAGCGATAAACACCTTTCTCTTTGCGGGCCAGAGTGTAAGTACGGAGATCACATCAAGGAGCATAGACATCCTCAAAAGGCTTGTGCAGATCTTCAGACTGATAAACCTGATCTTGGACGAGATGGAAACTGTGCAGGAGAGGAGCGCGAAGGAGAGAGCCCTAATACTCACCTCGGAGAGTATTTCCCTGGCTTCCATTCTCCTTCCCGCCCTTGAGACCTTCTCCCCCCTTTTCCTGGAGAGCGTCAGCCTGTACGAGGAACCGCTTCTTGAGAGGATAGAGGCTGTCGCGGAGTTCATAGAGAGCTCCATACAGGACGCGGAGAATCTGGCGACCGATGAGATAGCACAGACGGTTGAGGACATAATGAGGACCTTAGAGTATCACGTAAAGCTGGGGGAGAAGGTCCTGGGCAGAATAGTTTAGATGTTTCTGTTCATAGTCGAATCACCCACCAAGGCCAAGACCATATCCAGGATCCTCGGCAAAGAGTTCATCGTAAGGGCGACCCTCGGCCACATAAAGGACCTTCCCGAAAACGACATAGGCGTTGATGAAAGAACCCTGAAGCCGAGGTATGTATATCTGAGGGGCAAGAAGAAGAAGCTCAGGGACCTCAAGAGGATCGCCAGAAGATCTAAGGTGGTCTACATAGGAACGGACCCTGACAGGGAAGGGGAGGCTATAGCTTACTTCCTCAAGGAGGAGCTGAGAGACACCGGAGCGGAGATAAGACGTGTGGTCTTTTACGAGATAACGGAAAGGGCTATCAGGAAGGGGATAGAAGAGGCGGGTGATATAAACATGAACCTGGTCAGGTCTCAGTTCGCCAGAAGGATACTGGACAGGCTGATAGGCTACAAGGTGTCCCCCGTACTCTGGAAGGAGCTGGGGTCAAGGAACCTCTCCGCAGGAAGGGTCCAGTCACCCGCCCTGAGGCTTATAGTGGATAGGGAAGAGGAGATAAGGAACTTCAAGCCAAGGAAGTATTACTACGTTAAGGCTATACTTGAGAAGGACGGAAGGACGTTCGAAGCGGTTTACGATTACCGCTACTCGAACCCGTCGGACGCAAAGGACATAGAGGAGCGGATAAGGGACGGTATATTTGTGGTCGCGTCCGTTATCAAAAAGGAAGATAAGGTACCGCCCCCGAAACCCTTTATAACCTCATCCCTTCAGTCTGAAGGAAGCTCAAGGCTTGGCCTGTCACCCGAAAGGGTCCAGTCTATAGCCCAGATGCTCTACGAGGAAGGCTTCATAACCTATCCCAGGACCGACAGCTACAGGATGAGCGGTGATGCTGTGAAGATGTTTATAGAGTTCATAGAACATAACTTCGGGAAAGAGTACGTGGGGAAGCGGAGAAGGCTCAGGGACAGAAAAACCGCCCAGGGAGCCCACGAGTGCATAAGGCCTACATCCGTAGGAGGCAGACCCCCTAAAGGGGAAGAGGTTTACGACCTCATCTTCAGAAGGACCACCGCAAGTCTGATGTCCGATATGGTCCTGCAAAGGACCGAGGTCAGCATAGAGGTGGTCTCTCCCGCACTGAGAAAACCCGTTTTACTGACCGCCAAAGGGGTTAAGGTCCTCTTCGATGGGTGGACAAAGGTATACCCATACGAGGTACAGGGACAGACTCTCCCCGACCTCAGAGAGGGGGACAGACTTAAGGTTGTCAGGGTATTTGTCGAGGAGAAGGTCACCCAGCCACCCCCGAGGTACACTGAGGGAGCTCTGATAAAAACCCTCGAAAAGCTCGGTATAGGAAGACCTTCCACCTACGCGGTTATTGTGAGGACTCTGAAAGAAAGAGGTTACGTCAGGGTCGTCAAGGGGAAGCTATACCCTACTGAGAAGGGGATTAGCGTCGCCAAGGTTCTCAGAGAGAAGTTCACCGTTCTCATGGATTACAACTTCACGGCCAGGATGGAGGAGGAGCTGGACAAGGTTGAGGAAGGAAGGAGGAACTGGAAGGAGGTCGTCAGGGAGCTCTTTAAGGAGGTTATGGCCCAGGGCGGACTCGAACCGCCGACACCCCGGTTTTCAGCCGGGTGCTCTACCAACTGAGCTACCGGGCCTTTGATAAATGGCGTCCCCGGCAGGACTCGAACCTGCGACCTCGAGATTAGGAATCTCGCGCTCTATCCACCTGAGCTACGGGGACTGCCAGATAAAAAGTATATACCTGAAGTCAAAGATTTTCAAGTTTCTGCGTTCTGTAAGGCGTTGTATCTTCTGGGATTTTTGCGCACGACATACAGGGGTAAGGCTTGACAACCGCTTAAACGGGTGATATATTAATAGACCGCACTTGAGGTAAGCGGGTCCCAAGAGGCCCGCCGGCTCCTTGGCAACTGAATAGGGGGAAGGAACCCTCTGGATCTGGGGTCCAGCTAGGAGTAGCTTGTGCCCGGTTTTCCTGAAGAGTTTGATCCTGGCTCAGCGCGAACGCTGGCGGCGCGCCTAACACATGCAAGTCGTGCGCAGGCTCGCTCCCTTTTGGGAGCGGGTGCTGAGCGGCAAACGGGTGAGTAACACGTGGGTAACCTACCCCCAGGAGGGGGATAACCCCGGGAAACCGGGGCTAATACCCCATAATGCCACCCGCCACTAAGGCGTGGTGGCCAAAGGGGGCCTCTGGGGCTTATGCCCTAAGCTCCCGCCTGGGGATGGGCCCGCGGCCCATCAGGTAGTTGGTGGGGTAACGGCCCACCAAGCCGATGACGGGTAGCCGGCTTGAGAGGGTGGCCGGCCACAGCGGGACTGAGACACGGCCCGCACCCCTACGGGGGGCAGCAGTGGGGAATCGTGGGCAATGGGCGCAAGCCTGACCCCGCGACGCCGCGTGGGGGAAGAAGCCCTTCGGGGTGTAAACCCCTGTCGGGGGGGACGATGGGACCGTGGGCTAATACCTCACGGTCCTGACGGTACCCCCAGAGGAAGGGACGGCTAACTACGTGCCAGCAGCCGCGGTAATACGTAGGTCCCGAGCGTTGCGCGGAGTCACTGGGCGTAAAGCGTCCGCAGCCGGTCCCGTAAGCGGGATGTCAAAGCCCGCCGCTCAACGGCGGAACGGCATCCCGAACTGCGGGACTTGAGGCGCGCCCGGGCAGGCGGAATTCCCGGGGTAGCGGTGAAATGCGTAGATCTCGGGAGGAACACCGAAGGGGAAGCCAGCCTGCTGGGGCCGTCCTGACGGTCAGGGACGAAAGCCGGGGGAGCGAACCGGATTAGATACCCGGGTAGTCCCGGCTGTAAACCATGGGCGCTAGGGCTTGTCCCTTCGGGGGCAGGCTCGCAGCTAACGCGTTAAGCGCCCCGCCTGGGGAGTACGGGCGCAAGCCTGAAACTCAAAGGAATTGGCGGGGGCCCGCACAACCGGTGGAGCGTCTGGTT
>JAUZRJ010000080.1 GCA_030950545.1 Aquificota bacterium | reverse complement strand
ATCGTAGATGAGGACCCTGTGTCCCTTCCTCGAGAGGTGTATCCCGAGGGCGGTCCCCCACCTTCCCCCGCCCAGAATCCCGAACTCCATAAGTGTATGATTATACTAAGAGGTATGCTCAGGGAAGCCCTCGAGGAGGTTCTCTACTGGGGTATATCCATAGTGATAAACCTCATACTGTTTACGTTCCTCACCTCGGTTTTCATAGTTAAGGTCAAGGAGGTTCCGGATATATACCCCCTGAAGGTGGATATAGTGGAGATAGAAAAGCCCAAGGAGAAGAGGGTAAAGTCTGTAACGCAGGTAAGAAGCGAGGCGAAGAAAACCGTCGCTAAGAAGAGACCGCCCCAGGGGGAGAGGACAAAGGCGGGTGTGGGTGTCTCCCGAGCCCACGAGAAGGGTGACGTAAAAGTACCCGAAGAGGAGGACGTTTCAGTCCTCGCGGAGATCCAGAAAAAGGTGGAGGAGAGGCTGAGGAAAAGACAGGTTCAGGTGAAGAAGGAGATAGGGAGCCTCTCCGCGGTGGTGAGGGGAGGCGAGGTGAAGATCAGGGGAGGGACGAGGAGGATAGTCTACACACCTCCTCTCCCTGAGCTCGTCACAACCGAGTTTCCCAGCTCGGTGCGGGTGAGGATATGGGTGTCTCCCGACGGGAGGGTGGTCAGGGCGGTATTGGTCAGAAGGAGCGGAAGTGCTAACATAGATAGTGTTCTCCTCTCCTTCGTTCGGGGTATAAGGTTCGAAAGGGTTCAGGAGAGGGAAGTTCAGGTGGGTGAGATAACCTTTAGCTTTCAGGGAGGTTGAGCTATGGGTATAGGGAAGGCTGTGAGGCTGGAGAGGATAATGAACAGGGAAACGAGGAAGACGATCATAGTCCCCATGGACCACGGGGTCAGCTCCGGACCCATAGAGGGCATAGCCAACATAAAAGAGGCTGTGGATAAGGTCGCAAGAGGAGGCGCAAACGCTGTCGTTCTCCACAAAGGTATGGTCAGGGCGGGCCACAGGGGAGGAGGCAGGGACATAGGGCTGATAATCCACCTCTCCGCTTCGACGGACCTTTCCCCCACCAGAAACGACAAGGTCCTCGTTTGCACCGTTGAAGAGGCGATAAGGCTCGGGGCGGACGCGGTCTCTATCCACGTTAACCTCGGAGCGGATCAGGAAAGGGAGATGCTTAAGGACTTCGGTCTGGTCTCAAAGGCGTGCGAGGAGTGGCAGATGCCCTTACTCGCCATGGTATACGGGAGAGGTCCGAAGATAGAGAACCAGTACGACCCGAAAGTGGTCGCCCACTGCGCGAGGGTCGGGGCGGAGCTGGGAGCGGACATAGTGAAGGTCCCCTACACGGGAGATCCGGAGACCTTCTCCAGGGTGGTGGAGGGGTGTCCCGTGCCTGTGGTAATAGCGGGCGGTCCCAAGATGAAGTCCGAAAGGGAAGTCCTTGAGATGGTCGAGGGGGCGATCCGGGCGGGGGCGAGCGGCCTGTCGATCGGGAGGAACATCTTCCAGGCCAAGGACCCCACAAAGATGGTCGTGGCGATGGCCAAGATAGTCCACGAGGGAGGAACAGCGGAGGACGCCCTTCAGATACTTGAGGAGGTAAAGGTCTGATGGGACTCCTTGAGGGTAAGAAGGCGCTTATCACGGGTGTCGCCAACGAAAGGAGCATAGCCTACGGGATAGCGAAAGCCTTCAGAAGAGAGGGGGCGGAACTGGCCTTCACTTACGCCAACGAAAAACTGAAAAAAAGGGTGGAGGAGATAGCGGAGAGCCTGGGGAGCGATCTTGTGACCAAGTGTGACGTCACATCCGACGAGGACATAGATGCGCTCTTTAAGTTCCTGAGCGACAGATGGGGGGAGCTGGACATACTGGTTCACTCCGTAGCTTACGCTCCCAGGGAGGAGTTTAAGGGGGGTGTAATAGACACGACGAGGGAGGGTTTCAGGATAGCGATGGACGTCTCGGTTTACTCCCTGATAGCCCTGACGAGGAAGCTCCTGCCCCTAATGGAGGGAAGGAACGGTAGCGTGATCACCCTGACCTATTACGGATCAGAAAAGGTAGTTCCCCACTACAACATAATGGGCATAGCGAAGGCGGCTCTTGAATCCACGGTCAGGTATCTTGCCTACGATATAGCCAAGAAGGGACACAGGATAAACGCCATATCCGCAGGACCTGTCAAGACACTTGCCGCCTACAGCATCACAGGTTTCCACCTCCTCATGGAGCACACAACAAAGGTTAACCCCTTCGGGAAACCTATAACCATAGACCAGGTGGGTGACACAGCTGTGTTCCTGTGCAGTGACTGGGCGAGCGGTATAACGGGTGAGGTGGTCCACGTAGATCACGGGTACCACATAATGGGTGTGTTCGGAAGGGAAGAGGAGATAAAGAAAGAGGTATTCCAGAGGTGAACCAGAACCCCACCAACATACCCCTGACCGTAAAGGACTTCGACAGCGAGAAGGTCGGTGTTTGCTTCGGTTGTGGTTGCTACTGCGGTTATGTCGCCTACCTGAAAGGGAACAGCCTTGTGGACATCTACGGCCTACCCAACGACCCGAACGGCATGGGAAGCCTCTGCTCCAGAGGTATAGCCCTGCTCCAGGACATTCCCGTCAACCCCATGAGGGTAAGAAAGATACTCATCAGGGAAGGTGGTAGGTTCAGGGAGGGAACCCTTGAGGAGGTGAGAAGTCGGGTAGGTGGTAAGGTCGGCATCTTCCTCGACAGGGTGACAACGGACCTGAAGGACCACCTGACAGCCCTCAAGGTCACGGACAGGGTTTACTCGGAGGCGGTTCACCTGCCCTTCAGGCCCTCCACGTTAAAACCCCAGGAGTGGACCGGAAAGAAGGTGATAGTCGCCCTCGAGTGTGACCCTGTCTTCTCGGAAGTCATGTCCGTAAGGTGGATCGTGGACGCGGTAGAGAAGGGAGCTTACCTCCTCTATGTGGGGTCCAGGTTCGGGACAGTGGCCCAGAAGGCGACGGAGAGCATCATAGTAAAACCTCCCCTAGTTGTCAGATTCCTGGAGAACCTGGCGGAGGAGGTAGAAGGCGGGAACACAGGTGATGACACCGCAGGGAGGGTGGCTGAGCTTATCCTGAAGTTAGGAAGCTCCGTCCTCCTGATAGGTGACACCCTGCTCAGAACACGGTGGAGGGGAAACGTGCTGAGATCACTTCAGAGGATAAGAAAACGTACAGGAGCTGATTACACCGTGGTGGGAGACGTGTCGCCCCTGCCCGTCAGGAGCGTGGAAGACCTGATCAGGGAGATCTCGGATATAGACACGCTGATAACCACAGGAAACCCCTTCGTGCACCTGCCCGATGAAGAGGTGGGTGGCCCGTTCAAGATCCACATAACGCTGTTCCCCAACTTGACAGCCAACCTCTCAGACGTTGTTATACCTGCGGTCTCATTTCAGGAGAGGGAGTTCAGGGGATACAGGAACGGGTTCGGACAGGTGAGGTCCTCTGGTCCCCTGGTCTCCGCGGAGGGCTACACCCTGTCCGAGGTTCTGAAGGCCCTCTTCGGGGTGGAGGTCTACGACGTAACCCTTCCCTATCTCCCCCCCGTGGAAGTTGCGCGCCTGAACGTCAATGAGACCCCTGTTGAGGAGGAAGGTGTTTACATCCTCGTGGACAGGACACTGGTCGACGACCTCGGACACTGGTCCCTGTGGACCCACGGGATGGAGAAAGAGCAGGTGGTCCGCATGAACAGAAAGACCGCTGAATCCCTCGGTGTGTCGGAAACCGTATTTATAGGCGGTGAGGAGCTCAAGGTCAGGATAGACAACAACGTGGCGGACGACACTATCCTGTTCCCCGACTCCTTCGAAGAGACTCAGCCCTTCGACCCGGGTGTCAGGGTCGGGAAGGTGACCCGCGGGACGGGGGACAGGGTGGTCAGATACGGGTAAAATATTCAGCGGAGGTGAGACTATGAACGTAGAGTTCCGGGGCGTGGACATCCAGATAAGCGATGCGATGAAGGCCTTCATAGAAGGGAAGCTCAGGAGGTTTGAGAGATACCTGAAGGAGGCGGGGGAGGACCAGGTGGAGGTCATAGTTTCGGTATCCAGCGTCAGGTCCAGGTCTAAGGACTTCGCAGGTGACAGCAGACCCACCCTCTACAGGGTCGACATGCACATGTATCTCAAGACCCTTCCCCACGGTTCTATACACGCCTGGGAGGAGGACGCGGACGTATTCACCGCCCTGGACCAGGTCCTGGACGAGATAGAGAGACAGCTGATAAAGCTCAAGCAGAGGAGGCTCGAGCTCAGGAGGGAGTCCGCCAAAGTTAAGGAAAAACTCCAGAGCCCAAAGACCCTGCCACCTGAGGAAAGGGAAAGACCCTTAGTAGTTGAGGAGGACCTCGCGGTTGAGAAGCCGATGAGCGTTGAGGACGCAATAGTCGAGCTCGAAGAGACGGGTGCAATGTTCATACCCTTTGTGGACATAGAGACAGGTCACCTCAGGATCCTTTACAGGAAGAAGGGGGGGAACTTCGGCCTCATAAACACCGGGTGCAGGATGATGTGATATGGACGTAAGGTTCAGGTTCCTCAGGTGGAGGTTCATCTCCTACGGGGTTTCCCTCCTGCTGGTTTTCGGCAGCCTGATCCTCCTCGGAACGAGGGGGCTCAACCTCGGCCTTGACTTCACCGGAGGGACGGTCGTAGAGGTCAGGTTCAGTAAGGAGGTCGGGATCTCCGAGGTGAGGAGAGCTGTAAAGGAAGCGGGAACCGAGTCCTTTCTGGTCCAGGAGACGAGGGAGGGAACCTACATAATCAAGGTGAGGGAAGGTGAGGACACAAGGGCTGTAAAGGAGAGCCTCCTTAAGATTTCCCGCTATGACCTCATAAGGGAGGAGAGGATAGGGGGTGTTATAAGCGAGGAGCTGAGGAGGAAGGCGGTCTTTGCCATACTCACAGCTCTGGGAGGCATACTCCTTTACCTTGCCTTCAGGTTCAAACCCCTGTGGGGAGTGGGAGCCCTCCTTGCCCTTATCCACGATGTTATCATAGTCCTCGGTGCTTACTCCCTCACATACAGGGAGGTTAACTTGGAGGTTGTGTCCGCCCTCCTGATAGTTGCGGGTTACTCCGTTGCGGACACGGTCGTGATCTTCGACAGGATAAGGGAGAACCTGAGGGTCAGGAAGGGACTCCCTTTAGAGGATGTCATGGACCTGTCCATAAACCAGACCCTGTCCAGGACCGTTATGACCTCCTTAACAACTTTCGCGACCGCGACGGTTCTGTTCCTGATAGGCGGGTACGCCCTATCCAACATAATGTTCGCCTTTGTTGTGGGCGTCATAGTGGGGACCTTCTCCTCGGTGTTCGTTGCGAGCGCCTTCGTCCTCGACATGGTAAGGGTGCTCTCCAGGGAGGAGGTCAGGGAAGAGACCGCCTGATGGAGTACGTACTCCTCTTCGTCGTCGGGCTGGTTTTCGGGAGCTTTTACAATGTGGTCATCTACAGACTCCCGAGGAACGTTTCCCTTATCACACCGCCCTCCTCATGCCCCTCCTGCGGTTCCAGGATAAGGTGGTACGACAACATACCTCTGATCTCCTATCTCATACTTAAAGGAAGGTGCAGGACCTGCGGTGCCAAGATCCCGGTCCAGTATCCCCTCGTCGAGCTGGGGAGCGGGCTTCTTATACTGCTCTGCTATTTTCTCTTCGGTCCTTCCGTGGACTTTGCGGTTTACTACGCCTTCTTTTCCGCCCTTCTCATCCTCTCCCTTATAGACCTCAGGTGGTTCATACTTCCCGATGTCATAACCGTCCCC
The DNA here is from genome assembly GCA_030950545.1 of Aquificota bacterium. Classification (GTDB taxonomy): domain Bacteria; phylum Aquificota; class Aquificia; order Aquificales; family Aquificaceae; genus Hydrogenivirga. The sequence goes on along the minus strand of JAUZRJ010000080.1, from coordinate 361 downwards.
GGAACCTTCATAGGTCTCATCTCCTCACCTCTGAGGGAAACGGTTGGACCCGCAGAGAGCCTGGCGGGTGTCCTCACGGGAGCGGGCATCTCCCTCGGGATATACCTCTACTACGTGAAGTTCAGAGGAATGGAGGGTCTGGGCCTCGGAGATGTGAAACTCCTCGCCTTCATAGGGTCAGCTACGGGTCCCTACGGCGTCCTCGCCTCCCTTTTCCTGGGGAGTCTTTTCGGTCTCCTCTTTTCCCTCCCGCTCCTGCTGAGGAGCAGGAACGTCAAGTTCGCCATACCTTTCGGACCCTTCCTCTCCTTGGGGTGTTTTATCGGCTTCATCGGGAGGGACACCGTGCTGACATTCCTGG
>JAUZRJ010000008.1 GCA_030950545.1 Aquificota bacterium | reverse complement strand
GAAGGAGGGGAAAGAGGATTGATCTTGTATCCACGGTAGAGAAGGCAATAGAGGGCCTTGACTTTGTGGAAAAGGTGGTTCTCTGGGATAGGGAGGGAGATACCCTCGGAGAGGAAAGGAACGGTATCTTTGTGGATTTTTGGTCTCTCATAAACTCATCGGAGGCCCAGTGCCCTCCGGAGCCCATGTCCTCGGAGGATCCCCTCTTCATTCTCTACACCTCGGGGACAACGGGAAAGCCCAAGGGTGTTCTCCACACGACCGGAGGCTATATGGTCCAGACCTACTTTACCTCCAAGGTTGTCTTTGACCTCCATGAAGACGACATCTTCTGGTGTACTGCGGACATAGGCTGGATTACGGGCCACTCCTACATCGTTTACGGGATTTTGGCAAACGGAGTTACCTCGTTGATAGTTGAGGGAGCACCCGACTATCCTGACCCGGGAAGGTGGTGGAGCTACGTGGAAAGGTACAGAGTCAACGTCTTTTACACCGCGCCAACTGCAATCAGGATGTTCATGCGCTACGGTGAGGAATGGCCGGCGAAGTATGACCTCAGCTCCCTCAGGATTCTCGGCTCTGTGGGAGAGCCAATAAACCCCGAGGCATGGCACTGGTACCACAAAAACATAGGAAGGGAAAGGTGCGTCATAGTTGATACTTGGTGGCAGACGGAGACGGGAGCTCACATGATCACCACCGTCCCCTCATACCCCGCAAAGCCGGGAAAGGCGGGAAAGCCTATGTTCAGCGTGGAGGTGGACATAGTTGACAAGGACGGAAATCGCCTCCCTCCCGACACCGTCGGGTTCCTCGTTGTGAAGAGCCCCTGGCCATCAATGCTCAGGACCTGCTGGGGCGAGCCCGAGAGATACGAAAAGTACTGGAACACGATTCCGGGGGTTTACTTTGCCGGGGATCTCGCTTCTTATGACGAGGAGGGTTATGTGATGATTTTGGGGAGGGCTGACGATGTAATTAACGTAGCGGGACACCGGATAGGAACAATGGAGGTGGAAAGTGCCCTCGTTGACCACCCTTCGGTAGCGGAGGCTGCGGTTATAGGAAAGCCCCACGAGGTCAAAGGAGAATCCATAAAGGCCTTC
>JAUZRJ010000079.1 GCA_030950545.1 Aquificota bacterium | reverse complement strand
TGAACCCTTGGGGGTCAGGCTTGAGTTCACCGAAGGTGAGGGTCCCAGGGTCCGCTGGAGCGGGAAGGTCTCCGACCTCAGGAGGTACGATCCTGAGGAGAACGGTTACGTTTACGAGATAATAAGGCGTGTCAGGAAGGCCCAAGGTGAGGTCCCCGTCATAGGTTTTGCGGGTGCGCCCTTTACCCTTGCGAGCTACATGATAGAGGAAGCACCCAGCAGGGACTTCCGGAGGACCAAGGTCTTCATGTGGGAGAGGGAGTACGACTTCAGGAGGCTAATGGAGATACTGACGGAGACGGTCCGCGAATACCTGTCGAGGCAGATAGAGGCGGGTGCCCATCTCGTTCAGATCTTCGACAGCTGGACCCTCTTCTTAAGCAGGGCTGACTATGAGGACTTCGTCTTTCCCTACGTGAATGAGCTGATCGGTAGGATAAAGTCCTCTTACGATGTCCCTGTAATTTACTTCTTCAGGGGGTCCTCTTTCGTGGACCTCGCGGTCCAGACAGGTGCGGACGTTCTCTCCGTTGACTGGAGCGTCGACCTGCCCTCCGAGATGGTAAAGAGGGACGTCGTCTTCCAGGGAAATCTGGACCCAGCGGTCCTCTACGCGAGGGAGGAGACCATAAGGCTAAAAACCCTCGAGCTCCTGAGGACCGTACCCAGGAAGACGGGCTACATATTCAACCTCGGCCACGGGGTAGCACCGGATATGGACCTCGGTAAGGTCAGACTTCTCGTGGACACGGTGAAGAAGTTTCAGATATGATCGATCATTAAAACCGGGGAGGGAAGCTCATCGGTGTAGTTGAGTGGTCGGACATCTTCCTGACAGGGGTGGAGGAGATGGACCGCCAGCACAGGACACTTGTGGATATGATAAACCGTGTCTACGAGCTTATGGAAAAAGGAGACCTCCAGCAGGCAAAGACCTACTTCAGAAAGGAGATAACCCTATACTTGGAGAGGCACTTCACCGATGAGGAGAGGTTCATGAGGGAGATAGGCTTTCCCGATTACGAAAGCCACAAGAAAGCCCACGACCAGTTCAGAAGGCTAATGCTCAACATGATCGCTAAGATGGAAGAGGGCGACGACAGGGAGTTCGGGTCCGCCCTTGCCCTGGTGTGGGGGTGGCTCTACTCGCATATCCTTAAAGTTGACAAGAAATACGGGGAGTTTTTCAGATCCTCCCGCTGAATTATCCGCCAGGAGTGAAAGCGGAGGCGGTTCTCCCATACCACAAGGGCATGGCTCTGAGGAGAGTGGAGAAGTTCATAAAAGCTTTCGAACTGAGAGGTTCAAGGGAAGCGATAAAGCTTTACTATCTGTAGCTTGCGGTGGAGAGGGCTTTTCTTGACATCCTCCTTTATGCTCGCCCTTCTTCCCTCCCTGGTCCCGAGCTGAACAGCAAACCTCATCCCTTCCTTAAGGTTTATATTTGTTTTACAACTTAATATCCTTCACCCAGTCCCAGTTTTCCACAAACCACTTGACCGTTCTCTCTATACCCTCCTCAAGGCTCACCCTGGGCTCCCAACCGAACATCTCATTTGCCTTGCTTATATCAGCCCAGGTGGCCTTAAGGTCCGCTTTGTGAAACTCCCTGTTTATCACGTTTGCCCTCTCGCCCGTAAACTCTTCCACGAGCTGGATCACCTTGCTCAGCTCGTGAGGTCTGTTCCCGCCCAGGTTTACTATCTCGTAA
>JAUZRJ010000078.1 GCA_030950545.1 Aquificota bacterium | reverse complement strand
AAAGAAGACGAGAAGGGCAAGGGCGAGTCTGTAAAGGGGAACCCCGAAGATGATAAAGCTGAGATAGCCCTCGATGTCTTCGAAGAGCTTCCAGAAGGCTTCCATCAGTTGAGATTATACTTCAGTAGTATGATCGTGAAGCTACCCCCTCCCAAGAGGAAGGGGTCCCTAAGTCTCGAGGAGGCCCTCTGGATGCGAAGGTCCGTTAGGGAGTACTCCGAGGACCCGTTGACCCTTGAAGAAGTGGGTCAGATACTCTGGTCCGCTCAGGGTATCACACGCCCGGAGGGCTACAGAACAGCCCCCTCCGCGGGAGCCCTGTACCCGCTGGAAGTTTACATCCACGCAACGAGGGTTGAAGGGCTCGAAAGGGGTATTTACAGGTATGTACCGCAGGAACACGCCCTTGAGAGGGTGAGGGTGGGAGACTTCTCCAAGGAGATCTTCGATCTTGCCCTCTGGCAGTATCAGGTCCTTGAGGCAAGCCTTATAGTTCTCTTCTTCGCTGTTCCCGAAAGGACTACCCGCAAGTACGGGAGCAGGGGTATAAGGTACATACTGAATTAAGTGGGTCATGCGGGTCAGAACGTATACCTTCAGGCAACAGCCCTCGGGCTTGGGGCTGTTGTGATAGGAGCCTTTGATGACGAGAGGCTCAGGAGAGTTGTGGGTGTAAACCAGGAACCCCTCTACATAATGACCGTGGGCAGACCAAGAAAGGGGGAGTAGTCTTATATTATTTACTCCCATGATAGACACGCACTGCCACCTTGACCTTCTCAGGAAGGAGGACCTTGAGGAGACCTTGAGGGACGGGACCCTCGAGTACCTTCTCACGGTGGGTTATGACAGGAAGACTATAGAGAACGCCCTCAGGCTTGCGGAGGAAAACGACCGCGTTTACTGTGCTGTAGGCTTTCACCCCCACGAGGCGGACAGGGTGAGCCTTGAAGATATTGAGTGGCTTAGAGATAAGGTGAGGAACAATCCCAAGGTGAGGGCTATAGGCGAGACAGGTCTGGACTTTTACAGGAACTACTCGGACAGGAGAAAACAGGAGGAAGTCTTCAGGTGGCAGATAAACCTTGCGAGGGAGCTGGGTCTCCCCCTCGTGATCCACATGAGGGATGCGGAGGAGGAGACTATAAGGATACTCAGGGAGGAAAGGGCCTACGAGGTAGGCGGTATAATGCACTGCTTTACAGGTTCCTATGGGACTATGAGAAAGGCGGTCGACCTCGGCTTTTACATATCCTACTCGGGGATCCTGACCTACAGGAGCGCCCAGAGCGTGAGGGATGTTGCGAGGAGAACGCCGACCTCACGTATACTTCTTGAGACGGACGCACCCTTTCTCGCACCCCAGCCCGTTAGAGGAAGACCGAACAAACCCCCTTACATATGGCACACCGCCAGGGTCTTGGCGGACGTCCTCACCAATACATCCCTGGAGGACGTTGAAAGGATGACCTCGGAGAACGCGAAGCTGATCCTGAACCTCGGGAACAACGGAAAGAAGGAGACGGTCACCTACGTCATAAACAACAGGCTCTACATAAACCTGACCAACAAGTGCAACCTGCACTGTGTTTTCTGTCAGAGGGAGAGGGAGAGGAACTTCATGGTAAAGGGCTACTGGGTCTGGGTATCAAGGGACCCGTCTGTGGAGGAGGTCATAAGGGAGATAGGAGACCCTGCCGGGTACGAGGAGGTGGTCTTCTGCGGGTACGGGGAACCTACCCTGAGGTTTTCCGCCCTCAAGGAGATAGCTAAGTACGTAAAGTCCAGGGGAGGTAAGGTCAGGGTGGACACCAACGGTCTGATGTTTACCTTCCTGCCGAAGGAGAGGCTGAAGGAGCTGAAAGGCCTGGTGGATGTGTGGTCTGTCTCACTCAACGCCCCAGACAGGGAAACCTACATAAAAGTCTGCAGACCCGTTCAGCCAGACGCCTTCGATAAGGTGATAGACTTTATAAAGGAGGCGTTGAAGGAGGGCTTCAGAGTGGTTGTCTCAGCGGTAGACTACCCCGCAGTGGACATGGAGAAGACCGAGGAGCTTGTCAGGTCCTTAGGAGCGGAGTGGAGATACAGGTACTACGATGTGGTCGGTTAGCCTCCTGTTTGCATTTCCCGGGAGGCGGACAGCTCTTTTAAAGCGTCCCTGAAGCTCTCAGGTGTTCTCCTCGGGTCCAGTCTCCTCAGCTTTGTCTCTATTATTCTGACGGAGTACTTCCTGACGTAGTAGTCTATTGTCTCCACCCTTATCTTGACGCTACCGGAAGGCTTGGTCTCGTCCAGGTCTCCGAACTTGAAGTACAGGGTCCCGGAAGCCTCCACTATCCTCTGGACGGGTGTGTAGGTGGGCTGGTCCATTCCGCACTCGTAGCTGGAGAGTCTAACCACAGCGGTTATCCAGGGAAAGCGTGCCCCGAACTTCGCTCCCCATATTATCTCGTTGGTGTTTGAGCTGTAAGAGGACCTCCACACGTCCGAGATGTCAAAGGGACTCCTTATTATCCCCGCCTCCACCTCAGGACCGAAGAGCCAGTCCATGATGTCGTCGTCTATGGGAAGGTACTGACCCCAGACCACGGGATAACCGCAGTTTTGAAACTCAACGTCTATCTCATGTCCTATCCCGGGGTCCATGTGGTAAGGCCTTGCGAGTATGAGGATACAGGGATGGTTGTTTCTGGCACACCACTCCAGGATCTCCCTGCTTTTCTTTCTCATCTTCCTGTCGAACCTCTCAAGCTCATCAAGTCCCGCCTTTACCGCCCTCTCCACCTCCTCGTAGGTCACATCGAGGACGTCTCTGAAGGCTTCGTAGAGCTGTTTGGGAAGGAGATGAGGTTCTCCGAAGCTCACGAAGGGGGATACGAACTTTATGCCCAGCTTCTCAAAGACGTTCTCCTCCTTTACAAACCCAGCCTTTATGTTCTCGGGACCCATCATTACCCTTGTGCAGGACAGCACATCAACCACGTGGCCCCTTAAAAAGGAAGGAAGGGAGTAGATCATGGGAACGAGGAGTAAGTCTATCTTCTTTGTCTGGATAAGCTCCCCTATGTGGCCCGCGAGGGCTTTGACCGGATAGCAGGAGTCCATACCTATCCTGCCCTTTCCGTACTCCCTGTACTGCTCCTCGGAGGTGTCGGAGCTGAAGATTATGTTCCTTGCGGGTATCCCGAGAGCCTTCAAAAACCCTATCCAGAACCTGTGGGTTGACCAGATGTTCAGGAACTTGGGTATCCCCACTTTGATGTTTTTTCTTTTATCTTTAGAATCACCGCCTCCAGCGGTCCTTTTTTTAAAGAGAGTCAGCAGAGGCATGATCGGACCTCCTGCTATAATCTGACCATTAAACTTCCACCCTTACGTTGAAGGCTTCCTTCTGGACGAACTGGGCTACGCTGGGGAACATCTCCTTGGTCTTTTCCATCTCTTCTTTGATGGCTTTAAGCTCGTTCTTGTCCTCCACGAGACCCTTGGGACAGGAGTTGCCCACTATTATCCTCACCCAGCCCTCGGGGAGCGGGACCTTTGACCAGGGCCTTCCCTTTCCTCCGGGAAGCTTCACATCTATGAAGGTTCT
>JAUZRJ010000077.1 GCA_030950545.1 Aquificota bacterium | reverse complement strand
ACCTCAGTCCAGGATTTTGGTGACAACACCAGCTCCGACAGTCTTACCCCCTTCCCTTATCGCAAACCTCAAACCCTCCTCCATCGCCACAGGCGCTATAAGCTCCACCTCTATCTCCACATTGTCCCCTGGCATTACCATCTCCACACCCTCAGGCAACCCAACCACAGTGCCTGTCACATCCGCTGTCCTAAAGTAAAACTGTGGCCTGTAGTTCACAAAAAACGGTGTGTGCCTGCCCCCCTCCTCCTTGCTCAAAACGTAAACCTGTGCCTTGAACCTCCTGTGGGGTGTCACCGTACCAGGCTTCGCCAACACCTGCCCCCTCTCCACATCCTCCTTCCCCACACCCCTCAAAAGCACTCCTATGTTGTCCCCAGGCAGTGCCTCGTCCAGCACCTTCCTGAACATCTCTATAGACGTGGCCACCGTCCTTATCGGCTCCTCCCTCAAACCAACTACCTCCACTTCCTCCCCAGGCTTCAACACACCCCTCTCCACTCTCCCAGTTACCACTGTCCCCCTACCAGATATGCTGAACACGTCCTCTATCGGCATCAGGAAGGGTTTGTCCGCCTCCCTCTCAGGCGTGGGTATGTACTCGTCCAGCGCCTTCAACAGCTCCTTTATCGACTCCACCCACTTCCCAGGACTGCCCTTCTCAAGCTCCTCTAACGCACCTAAAGCGGAACCCCTTATAACGGGTACCTCGTCCCCGGGAAACTCGTATTTGTTTAGCAGTTCCCTCACCTCAAGCTCCACAAGCTCAAGCAGTTCCTCGTCATCTACCATGTCGCACTTGTTCAGATACACAACTATGTAGGGAACGTTCACCTGCCTCGCTAAAAGCACGTGCTCCCTCGTCTGGGGCATCGGCCCGTCCGCAGCAGACACCACAAGTATAGCCCCGTCCATCTGCGCTGCCCCGGTTATCATGTTCTTGATGTAGTCCGCATGCCCAGGACAGTCCACGTGGGCATAGTGCCTCTTGGGTGTCTCGTACTCAACGTGTGTTATGTTTATCGTTATCCCCCTCTCCTTCTCCTCGGGTGCCTTGTCTATCTCCTCGTACTTAACACACTCAGCTCTCCCGCCCTCCACCAGACCGGCAGCTAAAACGCATG
>JAUZRJ010000076.1 GCA_030950545.1 Aquificota bacterium | reverse complement strand
CCTCCCCCGCGGGGCCAAGTTGAACTGGGCGTAGAAGGTGGCCACCCCGTAGATGCGGCTTGGGGGGACTTTCAGATACCTTGCGATCTCCTCCAGGGCCTTTTCAGGAAGGTATCCGAACCGTTCCTGAAGCCGCTGCAACACAGGGACAAGGGCCCCTGGAGTCCTCTCCAGATCTCGGAGGAGTTCCTCCAAGCTTCCGCTCACGCCCTCGCCACTCACGTTAATCTTCCTACCCCAGATCGGGCAAGGCTGTCAAATGTGATTTATTGCTAAATCTAAAGCGTTTCTTCGTAAAAAAATCGAGCGGAGGTTGAAGCGAGGAAGTTTTTCCAATAAATTTTAGGATGAAAAAATTTACAGCAGTTGCAATAGCAGTTTTTGTTTGGAGCCTTCTTGGGATAGGAAGTAACTTTTACAGCTTTTATTACGACCGCTCTGCGGGACAGGACCTCAGCATCAACCTCCTCAATCCCACACCAAACCACGCCTATTACCTTATCACGGTATACGATGTTTACGGGAATGGGCTCTGGCAGACGAACGGAACTCTCACCCCTCACGAGGGGGTTTTCTACACCCTGAGCGACTACATTACTGGAGACACCAACAACTGGGGACTGGTGACGGTGGAGACCGGTTCAGAACTCGTCATCGGGCTGGAGTATCTCCTCGAAGGGGAACTGATCTCCACCGACGTGATCACCGAACCCCTCCATCCCATGCCCAACGCCCCTTATTGGCTCGCATCCTACTATTCACAGGCGGCGGAGGTTTCCACGGGGGTGATAGTTCTCAACCCTTGGAACACCTTCACCTCGTTGATCATTGGGATCTACAGCCCCGATGGGGAACCCCTCTACACCACCACCGTGAACTTGCCCCCCCATGCGGGGAAGTTCCTGGACTTGGAGAGCGCGGTGGGTAAAGGTGGAAAGATCTGGGGCCTTGTGGATGTGACCATGGGCGGCCAGAGCGTGGTCCTGGCCATGGAGTACTACTACCAAGGGAAGCTCGAG
>JAUZRJ010000075.1 GCA_030950545.1 Aquificota bacterium | reverse complement strand
CCTTTGCCTTCGATCAGGTGATCGATAACCTCCCTGACGGTCTGGTCTGGTATGTGGCCTTTTCCCGTCTCCCTCTCCAGGATCCTCCTCACTGTATTCATCAGAACTGTGTCCACGGTTCTCTCTATCTCCTCCTCGCTGAGCCTGTCTACCAGGACCCTTGTCCTGTTTTTGGGGTCACCGATCCTGGACCTTAGGACTGAGTACGTGTCCGGGAAGAAGGTTTTACCGAGGAAATCGAAGCCGAAAATAAGCCCTATTGCCTCCACAGTTATGTACGGGGTCAGGAGGTTGGCTTTGAGGTCGTGAAGTATCTTCTCCGCTATGTGAACCACTCCCTCTCCCATCCTGCCCTCTACCGGGAGCTCCAGGACCACGTTCCTGGGCTTTATCAGCACGGGGCACAGAAACTCCTCGTGACCCTTGCTCACCTCAACAAACGCCATGGGAACTCCGAAGAAACCCGCAATACCGTATGTCCTGTAGGGACCCACCCTCTCCAGGTTTCTCCTGAACCTTTCAGACCTGACGTCTATGCAAAAGACCGCGTCCGCCACAACGTCCTCATTTCTGACAGATCCAGCCCTGGATATGCCCGTAACTATCTTTCTGATCTGGGTTTCCTCCAGGGCTTCGAGCCATATGAAACCTTCCCTTTTCTCGAACTCCCTGTAGAGTCGGACAAGTTCTGGGTCTACGTATCCCACCCACTCCTTCAGGAAGACCGCCCAGTTTTTAGCAGTCGCTTCCGCCTTTTTCAGGGTGTACCTGTCCGTAAAGCCTTCAGGCTTGGAGAACCACTTGGGAAGCTCGGAGGCCAGTTCGGGCAGTCCGTTTCCGGAGAAATACTCCCACATGAGGTACGCCCTTTTAGGCTCTTTCTCCAGAAAGTCCATGAGGGATGTGTAGTCGGGCGAGAACGGGATCTTACCCTTAAGGCTCTCAAGCACACCCCTCACGAGCACAAGCCTGACAGCGGTAAAGTCTACCACGTCCGCGGGGTAGATCCTCTGCCAGTAGTACTCCCTGTTCTGAGACCTCCACCTTATAAAGCCCACTATACCTTTCAGTTTTGCGAGTTCAAGCGTAAGGTAACCTTCCCAGAGGTCCTCAGGTATCTTCAGGTCCGTAAGAACCCTGTGTATGACCTCTTCCGGACTGTCGATCTCGCATATCTCCTCTATAACGCAGTAGCTTGTCCTGAGCTTTGTCCTTATATCCCTTCTGGCGAGCTCTAGCCAGGAGCGGAAGAAACCCTTCTCCCTTCCCGGCATACCGAGTGCGGACTGGCCCTCGTCCAGAAACTCGAAGGAGCTTTTTATAACCAGATCGTCCACCCTCGTGGTTGTCCTGGAACCCGTGATGCTGTCTATAAGGTCACACAGGGTCCTCTCCCTGCCGACGGATCTCGCCAGACCCTCGCACACCTCCTTCGGGTCTTCCAGGAACATCTCAACGAGGTCCTCTGGCGGTTTGAGTTCCGGATGTGAGAGGTACAGATTCCTGTAAGGTCTGAGTGCGGGCTTCTGGGTCATTATGCTGAGGAGGGCTTCCTCCAGGTTCTTATCCTGCGAGAAGCCCGCCTCTTCCAGGAACCTCGATACGCACTCCCTGAGAAAACGCTCCTCTATGAAGCCCTTGCGGAAAAGCTTCGCGTAATCCTCCCTCCTCAGGAAGGGTCTGCCTCCGAAGATCCTCCTTCCCTCCTCGACCGCTTCATCGAAGGGTTTTGACTCTATCTCATACAGGGGATTGTGGTGGATGAAGGTTCTCATGGACCAGAAGAAGGGGATAACCTCCGCGGAGACGTTCACCATGGACCTTATCCACAGCTTTCTGCCCAGCTTCATGGTGCGTAACCTCCCGCCTTCAGGATACCTCCTATGGACGACACCAGGATCAGGGAAAAGGGTATGAGTAAGTCCCTTAAACCCATATCAGGATATATCGTATCCTCTCTGGGCTTCCCGAAGACAGCATCGGACACCCTTACTATGGATCCAGCGGATATAAGGAACCAGCCTGCCATCAGAAGGCTGTAGTTAAAGGACCCGGGGTCGGTTTCCAGGGCAAACCTCAGATGCACAGCCCCGAGGGGTGGCAAGGACACACCGCACAGAACGCTCAGGATCAGAGCCCACCCTATTCCCGGTGAACCTGACGTGAGACCTCTCACAAACCTGAGATCTCCCGTCCCGAACCTCCTCACAACAGCTGTGTCCATCATGGACACAACAAGGGGTCCCGCACCCGCTACCAGAACGCTGACCGGGTCCGGGGATAACCAGACCGCAGGCATAACACCCGAGTAGATCTCAGCGCTCAGGTCTCTCAGGCTTCCCGCCCTGAACACCCTGATACCGTGGAGTATCATGGAAAGGACCGCCAGGGTGTGGACCCAGCTTCCGGGCTTGTCGGGGAGGTTGATCAGAAGGGAACCCGCCAGCAGGAAGAGGATCACACCCGGGAAACCAGAACGCCTCAGGATAAGGGCTGTGATCACGCTGGAGGGAAAGAGGGGGATGAATAAAACCGCCAGGAGGAGCAGGGGATCCATACCCTTACCTTCAACCAGAAAGAAGGAATAGACGGGAACAGGAGATGACATAAGCGTGATCTTGCCTATCCTGTCCGCAAACCTGAGGAACAGATTCCTCACAAGGGCGTAAAGGTCGGGTATGTAGAGCTCCCTGGACATATACGTGTAAACGGTAAGGTGGAAGGGAAGGTGTTTTTCCCTGACCGTGTAGTACAGGAACACCCAGCCCGCCAGAATTATGATGCCGAGGATCACAAGGTCGATCACAAAGAAGGGAGCGGAGCCGAAGGCTACCCTGTAGATCCTGTCGGTGAACTCTTCCGACGGGTACAGGAACACCTGAAGGGAATGACCTATGAAGGCATAACCCAGCATCACAACCGCCATGGACAGGACAACCAGCAGAACGGTTTTAAAGGGGTTCTCCCTGCCGACCCTGAAGGTACTGATCAGGGCCTGGACGCCCGTTACCCACCCGAAGAAGAGGAGTATGAGTGCGGTTTCGTATTTAACTATGTTCACGTCCACGACCAGGTGGGTAACCAGAACTATTACCAGTGGGACGATGACCGTAACCGCTCCGTAGATGACCCAAGGGACCTTGGAAGGTACTTCCTCGGACTTTACAACCGCCCTGTAAAGGTCGTCTTCCGGTATGTTAGGGTCCCTGCGTGCGCTGTGGATAACGTTTCCCGAATAGAGGAATAGGGTAGCCTTGAAAATGCCGTGGGCTATCATGTGGTAAACCGCCAGGGCGAAGGCTCCCACACCGATCTCCATGATCATGTAGCCCATCTGGCCGACCGTCGAGTAGCCGAGGGCCCTTTTCACGTCGTTCTGTATGAGCATGAGGGCGGAGCCGAGGACCGCGGTGACGGAACCCACCAGAAAGGCGGTCTGGAGTCCCCACAGGTCGTGCAGGAAGAGGGGGGCGAACCTGTTCACCAGAAAGGCCCCAGCGTTCACTATACCCGCGTGCATGAGAGCGGACACCGGAGTAGGTCCTTCCATGCTGTAGACTATCCAGAGATGGAAGGGGAACTGGGCGGACTTCAGGATCGCGCTGATGACAATCAGGAGGGTTACGACCTTCGCTGTTTCCGGACTTGCGGAGAAGGCGTCCTGTATTAGGAGGGAACCCGTGTCCCTGTAGAGCAGATACACGCTTATACCGAGGGGCACATCCGCCATCAGGTGTGTGACCAGGGTAAGCGTACCGAACCTCTTTGCGTTCTCGCTTTCCGTATTGTGAACGAGGAGCAGGTACAGCAAAACGCCCGTCAGACTCCAGGAAACCGCGAGCAGGATCAGATTCCCTGAAAGCACGAGTACAACTAGATTCGCGGTCATGAGGTCAAGGAGGAGAAAGAACCGTCTGTATCCGGGGTCGTCGTTCATGTAGTTCACGGAGAACCTGTGAACCACGAG
>JAUZRJ010000074.1 GCA_030950545.1 Aquificota bacterium | reverse complement strand
AGAACCTTACTCCCCAGCCCATATGCTATAATCATTCTAAAACAGAAGGAGGAGGACCATGAGGATCACCCTGAGCGTGATAAAGGCGGATATAGGAGGCTACGTGGGACACTCCAGCACACACCCGGACGTGGTGGGGACCGTAAGGGAGGTGGTTCAAAAGGAGTGTGATAAGGGAAACCTGATAGACTTTGACATACTGACCTGCGGTGATGACATAGCTATAGTCATGACTCACACCCACGGCGTTGACAGCGAGCTGGTCCACGGAATAGCCTGGAACGCCTTTGAAAGGGGAACGGAAGTGGCAAAGAAGCTCAAGCTCTACGGGGCAGGACAGGACCTTTTGACGGATGCCTTCAGCGGGAACGTGAAGGGGCTCGGACCGGGTGTTGCGGAAGCGGAGTTCGAGGAAAGACCCTCTGAACCCGTGGTTGTCTTCTTCGCGGATAAGACCTCCCCGAGCGCCTGGAACCTCCCCCTTTACGAGATGTTCGCGGACCCTATGAACACAGCGGGTCTGGTCATAGACCCGAAGATGCACGACGGTTTCACCTTTGAGGTTCTTGACCTCTACACGGGAAAGGCGGTTAAGCTGAGCACACCCGCGGAGACCTACGACCTTTTAGCCCTTATCGGGACCGTTAGCAAGTATGTGGTCAAGAGTGTCTACAGAAATTACGACGGGGAGATAGCGGCTACCGCTTCAACCCAAAGGCTCTCACTTATGGCAGGAAAGTACGTGGGCAAAGACGACCCCGTTATGATCGTGAGGGCCCAGAGCGGTTTCCCCGCCATAGGCGAGATCCTCGAACCCTTCTCCAAGCCCTGGATAGTTGAAGGGTGGATGAGGGGATCCCACAACGGACCCCTCATGCCCGTATCCTTTGAAGACGCGAGACCTTCCCGCTTCGACGGTCCGCCGAGGGTGATAGCGGCGGGATACCAGATAGCGGAGGGTAAGCTCATAGGACCCAGCGACCTCTTCAAAGACCCCGCCTTCGACAAGGCGAGGCAGGTCGCCAACGACATAGCGGATATCATGAGGCGTCAGGGTATATTTGAACCCCACAGGCTCCCCGCGGAGGAGATGGAGTACACAACCCTGCCCAAGGTCCTGGAGAAGCTGGAAGGGAGGTTCTACGACGCTGAGACAAAGAGCGCCTAGATCCTCTCCCTGAGCTGTCTTTCCAGGAAGGAAAGTATGTAGTCGGTCTTGCGGTCTTTCCTCCTCTCCTCCTCCACCTTTCTTATACTGTGGATCACCGTGGTGTGGTCTTTCCTTCCGAAGGATCTCGCTATCTCTATCAGGGAGGCGCCTGTTACCTTCCTGCATAGATACATGGCAAACCGCCTGGCCCTCGCTACCCTGCCTGATCTCGAGTTCCCCAGGATCTCTTCCCTGCTTATACCGAAGTAAGTCGCAACTGTCTCCTGAACTGTGTCGAGATCCGTCCGTCCCCTCTTGGGTTTCAGAGCTCCTGAACCGCCCAGCTTAAGCGTCTTTATAGCACCCTCTATCTCCCTTACGCTCGGTCCCGTTGACTCCATTATGAGCCTGACTATGTTCTCCTGGACTGTAAGCTTCAGCTCCTGGAGTTTTTTCCTGACAATCTCTATCTTTGTCATCTCGTCAAGGGTTATCTCCACGACCACGCCACCTTCAAACCTGCTGATAAGCCTGTCCGATATGTCCTTGAGCTCCCTGGGGTGTCTGTCGGACGCGAGGACTATCTGGCTGTCCTTCATGTAAAGGTGATTGAACAGGTTGAAGAGCTCCATCTGGGTCCTCTCCTTGCCCGAGAGGAACTGAACGTCGTCTATAAGGAGTACATCCACCTCCCTGTACATGTTTCTGAACTCGGATATCCTTCCTTCTTTGATATACCTCACCACCTCCTCGGAAAATTCGGGAGCGGACCTGTACGCCACCTTAAGACCTTTATCCAGACACCTGTTTCCTATCGCCTGCAGGAGATGTGTCTTCCCTATACCTACCCTTCCGTAAAGAAAAAAGGGGTTGTAGGTAGACCCGGGGTTTTCGGAAACCGCAACCGCCACCTCGTAGGCCAGCCTGTTCCCCTCCCCAACTATGAAGTTATCAAAGGTGAACCTCCTGCTGAGTCCTGTATGGAGATCAGGGGAGGTTTCCCGGTTCTTCTCTTCGGATACGACGACCACCTCACCCGCCAGACTGTCACCGAGCTTCAGCCTGATCAGGTTCTCCACATACTCCCTCTTGTCCGGGTCAGGGACCGTCAGGAATATCCTGCCGTCCTTCTCCGCTATCTTCAGGTGTCTCAGGATCTTAAGGAGCGTTCTGTCCCTGTTCTTTACGAGGTCGATGAATGTGTTTATCCTCATCCCTCCCATCGTCGGTTATATATTCTCAGCTCCGTTCTCCGTCCTCCAGTCCAAAGAACCGAAGCTATCAGAAACTTAGGGGTTTAAGTAGAAGTTATTTGAAGAGCGACAAAAATTCCTCCTCGTTCATTGGTTCTGTCTCTTCTATCTTCAGGTTCTCCTCGAGGTGCTCCACCCTGCCCATACCGACAAGCGCTGTCCCGACCCCTGGGGTGCTCCTGACGAACTGAAGGGCTACGTGAACGTCCTTTTCAAGACCCATCCTGTCCTTCAGCCTCTGGGGAACCCTTCCTATAACGTTGCCCTGATAGAGGGATGCGCTCGTGTATACGTAAAGACCCATCTCACCGCAGGCTTCCAGTGTTGACAGGTCTCTGCCGTTGACCCTCTGGTTCTTTAAGGAAAAGGCCTCATGCATGCCGAGGTTGTAGGGTAGCTGAATGAACCTGAGGTGGTGGCCCTTTCCACCGACCTCTTCCGCTATCCTGAGTATCTCCGTAAGGTCCAGATACTGCCTGGAACCCCTGGAGACCCTGAAGCCGTGCCATGTGGCAAGGCCGTAAAACCTGAGCTTTCCTTCCCTTACCTTGGTTTCCAGAACCTCAAAGCACTCCCTCAGCTTGTCCAGAAACCTGTTCCTGTCAATAAACAGGAGCTGTTCCTCGGGGTTGTGAAGGAAGTAAACGTCTATGTAATCGGTTCTCAGATTTTCAAGGCTCTTGTTAAAACACCACTCTATAAACTTCCCGCCCAGATAGTGTCCCTGAGGTGTCATCTCGCCTGGATCCACCACGCCAGTATGTAAAAAGTTCCTCTCAAAAAAGTCCTTCGGGTCCTCTCCCGAGTCCGCGTCAAAGGGTATGTATCCACCCTTGGTGGACAGAAACACCTTTTCCCTCCCCGCTTCTTCCATAACCCTGCCTATGACCCTTTCACTCTTCATGTACCTGTAGTTGATAGCGGTATCCACCACGTTCACACCGAGCTCAAGACCGCGCATTATCGTCTCGTAGTACCTTCTGTCCGTGTGATCGTCAAGATCCCCCAGGTAAGTTCCTATACCTATCTCCGAAAGCCTGAAACCCATAAACTCCTTGTACCTCATGCCTCCTCCACCTTTTCAATGCTCCTTTCCTTTCTCCTCGCCATCCTGCCAAGAAGTATTGAAACCTCGTAAAGTACAAGAAGGGGAACCGCCATGAGGATCTGGGTAGACACATCCGGGGCTATGAGGGCCCCTATCAGAAAGGCGACGACTATGAAGTACCTTCTGAACCTTTTCAGCTGGTCCTCGCTGACAATCCCTGCCCTCTGGAGCATGTAAAGGAAGACGGGCATCTCGAAGGCTATACCGAAGGCTATAAGCATTTTAAGGACAAAGCTTATGTACATGTTCACCGAAAGGTAAGGTGTAGCGGCAAGCTGGGAAAAGCCGAGACCGAGCAGGAATTTCAGAGCCAGCGGAAGCACCACAAAGTAAGCGAAAACCCCACCGCTCACAAAGAGGAGGATCGATGAGATGAGTAGCGGAAGGAACAGACGCTTCTCATGGGGGTAAAGGGCTGGCTCAACGAACCTCCATATCTCAAAGAGTATAACCGGAGAGGCGATTATGAAACCGACCATAAGGGATATCTTGATGAGTATAAACAGGGGTTCCGTGGGGGAGAGAGTTATGAGGTCCACCTGGGGATAGGATTTTACAACGGGTATCTTCAGAAACTCGAATATGTGCCTCGCAAAGTAAAAGGAAACTCCTGAGGCGATCAGAAAGGCCAGAACGGACCTAAGCAGTCTTATCCTCAGTTCCCTCAGGTGCTCGGTCAGGGGCATCGTGGGCAGTTGTTCTTTCTCCGATCCCATCTTCTTCTCCCTTGGACTGGACCTCCTGGTAGTCCTCTAAATTATAATCCTCGGTCTCCGCCTCGGGAGGTGGTTCTTCCTCAGTTTCGTCCTCCGTCTTAGACTCTATCTCTTCTTCTTCGAGGACTTTCCTGTTCATCTCCTCCATATACGCCTGGAGCCTTATCTCCTCCCACACCTCCCTCACCTTCCTCATCATCTCTCCGAGTTTTACCGCCAGGTCCATCATCCTCTCAGGACCGAGAACTAAGAAGGCTATAAGAAGAACCAGAAGAAGCTGGAGTTCCATAATCTCTTAATATTATAGGCTCCCGAGGGAGAAGCTCGAGGTTCCCGGGTATGGTGATCAAAATCATATGATCTCAGCCAGCCTCTCATATGTTTAAGCAAAACAGCGTTTGATTTTGAGAAAGCAGCGGGAGGGGAGCTCTGGTAGCACCCGAGGGGGCCGGTGACAGGACCGCCCCCTTTCTTTACAATTGATCCTCATGAGGAGAAGGTTTTTTCAGGACGTTCCCGAAAGCGACTGGCTTAGCTACGAGTGGCAGATAAAGAACAGGATAAAGACGCTGGAAGAGTTGAAGAGGTTCATAGATCTAACCCCCGAGGAAGAGGAGGGCATAAGGAGAACCCGGGGGATCTATCCCATGGCTATAACCCCCTACTACCTGTCCCTCATGGACCCTGAAGATCCTTCTGACCCTGTCAGGCTTCAGGCTATACCGAGGGCTGTTGAGATGGACGAGAAGGTCCAGAGCAGAGGTGAGCCGGACGCCTTAAAGGAGGAAGGTCCGATCCCTGGACTCACCCACAGATATCCCGACAGGGTCCTTATGGTGGTTACCACCTTCTGCGCTGTTTACTGCAGGCACTGTATGAGGAAGCGGATCTTCTCAAAAGGGGAGAGGTCCGTGACCAGAGAGGAGATAGACATCATGGTTGACTACATAAGAAGACACGAGGAGGTAAGGGACGTTCTGATCTCGGGCGGTGACCCGCTTAGCCTGAGCCTTGAGAAGATAGAGTATATACTCAAAAGGTTGAGGGAGATAAAACACGTGGAGATAATAAGGTTCGGAACAAGACTTCCCGTTCTTGCACCCCAGAGGTTTTTCAACGACAGGCTTCTTGACATACTCGAGAAGTACTCTCCGATATGGATAAACACGCATTTTAACCACCCTAACGAGATCACGGAGCTGGCCGAGGAGGCGATCGACAGGATCCTGAGAAGGGGTATACCGGTGAACAACCAGGCGGTTCTCCTGAAGGGTGTGAACGACGACCCCGAAACCATGCTCCAGCTCAGCAGGAAGCTCCTCAGGATAAAAGTTAAACCCCAGTACCTCTTCCATTGCGACCCTATCAGGGGTGCGATCCACTTCAGAACCACTGTTGATAAAGGTATAGAGATAATACGCTACATGAGGGGCAGGATATCGGGCATGGGGATACCGACCTACGCGGTTGACCTGCCGGGCGGTAAGGGTAAGGTTCCGATATCGCCCAGCTACGTGGTTCGCAGGGAAGGTGACAAATTCATATTCCAGAGCTACGACGGCGATCTGGTGGAATACACCATAGACGAAGTGACCTGAAGAGGTTCCTGTTAAAATAAAATGTCGTTATAAAACAGGAGGAAGGTCATGGAGAGGAACTGGAGCGTGGGAACCAAGTACCTGAACGACAGAACCAGGGTGATAGTGATAGGGATAACGGGAAGGGAAGCCTCTCAGGTGGTTACCGAAACACAGGCCCTTTATCCCGGGATCATAAAGGTTGGTGTAACTCCAGGCAAAGGAGGCCAGGAGGTTGCGGGGGTCCCCGTGTTCAACACAGTGAAAGAAGCCCTTGAGTCTCCCGAAGGAAGGGGCGTGAACACTGGGCTTGTGTACGTTCCTCCTCCATCGGTTAAGGACGCGGTGATAGAGCTGATAGACGCGGGTATAAAGGTCATATACATAATAACCGAACACGTTCCCATAAGGGACACCGTCTACTTCTACCACTACGCCAAGGAAAGGGGTGTTACCATAGTTGGACCCACTTCTCTTGGCTGTATAGTTCCCAGAATACCCGCCAGGATAGGGGCTATAGGTGGTAAAAACCCATCGATAGCCTACAGGGACGGTGGTCTCGTCATACTCAGCAAGTCGGGGGGTCTGACCACCACCACCGCGGAGATGTTCATGAGAAGGGGTTGGGGGGTTTACATGGCTCTCGCCCTGGGTGGTGATGTTATATCCTGCACCACCTTTGCGGACGCTCTCGAAGAAATAGCGGACGACCCGAACGTTAAGGGAGTCATAATCCAGGGTGAGGTCGGGGGAACCTACGAGGAACAGGCTGCGGAAACAATTCTGAGGCTTTACAGAGAAGGAAAGTGGGACAAGCCGGTTGCCGCCTTTGTCGCGGGTAAATTCCAGGAGAGGATGGAGGGTGTGTCTTTCGGCCACGCGGGAGCTATAGTGGAAAGAGGCAAGGGTAAGGCTACCGACAAGATAAAGATGTTCGAAGAGGTGGGGAAGGAAACAGGTCTGGTGAAGGTGGCGGAGTTCTACCACGACCTTGTAAAGTGCATAGAGGAACTCGGAGTTCCGCGTGATTTTGAGGACTCAACCCCGGAAGGCAGGGTAAAACCTCTGTACTCGACCATAGATCCGGAAACCTGCGAGTTAAAGAGTGACTGATGATCACAAAAAGATCTGGAACTCAAGATACTTACAGGGCAGAACTTACTTTAGGTTTTACAAACTCGCGGACAGAGGAAAGGCGGTAGACGTGGCCTGCGGAACGGAGGAGAACGCTATTTTCTTATGCGGAGGCTGAAAACCTAAAAGAACCATCTTCTTTTGGGTCTGTTCTCCAGCTCCTTTTTCAGCAACTCGTTTTCCTTTTTCAGGGTAGCCACTTCAACTTCCAGATCCTTTATTCTGCTCAGTGATCTTATGAGTTCCTCATTCACCCTCTTAAACTCCAGGAAAGGAACGAAACCTTCTGGACTTTCCCCACGGCGTAAGTGCTGGAGGTAGAACCTCAGGGCTTCTTTTATAAGTGCGCTCCTGCTCTTTCCCAGCTCCTTGGCAACCCTGTCCACCTCTTCAAGAAAGGACGGCTCCAGCCTGACGGTTATCAGCCCCTTCATAGGTGAGATTTTACCACAGATTTTGTATTACCTAATGCCGTAGAATTCTTGAAATAAAAAGTTTTATGTCTTGCATCTTTATATATTTTGTATTACAAATTATGCTGTTAATATAATGGAAATTATGCTAACAAACAAAACCCTACCTCACCCTCAGGAACCAGTAAAGCGGGAGGGAAAAGGGTCCGAGCAGTATAAAGAGACAGACCCACCCCGCCTTCTCCCACCTCGGAGAGCTACCGCTCAGGAGGTGAACCAGGAACACAACGTAGAGGAACACGAGCAGTGAAAAAACGAGAAAATGGACGAACAAGAACACAAGCCCTGTTGTTGTCAGGTTTTCCAGAAAACCCTCCCTGAACATGCCCTTTAAGGGCGTCAGTACTATGAGAAGTGCGTAAAGGGGCGGTATGAAGCTCAGGAAACCCAGCAGGTGTCTCTGGAACTTGCTCATCTTACCAGAAGCCGGCGGCGGGACTCGAACCCGCGACCTCAGGCTTACGAAGCCCGCGCTCTGCCTACTGAGCTACGCCGGCTGTTTAAATATTCTATCATCGGCACCTGTTTTTCCTCCTCTCCATGGCAGCCCTGATAAAGGAGACGAAAAGGGGGTGAGGGTCAAAGGGCTTGCTTCTGAACTCGGGATGAAACTGGCACCCTATGTACCAGGGGTGATCTTTCAGCTCCATTATCTCCACAAGCCTTCCGTCGGGTGAAAGGCCCGAAAAGACCATACCGTGCTCTTCAAAGAGCTTCCTGAACCTGTTGTTGAACTCGTACCTGTGCCTGTGCCTTTCCTGGATCATTTCCTTTCCGTATATACTCCTCACCTTTGTTCCCTCAAGGAGGACGCAGGGGTAAGCTCCCAGCCTCATGGTTCCGCCGAGCCTGTCTATGTGTTTCTGGTCCTCCATGAGGTCTATGACCGGGTAGGGTGTGTCCGGGTCGAACTCCGTTGAGTTTGCCTCCTTGAGACCGAGTACGTTCCTTGCAAACTCAACCGCCATAAGTTGCATACCGAGACATATACCGAAGGTGGGTATCCCGCTTTCCCTCCCGACCCTGAGGGCCTCTATCTTTCCCTTCGTTCCCCTTTCCCCGAAACCTCCAGGAACGAGTATGGCGTCCACAGATGTGAGCTCATCGGGGTCAAGGTTTTCCGCACTCTTCCAGACTATGTTGACCTTCACCCTGTTGGCTATACCTCCATGGGTGAGGGCTTCAACTATGCTCTTGTAAGCGTCCTTAAGCTCAACGTACTTTCCCACCACCGCCACATCCACAGCTTCGCCCGTTGTCTTCACTATGCTCGCTATCTTCTTCCAGCTGGAAAGGTTCGCCTCCCTGTACTCAAGACGGAGCTTCTCCGCTATTATCCTGTCGAGCCCTTCCTCCTTGAACTTTATGGGAAGGTCGTATATACACTCAAGGTCGGGTGCTGAGATCACAGCCTTTTCCTCAACGTTCGAAAAAAGCGCTATCTTTGCCTTTATACCTTTGGGAAGATCCCTGTCCGCCCTGCATATTATCGCGTCCGGCTGTATACCTATCGCCCTGAGCTCCTTGACCGAGTGCTGGGTGGGTTTCGTCTTCAGCTCACCCGCGGTCTTTATGTAGGGGACATAGGTCACGTGTATGAACATGTAGTTGTTCCTGCCGAGTTCCAGAGACAGCTGTCTGACCGCCTCCAGGAAGGGCAGCCCCTCTATATCTCCCACTGTTCCGCCTATCTCCACTATGACCACATCGTTTTCCTTCGCGACCTTCTTTATAAGCGCCTTTATCTCCTCGGTTATGTGAGGTATGACCTGGACGGTCGTACCGAGGTAGTCGCCCCTCCTTTCCCTTGATATGACGTTGAAGTAAACCTTTCCCGCGGTAACGTTGTTGTCCCTGGTCATGACCGCGTTTGTGAACCTCTCGTAGTGTCCAAGGTCAAGGTCGGTCTCCGC
The DNA here is from genome assembly GCA_030950545.1 of Aquificota bacterium. Lineage (GTDB taxonomy): Bacteria > Aquificota > Aquificia > Aquificales > Aquificaceae > Hydrogenivirga. Next base: position 5,319 of record JAUZRJ010000074.1, on the reverse strand, counting down.
ACCGTCCTCGGTCACATAAACCTCGCCGTGCTGATAGGGGCTCATCGTACCCGGGTCCACGTTCAGATAGGGGTCCAGCTTCTGGAGGGTTATCCTGTAACCCATACCCTCCAGAATGGCACCTATGGAGGCGGAGGTGACCCCTTTACCGAGGGAGGACAGAACTCCCCCCGTCACGAAGATAAATTTGCTCATGTGAGAAAATTATATTATGGAAATCCCCTCCAGGTGGTGGGCCTCAGCGGAACCGAGGCTCGTAAACCCGCGTGAAACGAGGGAAAGATTCAACGCCCTCCTTAAAAGACACCCTGACCCGCGGAGCCTTATAGGTTATCTGAACGAGAGGAGGTTCGTACTGCTCCTCAGGATCCTGGACCAGTCCGAGTGCCTGAGGAAGTTCCTCCTCAACCATCCCGAGGACTTCCAGAAGACCATACCCCGTCTCTGGTACAGGTTCAAGGAAAAAGAGGACTACCTGAAGGAGCTCAGGAGACTGCTGTCGGACTCACTGGAAGACGAGAAGTTTTCGGAGGTCCTCGCCTACTACAGGCACAGGGAGCTTATGAGGATCTTTGCAAAGGAGATCCTCGGAACCGCCAGGACGGAAGACATACTCAGGGAGTACTCCAGCCTTGCGGACGCACTGGTCGAGACCGCCTACGAGAGGGCCTTCAGGGAGACCACCGACCTTTACGGGAGACCTCTGGAGGAGAGCGGGAAGGAAGCGTCGGGTCTGGTTGTCGGACTCGGGAAGCTGGGGAGCGAGGAGCTGAACTTTTACTCCGATATAGACCTCATGTTCGTACACTCCTCCGACAGGGGAAGGGCGGGTAAGCTCACCCTGAACGAGTTCTTCAGCGAGGTCTTCAGAAAGACCGTCAGGTTGCTGAGCACGGAAACCCCCGAGGGAAGACCTTACACCGTGGACCTCGACCTCAGACCTTTCGGGAAAACGGGACCTCTGACCATGTCCGTCAGGAGTGCGGAGCTTTACTACGAGTCCTACGGCAGGGTGTGGGAAAGGTTCGCCCTCCTGAGGGCCAGACCCGTTGCGGGTGACAGGGAGCTGGGAGAGAAGTTCATGAAGGAGGTGGTGAGGCCCTTCGTTTACACCTCCGCGGACTACAGACTAATAGAGGAGATAAGGATGATGAAAAAGAGGGTGGAGGCGGAGGCCAAGAAGAGCTTCATAAAGGGGTTCAACGTAAAGACCGGAGAGGGTGGTATAAGGGAGATAGAGTTCACAGTGCAGTCTCTCATAATACTCCTCGGCTCGAGGAACCCCTTTATCAGGGAGAGGAACACCTTCAGGGGAATATGGAAGCTCAGCCAGAGAGGCGTTTTCTCTGAAGAGGAGACCCTGTTCCTGGAGAGGGCCTACTCCTTCCTCAGGACTCTGGAAAACAGGATACAGGTGGAAAAATGCATAAGGACCCACATACTCAGGGACGAGGACGTTCCGAGGGTTGCCAGGGCACTGGACCTCGATGAGGAGGAGTTTATGAGGAAGCTGGAGGAGACGAGAGCAAAGGTCACCGAGATCTTCGAGAGCCTCATACCCGAGAGGAAAGAAGAGAAGCTCGAACCAGTCCAGATAGCCCTTATAACCGATGACCCCGATTACGGGTCTTTCGTCCTCAGGGAAAAGGGCTTCAGGGAACCCGAAAGGACCTTCAACCTGATCCTCAGCTACATGTACGGGAAGGAGGGATACCGCCTTTCCGACAGAGAGAAGGACAGGTTCCTCTCGCTGGTCCCCAGGCTCGTTGAGCTATCGTCAAAGTCTCCCGACCCGGACGAAACCTTCAGGAACTTCGACAAGTTCTTCTCAAACCCGACAGGCAGGAAGGTGGTTCTGAGCGACGCCAGAGAAGACTTCTTAAAGGACCTCTTCAGGGTCTTTTCACTCTCTTCCGCCTTCTCCTCCCTCATAGGGAAGAACCCTGACCTGGTCGAGGACGTCCTGACCCTGTACAAGGAGTTCCCTGACAGAAAGAAGCTTGAGGAGGAGTTCAGAAGATACGAGGAGACCCTGCGCCTTTCTCCAGAAAACCTCTTCAGGAGGTTCAAAAAGGTATGGGAGATAAGGATAGGGCTGGTCTACCTCATGGGAGGGAGGAGCTATGAGGAACTTAAAAAACTGCTCAGCTCCCTTAGCACGCTGGCTGAGTTCCTGCTGGAGAAGCTGTGGGAGAGGGTAGGGCTCTCAGGGGAGAGGGTCCTGCTTTACTCCTTAGGGAAGCTCGGGAGCGGTGAGCTGACCTTCGGGTCCGATCTGGATCTCGTGTTCTGCTCAGGTGAAGCGGTAGGAAGGGAAAACACGGTGATGAAGGTCCAGAGGATGGTCAGGTTCATAACAGCCCACACCCCCGAGGGCTACCTGTACGACCTTGACTTCAGGCTGAGGCCTATGGGAAGCAGGGGAGAGCTTGTCCCTACCTTCAGCTTTTACAGATCCTACTTCTCCAAGGAGGCGAGAACCTGGGAAAGGATAGCCTGGACGAGGGCGAGGTTTATAACAGGCGACGAGGATTTGAAGGATGAGTTTGAGAAACTCATAAACGACTTTCTATTCGGGGGTCCCTGGGGTGAGAGGGAGAGAAGGGAGGTCTACGAGATGAGGTTAAAACTTCAGGAGAGCTCAAAAAGAACAAAAGACCAGGTGGACATAAAGTTCGGACCGGGAGGTATATTCGACGGGGAGTTTCTCGTACAGTACTTACTCATAAAGGAAGGTATAAGGGAGAGTTCTATGATCAGGGGGTTTGAAAGGCTGGCGGAGATCTACCCCTCCCTGAAGGACGCTTACAGGTCCTTTATGTTCCTCAGGCGGACGGAGACGCACCTCAGGCTCCTGAAGGAAAGGGGAAGCTCCGTTATAAGGAGGGAAGATATTCCCGCCCTCGCCAGGTCCATGAACCTGGAGGCGGACGAGTTTAAGGAGGAGATCAGGAAAAGCACCCACATCCTCAGGGAGACCTTCTTAGAGTTCCTCGGACCTTAGGCGGTCTTTAAGAGCCGTGTAGACCGTTTCCACAGCTTCCAGTATCTCCCTGCTTCTTACTCTCCTGAACAGAACCTCCGCCCTTTTAAAGTCGTAAACATGAACGAGTTCATTCCGTATCCTGATGATTTCTGAAAGAACAGGTTCCATACACTCCTGGACAACACCCTCCCTTATGAGCTCCCTAAAACAGCTCCTCGGGGACCCGCACTCGACACCCAGTTCCCTGAGGAAGTCCCTAACACACTTCCACATAGCCTCGTAGGTGTACTCAAATCTTTTGGTGGTTATCTCCACAAGGAACTCTTTGCTGAACATACTCTCAAGTGCGGGAGACTTTACGACCTCCTCGTATCTCTTAAACGCTCTTTCAAACTTCTCAAAAGACCTTCTGAACCTTTCCAAACCTTACCTCCCTCGACAACCGCTTTCAGGAACTCCCTGTCGTTGACCCTCGCCAGATCAACCAGGTCCACCTCTCTCAGAATGGGAAGTTCTTCCAGCCTGTCCAGGACCCTCCCGTACTCCTCAGGGGTCAGCTCCCTTCCACAGAACACACCCACATCTATGTCAGAACACCTGTCGAAGCTTCCTCCTACCACCGTACCGAAGAACACGACGATACAATCCGCACCGCCGAGGGCTTCAACAATAGCCCTTCCGACCATGTCCATGTAATCTTCAGGAGAGTAACCCATCACACCGCACTCCTTACCATAAGCCACCCGTTCACAACCGCAAGAGGTATTAACCTGGCCCTTCCCTCCAGGAAGTAAAGCCCGACGAGTCCGCCCGCACTCAGAAGGAGCGCCTCGTAAACCCCCGTTTCGGGGTAAACCTGAAAGGACAGGTCCGAAGCCAAACCGACCAGAAAGACAAACAGCCCGCCTAACAGGTTGAACAGGTCCACAAAGGGAGGAAAGCCCATCAGCGTGATGAGGGACAGAACCCCGAAAAGGGAGTAAAGAAACACCAAAGGTGCAAGAAGGGGAGTCAGCAGGACCGAAAGGGGAGATATGTAAGAGAAGGTGCTTATCAGGGGAGCCACACCCGTAAAGGCGGAGATGGAAACGAGGACCGCACCCGATACCTTACCTCTTCTGAAGTCTCTCAGGGACAGGATTATGTAGGCGGTAGCAAGGAAGGAAAGCCAGAAGGAGTAGGAGAAAATGTAGTGAGGGAAGAGCAGGAGTATAACCGTGCCTGAGAATAGGAGTATCGCAACGTAGTTCGGTTGTCTGAAGCTGAGATGACAGAGAAGCACGAGCACTATCATCAGGGTCGCCCTAAGCACGGGAGGTTCCCTGGGAACGACCAGAACCGTGTAGAGGACCGTTCCCGCAAGGGAAGCTTTCAGACCCCAGAAGTAAGGTAACATCCTGGAAAGTATCAGGGCTATAGTCCCCACGTGAAGCCCGCTTATGACAAGAAGATGTACCAGCCCTGTCTCCAGAAAGCTTCTCTGAACGCTTGAGGGTAAAAGGTCCCTCGGCTCGCCGAAGAGAAAGGAAAGCCCGAGAGGGACCACGTCCGCATCCCTGGACGCCTCCACGTACCTCCTCATCAGAAAAGCCCTCGCCTTCCCCTCTCCCGACCCCGCGTACTCCACGTCCCTCCCCGAGGCGTATATGAACACCCTGTTATCCCTCACCCTGACGTCTCCGGTAAAGATGAGATCCCTGTCGTGTCTGAGCAGTTCTCCGTAAACGACGAGGGTCCCCTTCCTGCCCTCAAGCTCATCTATCTCACACTCCTCTATAACGACCCTTGTCACCGTCCGCGCACCCTCACTGAGTACGTCCCCCCTTATCTTCACCCTGAAGTACACGTCCTCCTCCCTGAAGTCCGGAAGGGAGCTTCTGATCCAGGCTACCGCCACCGCAAGCAGGAAGAGGACCGCATGCACTAACTCCTTACCCGTCAAACCTCCTCTCCCACTCCCAGGCGGTCCTTATTATGAACTCAAGGTCGTCGTACTTTGGCTCCCAGGAGAAGACCTCTTTTATCCTCCTGTTGTCCGCGACCAGAACGGGCGGGTCACCTTTCCTCCTCGGAGCGGTCTCAACGGGAAAGTCAACGCCAGTTACCTTCTTGACCACACCGATAACCTCAAGGACCGAGTAGCCCCTCCCGTACCCGCAGTTCAGGACCAGACTGTCACCGCCCTCCAGCAGGTGCTCGAGGGCGGTTATGTGGGCCTCCGCAAGATCCGTAACGTGTATGAAGTCCCTCACACAGGTCCCGTCCCTCGTCGGGTAGTCAGTCCCGAATACCTTAAACCTGTCAAACCTGCCCTTAGCGGTCTTGAGGGCTAC
>JAUZRJ010000073.1 GCA_030950545.1 Aquificota bacterium | reverse complement strand
AGGTGTTCTTTCCCTGGACGAGTTTCCCGAGTTTTCCAGAAAGGTGATAGAGGCCCTGAGACAGCCCCTCGAGGACGGGTACGTGAACGTGTCGAGAGCGAAGGGAAGGGTCACCTTCCCCGCCAGGTTCACCCTGATAACCGCCCAGAACCCCTGCCCCTGCGGTAACTACGGGAATCCCTTCAGGGAGTGCACCTGCACCGCAAACCAGATAAGAGCTTACAACAGCAGGGTGTCCGCCCCTATAAGGGACAGGATAGACATGACCGTGTGGGTAGACCCCGTCAGGAGGGAAGACCTCATGAAGAACACAAAGGGGGAGACCTCCAGGGAGATATACTCACGCGTCCTCAGGGCTTACAACATGCAGAGGGAGAGGTTTAAGGATTCCCCAACCGACGTGAACGGACGCATGACAAACCGCGAGGTGGAGAGGTTCTGTCTCAGGATGCTGGAAGGAGGGGCGAGAAAACTCCTGAACTTCGCGGTTGAAAGGTTCAACCTCACAGCAAGGGGATACTTCCGCGTTCTGAAGGTGGCGAGGACCGTCGCGGACCTTGAGGAAAGCGAGGTCATAAAAGAACACCATCTCGCCCAGGCGCTCCAGTTCAGGTGGAAGGATTCCACACCGTGAAAGTCCGCCTTACACCACAGCAGGTAAAGGACATAAAGGAGGCGGTAAGGAAGGTTCTCGGGAAGAACGCAAAGGTTTACCTTTTCGGGAGCAGGACAGACCTCAGAAAGAGAGGAGGGGATATAGACCTTCTTGTGCTGACGGATAGGGAGATGACGGAAGAGCAAAAGTTCAGGGCAAAGATGGATATAAGCGTTGAGCTTCTGAAAAGGCTGGGGGAGAGGAAGGCCTTGGAGGAGGGAGTTGAACTTTGAGAACGGAACACCTGAAAGAAGAAGCCCTGAAACACATTTCGATCCTGCTGGAGGAGATCCTTCCGATTACCGCGGATGGCTTCTTCAAAAGAAGGTCTCATGACTCTGGACCAGATAGCCTACAGGTATATAAAGCTCCAAGAAGTCCTAGGGAAGCTGATCTGCCTTCTTCCGGAGATCGAGGAGGATAGACCTTGGCAAAGTTTCCCCTGAAAATCGAAGACTTCTCTGAGGGCAGAGAAAAGGTCTGCGTCGTGGGCCTCGGCTATGTGGGTCTTCCCCTCGCGGTTCTCCTTTCAGAAAAGTTCCGTGTGGTGGGTTTTGACATAAACAGAAAACGCGTAGAAGACCTGAGAAGGGGTAAAGACCA
>JAUZRJ010000072.1 GCA_030950545.1 Aquificota bacterium | reverse complement strand
AATTTTACTGCAATCAGTCCCCTAAGTGCTGGGCTGTTACCGAATCCCACTGGGCTACGAGGAGCTTCAACCAGGGAACCATTTTCTCCTCAAGGAACCTCATGACCGCTGAGGGGTCCTTTGTGTCCTTCCAGGAGTCGTAAACAGCCTTGAACTCTCTTCTCATGTTGTCGTGCTCCGCCTTGTGCATGGGGTAGCCGAAGAAATCAGCCTCCCTCATGAGCTCCTCTTCCGTTGAGAAGTGGTCTTCAAGATCAATAAGTAGCTCGTCCATGAGCCTGTCCGCCTCCTGAAGGTCTCCTTTCTTCAGAGCTTCGTAGAGCCGGTTTATTATCTCTATCTCGTCCTCGTGGACCGCATTCATGAACATGTTGGGAACCTTCTGAATATCCTCAGGACCTATCAGCATATTGATGGATAAGTTAACAGTTGTTTCATAAACTGGGTCTCAGACTCACCTCCCCTGCGGTTATCCTCTTCACACCTTCCGCGGTCTGGAGGAGAAGGAAGCCCTCTTCATCAATGCCAAGAAGTATACCTGCCTCGGGCTTCTCGGAGAGTATAACGACCTCCTCCCCTTTGAAGAGGAGCCTCTTTTCTATCCTCTCCCTGAAGGGGGGGAACCCTTCCTCTGAAAAAAGACTGAGGTTATCCTGAAGTCTACCGAGTATCGCGGTGAGAACGTCCACCCTGTTCAGATCCCTGCGGAGTACCTGCTTCAGTGATACCGCGGTATCCTTTATACCTTCAGGGAACTCGGTCTGGTTCACGTTCACACCTATCCCCACCACTACCTTATCTCCTGTCCTCTCCACCAGAACTCCAGAGACCTTCCTCCCCTTAAGGTAAACGTCGTTCGGCCACTTCAGGGATGTGGAGAGGCGGAAGCTGTCGAGGGCTTCGGATACGGAGAGGCCAGCCACAAGAGGTATCTGCATAATTTCCTTAAAATTTTTCGCGGAGAGGACGAAACTAAAGTACAAGCCTCCCTCCTGGGACTCCCACCTCCTTCCTTTTCTCCCTTTTCCCCTTTTTTGAACGTCCGCCACAACCACGGTCCCGTGGGGGAAATCACCCCTCTTCAGGAGGTCCTGGGTCGAGTCCGTTTCCTTCAACCATACCATACACGTCAGCATTATAGTTCAGTGCCTGAAGTGTCTCATTCTTGTGAAAACCATGGCTATTCCGTGCTGATTTGCGGTCTCTATGACCTCTTTATCCCTTATGGAACCTCCGGGCTGGATCACAGCGCTTATACCCGCCTCCGAGCAGAGGTCAACGCTGTCCCTGAAGGGCAGGAAAGCCTCTGAGGCAAGAACCGCCCCCTTAAGGTCGAAGCTGTATCTCCTGGCTCTCTGTATGGCACACCTCACGCTGTCCACCCTTGAGACGTTTCCCGTTCCTATACCGAGGGTCCTTCTGTCCTTTGCGATAACAACCGCGTTTGACCTTGCGTGTTTGCACACCTTCCAGGCGAAGATCAGGTCCTCCATCTCCTCCTCTGTAGGCTTCCTCTCCGTTACCACATCGAGACCCTCGTAGAGAGAAGTGTCCTCCTCCTGAACGAGGAACCCTCCGCTCACCTTCCTGATATCGAGTGTGTGGCCGAGGCCCAGAAACCTCAACACCCTGAGGTTTTTCTTCCTGGAGAGTACCTTCAGGGCTTCTTCTTCGTACTCGGGAGCTATAACCACCTCGAGGAACACACGGGTCATCTCCTCAGCCAGATCCGCTGTCACCGTGTCGTTGAAGGCGACTATACCGCCGAAGGAGGACTCGGGGTCCGACTCCCTCGCCCTCAAGAAGGCTTCCTTCAGGGTCTTTCCCGTTGCAACACCGCAGGGGTTACCGTGCTTCACGATAACACACACCCTCTCCTGGGGAAACTCTAGGGCGATCCTTACAGCTGAGTCCGCGTCCAGGTAGTTGTTGTAGGACATCTCCTTCCCCTGGAGGACTTCCGCCCTCGCTATGCCGATCTCTTCGAAGGGATTCGCGAACAGGAAACCCTTCTGGTGCGGGTTCTCACCGTATCTGAGCTCTTTAAGGAGCCTCATGGGGACCGTTTTTTCCCTTTCGACCTCCTCTATATCAAAGACCTTTTTCAGGTAACCCGCTATCACCGAATCGTAGTAGGCGGTGTGGTTGAAGGCCTTCCAGGCCAGGTACGCCCTGTCCCTTTCAGTGAGACCTCCCTTCTTTAACTTGTCCGCGACCCACCCGTAGTCCTCCGGGTCTACGACGACGGTCACCCTGAAGTAGTTCTTGGCTCCCGCCCTTATCAGTGCGGGACCTCCTATGTCGATAAACTCCATAACCTCCTTAAGGTCAAGGTCTTCTCCCATCATCTCCTCAAAAGGATACAGATTCACCACCACAAAGTCCACAGGGAGTATGCCCACCTCCTCTATATCCTTCCTGTCCTCCTCCTTCCAGTCCCTGTAGAGTATCCCGCCGTGTATAACGGGGTGGAGACTCTTCACCCTACCGCCCAGGATCTCTGGGAATCCCGTGACTTTAGATATCTCCTCAACCTCGATCCCCCTTTCCCTCAGATACCTCGCTGTCCCGCCGGTTGACAGGATCTCGTACCCGAGGTCTCTCAGAACTGTCGCTATCCTCTCCACACCCTCCTTGCGGTATACGGAGATGACCGCCCTCATGCCTCTATTATACTTATTGGTGATAATGCTCAGATCTCTACTGTACGAGCTCCTCGAGAACGACAGGTCCAGGACCTTCATAGTCTACCAGAGCTTCTCCTTCAGCTTCCTGATGCTCTCCATAATCTTCGTGATCTACGAAGAGCTTAAGGGCTTCCACGAAGACATACACCCCCTCATAAAGGACTTTGAGCTTCTCGTTTCCCTGATAATAGCCTTCGAGTACACGGGAAGGTTTATCCTTGCGGAGAGAAAGCTGGAGTACATCCTGAACCCCCTTTCCCTTGTGGACCTCATAGCCATAATACCCTTCTTCCAGCCCTTCAGACTCCTGAGGTTCATGGTCATAGGAGCGAGGCTCCTCAGGATAGCTTACAGATATAAGCACTTCGCAAGGGGGCTTACCTACATACTGAGGAGCGTGTCCTTCGAGTTTTACTTCCTGCTTGCCTTTTTCACCATGTTCTTCTTCGCCTCTCTCGTAATCATGTACTCCTTGGAGGCGGGAGCGGGAAACCCGAACGTTAAGGACCTCTTCGACGCCCTTTACCTCGTCGTTATCACCATGACGACGGTAGGGTACGGGGACATAACCCCGATAACCTGGGAGGGGCGATTCCTCTCAATGCTCCTCGGGATGGGGGGGCTTTTTCTTTTCTCCATGACGATAGCGACCATAAGTGCCGGGTTTTTCAGCTACGTTCAGATGATAAGGGCGGGTATGATAAGCTTTAAGGATATGAAGAACCACATAGTGATCTGTGGCTGGAACGAGACCGCTCAGGTTATAGTGGAAAACCTCAAGGGTCTAGGCAGGGACATACTCGTGATAACCGACCAGGAGGTTCCATCCACGGGGGACTTCCACTACAAGAAGGGTGATTTCGGCAGGGAGGACGTCCTGCTGGACGCGGGAGTTGACAAGGCTCACATGGTCATAGTCCTCGCGGAGAAGCTACCCGGCTTTACAGAAGACTCAATAGACGCGAGGACGATCCTGACGGGCATGCAGGTGAGGGACATAAACAGGGAAGTTATCCTGGTTCTTGAGATCCTTCTCAGGGAGAACGCCAAGCTTATAAGGAGAAGGAGAATAGCGGACTACATGATCATAGGCGGTGAGGTCCTCGGGGTGATAATATCCAGGTTCGCACGGGACAGGGTTTACGGGGAGTTTGTGAGCCACCTGATAGAGAAGGTGGGGGTGGAGACAGTTCCCTGGGGCGAGGAGTCCACTGTGGGAGAGGCGGAGAGGAAACTGGAGCACAGGGGCTACAGGATAGTCGGTATAATAAGGGACGGGAGGACCACCTTCTTCCCCAGGATCTCCTACCAGCTGAGAAGAGGTGATAAGCTCCTCGTTATAAAGGAACATCTGAAGGAGGAGATGCGATGAAAAGGATTCTTGCTGGAGCTCTTTTCCTGGGTTCGTTCGCCTTCTCCCAGTTCTTAGAAGGTGAGGTGGTAAGGGAGTTCGGTGTGAAAACGGGCGTAGTCTCGGTGAAGTACGACAGCATAGACGGGACCAAACCGAGCAGGACCCTTGAGGAGTTCCTTTCCGTTTACACCTTCATAGGTGCGGGAACCGCCATGGGCTTTACAGCCGGTGTCTCCCTTGAGCTGTCAACGGGAAGCAAGATGACCTCGGGCAGGACTATAATATACAACGCCCTTGAGCTGAACCCTTCTGTTGAGGTGAGCTTTTCTGAGAACCTTAGGGGGTTTGTGGGTTTTGGTGGTTCCATAAACAGATTCAAGGAAAGGGCGGGAAGTTCAGTGAACAAGGACATGAATCTGGGCCTTCAGTTCTTTTTCGGGGCCAAACTGAACTTTACCCCCGTGTTCGGCGTTCTGGGAGAGTACAAGGGCAAGATCTTCATGACCGGAGACTACGACGGAAACTTCGTTAACCACCTCAACGTAGGCCTATTTCTGCTGTTGAGATGATACGTCCCGCGGAAGGGGGTTTGTGCCTCAGCATGTTGAGGGCGAAGTTCAGGTTGTCGTAAAGGGTTATCGAGTAGTTGTCCCAGAAAACGCAGGTCCCGGCGAGGCAGAAATAGCCTCCCGAAGGAGGTGCTATCTGCTCCGCTATCAGAAGCGTGTAGTTGTCCTGGTTTGAGACCGCTGTGTCTTCCGCCCTCACCACTATCTTTATGTCCGGCATAAGGGGCTTTATTGACGCGGTGCAGGCGAGCACAACCTTCCTCACGTTCACTTCGTTCTTGTCGTTCTTGTTATATCTCCTTATCTTGGACGTGACCACGAAATACCTGTCTCGGTTATGGTTGTTCTCTTCGTCGGTTACCTCATCAGGGTTCAGCTCCATACCGAACCGTCTCGCGAGGCTGTTGCAGGTGTCCGCTATTCTGTCCTCGTTCTTGTAGTAACCGAGCAGTATTACCTTCTTACCCTTCTCCCAGACGAGCTTCTCAACCCATCTCGCCTCCTCCTCTGTAAAGGGTATCTCAGGGTAGTTGAACACTATAACGTCGTAGTTTTCCAGACTCCCCCAGTCGTCCACCTCCTCTATCTCTATACCCGCCTTTTCCGCCTCCTTCTGAAGTATGGAGAAGTAATAGTAGTCCGTTATCGTGAACTCCTGGTGGGTTATGTCCCACCCTACCTTTACCTTCATGGACAAAGATTATAAATCTGTCCAAAAGGTCACCGCCTCCGTCATAGTTTACAAGGCAGTCACCGTCCGAGTCCGCACTCACCGCGTCGCTGTAAGTGAAGGTTCCTTCCTGACCACCGCAGTATTGTAGAATAAAGCTTACAAAGTACGCCAAGCTCACCATCTCACCGGGCTGGACCCTGTAGGTGTCTCCGGGGTCCACCTTGTCACCGTTAAAGCAGAGGGAATAACCGCTCATGTTGTAGACGACTATCGGGCTGGTCCCGTGGACGCAGGTGATCACGGCGGAGGGCTCACCTTCACACCCGTAACGCTCTTTAAGCTCCTCCAGCGTCACGAACTCAACTATGTCGTCGTACCCGCTGGCGGAGGCGTCCCCGTCCGAGAGGTCGTCGTCAACCTGTGTCCCGAAGTCCCAGACCCTCACCTCAAGGGATGTGTCGGTCCTTCCGTCGCCTCTCGTCTGCTTGTTCCTGTTGTCTCCCTTGCTCACCAGCACGAAGGCCACGTTCCCGACAGTCTGGACAGGCGAGGTACAGGAAAGATCGCTCCCGCATACTTTAAGGGTTATACCCGTTGAGACTTCACCGCATATGTCCGTTGTGTCCCTCAAGGGTCCCCAGTAGATGTACACCACCATGTGGCCCCAGGCGTCTATGGCTCTTCCCACCTCGGTGTACCTCCGCTCGGGAGGATCGCAGGTCTCCGAACCATCACAGGGAAGCTTTCCCCTCGTGATCAGGTAGCCTGTGACCGCCTCCTTCAGGCTCTTTACAACATCCCTGCTCTCGCTCACCTTGGCGTTCCTTATCAGCATGCTGACTATACCAACACCTATGCCCACCAGAACACCTATCACAACGAGTACGACCGCCACCTCAACAAGGGTCAGGCCTCTTTGTCTCATCAACTAAAGTTTACGACACCTCGACCACATCCTTTATGCTATACTCTAACTGATGGGTCAGTCAGCAACGAAGGAGAGGATACTGAAGGCGGGTAAGCGCGTTATCTTCCAAAAGGGCTTCTACAGGGCGAGGGTCTCGGACATAACCACCGAGGCGGGGGTAGCCCACGGGACCTTTTACCTCTACTTCAAGACCAAGGAGGACTTCCTCCTTGAGCTCATGAAGACGGTAAGGGACGAGATGCTCAGGATGAGCGATGAGGGAATAGATCTGATAGAGGGAGGAAGGGTTGAGGAGGGGAAGGACCTCGTCTTTTTAAAGGTTTTCGATCTCATGGTGAGGGAGAAGGAGCTTGCAAAGATCCTTTTCTTCGAGACCGTGTGCACGAGCAGGGTCTTTCAGGAGTTCTACAGGGAGAGCAAGGAGCTCTTTTTACAAAGGGTTTCAAAAGCCCTCAGTCTCTTGGGCGTTCCTGGAGCAGAGCTTAAGGCTGAGATCGTCCTCGGCACAGCGAGACACCTGATAGAGGACCTCATACTCAAAGGTAGAGAGGTGACAGGTGTATGGCGCGAAGTCTTAAGAGAGCTTGGGGTTTACTCCTGACGCTCCTCTGCTTCTCTTTTTCCATAACCCTTGAGGAGGCGGAGAGGAAGGCCCTTGAGAGGAACGCTGACCTCAGGGTCGGGAGACTTGAGATCGGGAGAAGGTCGGAAGAGGCAAGAAGGGCCTTCGGTGAGCTCCTCCCGAGATTGGACTTCGAGCTTTCCCTGAACTTCTCAAGAAGGCTCAGCTTCACACTACCCGGAGTTCCTCCCTTCCCTCCCCAGGAGTTCACGTTCCAGAAGGAGATATACCCTAAGGCTACCCTTTTACTCAGGCAGGACATTTTCAACCCTGTATCTATAAGGGACTACGAGATCAGGAAGATCCTGGAAAAGGCACAAGTGTACAGCCTGAAGGAGAAACGCCTCGATGTCCTCTACAGGGTAAGGGAAGCATACATAAACGCCCTCAAGGCGAAAGCACTCATAGCCCTATACCGCAAACAGATCGACAGGGTAAAGGCTCACCTGAGGGACGTGGAAGAGCTTTACAAGGAGGGTATAGTCCCTTTCAAGGACCTCCTCGAGACCAGGGTCAGGCTCATGGAGGTGGAGGAGAAGGTCATATCCGCTGAGGCGGAGTACGCAAAGGCCCTAAGCCATCTCTCCTATCTGGTGGGGGAGGAGGTGAAGGACCTGGAAGATATAGACCCGGACAGCGTCGGGGACCTTTCCCTTAAACCGCCCGAGGACCTGAAGAGAACAGCCCTCAGGTCGAGACCCGTCCTCCTCTTCTACCGTGAGCTGATCAGATCCAGGGAAAAGGCCCTTGACCTTGCCAGATCCCTTTTTTACCCTGTCCTCACCGCTGAGGGTTTCCTCCAGTACACCGAAGAGTCGGACGTGTTTCCGAAAACCCGCTACCTTATCTCCCTCGCCCTCAGGTGGAACGTGTTCAGCGGTCTTAAGAGGCTCAGGACACTTGAGATAGCGAAGATAGAGAAGATCCAGGAGACGGAGAGGTTAAGGGATCTTGAAAAGCGTGTGATCCTTGAGGTCGAAACCGCCCTCGAGGACATAAGGTCCGCAAGGGCGAGGGTAAAGCTCGCGGAGGCTATGGTGGAGGAGGCAAGGGAACATCTCAGGATAGCTCTGGAAAAGTATAAAGCGGGGCTCGGCACGAACAGGGAGGTCCTCGACGCGGAGAGCTACCTGACCAGGGCGGAGCAGATCCTCAGGATAAACACCTACGACCTGATCCTCAGGATGTTCAAACTGAGGAGGTCAGTGGGTTATGAAGAGTAAGAAGGTCTTAGGAGTTGCCCTTATCCTGACAACAGCTTCTATCCTGATCTTCTTAGGATCAAAATGGATTCACTTCCGTCTCACCCACGCGGTCACGAACGCGGTCTTCGTCGAGAGCGAAACCTTCACCAAGGTCGCCTACAGAAGGGTTGGCGGGAGGATAGTGGAGCTGTTCAAGGAGGAAGGGGACAGGGTTTCAAAGGGAGAACCTCTCGCTAAGGTTGAGGACAGGGACATAAGGCTGAGACTTGAGGAGTTAAGGGAAAACATGAAGAGCGTCCTCAGCGAGATAGAGGCCCTGGAGGTAAAGAGGAGGACCATTGTGGAGGAGGTAGAGAGAAGAGAGAGGGTGATAAACCAAAAACTCAGGGAGCTTATAGCGAGAATAGAGGGCCTTGATATCCGCATAAACCAGCTCAGGAAGGACATGGACAGGTTCACCAGACTCTTTGAAAAGGGTGTTGTACCCCTCAGGCGGTTCGAGGAGATAAGAACAGAGCTTCTGTCCCTCGAGAAGGAAAGGGAAGCCCTCACGAGGTCCCTGGAGAGCCTTCGGGCGGAGAGGGAGGTTATCAGGGTGAAGTTCCGCGGAGCGGAGGAGATAAAAAGACGGGTCTCAGCCTTAAGATACAAACTCAGAGCTCTCAGGAAAAAGGAGAGGGACCTTGAGAACATGCTTGAGGAGACGGTCCTGAGAAGCCCAGTGGACGGATACGTTGTCAAGAGATACGTCAGCCTCGGCGAGGTGGTAAGACCCGGACAGTTCGTGTATGCGGTTTACGACCCGAAGGACCTCTACATACTCGTGCTCCTTGAGGAGACGAAACTGAAAGGGGTAAAAAAGGGAAACAGGGTCCTCATAAAGATAGACGCCTTCCCCGATGTTGAGTTCGAGGGTGTTGTGAAGGAGGTGGGCAGAGCTGTTGCGAGCAAGTTCGCCCTCATACCCAGAGACGTAACCGCGGGTGAGTTCACCAAGGTGGTCCAGAGGGTTCCGGTTAAGGTGGAGATAACAAAAGGTCCGAAGGAGATCCTGAGGGTGGGTATGGGCGGTAGTGTGGCTATAGAGAGAAGGTGAGTCTATGTTATTAGAAGGGAGGGAATGAGTATGGGTGAGGAGAAGAGGGAGAAGGACATAAAGGAGGAAGCTAAGGAGATCTTTAAGAGGTTCTACGAGAGGACCAGGGACATACAGAAGGCGACCACGGAAGCGGTGAAGGAGATAGCGGACAAGACCCTGAAAGGCGTCGGTCCCTCAAAAGAGACGGTCAGGGAGATAGCGGAGGGGATACAGAGGACATTCAGGGACATAAGCTCAAAGGCGTCGGAGGTCGTGGCCGGTGTCCTGGAAGGTGTTGAGGAGGTGACTAGAAAGGAGAGGAGGGACGAGTGTCTGAAGATAATAAAGGAGAGGAGATCCGTGACCTTCTTCGATCCCCGGAGGGAGGTTCCCGACGAGGTGATAAAGGAGATCCTGAACACCGCAGCGCTCACGCCCTCGGGCTACAACCTCCAGCCTTGGGAGGTTATAGTCGTAAAGAGCAAGGAGAAGAAAAAGAAACTCAGGAAGATATGCTACGACCAGGCAAAGGTGGAGGAGGCCAGCGCCAACATAGTGCTCATAGCGAACCTGAAAGCTGCGGAGGATCACGTGGACAGGGTCCTGGACAGCTGGGTTGAGCTCGGGTACATAACCCCCGAAGAGAGGGATCCCCTGAGGGACAGGATACTCAAGGGCTGGGAGAGTCCCGAGAGAAGGAAGAGAAAGGCTATAAGGGACACAGCCATGTTCGGCATGAGCATAATGATAATAGCCAGACTTTACGGCCTTGAGACCCATCCCATGGAAGGTTTCGACGAAGCGAAGCTGAAGAGATTCCTGAAGATAGGTAAGGACAGGATAGTTCCCATGATAATCGCCATAGGCTACAAGCACCCGGAGAAGACCCTACTCCCGAGGGCGTACAGGTTTACCTTTGATGAGTTCGGCAGGATAGTCTAAAATTAAACCATGCAGGAGAAGGACTGTATCTTCTGCAAGATAGTCAGGGGAGAGGTCCCGTCCAAGAAGGTCTTTGAAGACGATAAGGTCTACGCCTTCCACGACATAAACCCCGTTGCTCCCACCCACATACTGATAGTTCCCAAAAAGCACATACTCGGTGTCCAGACGCTCGAACCGGAGGACGAACCCCTTGTGGGCCACATGTTTTACGTCGCAAGAAGGATAGCGGAAGAGGTAGGACTCGCCCCCAAGGAGGACCTCGCAGGCGGTTACAGGCTTGTCTTCAACGTCGGGAAGGATGCGGGTCAGAGCGTATTCCACCTGCACCTGCACCTGATAGGCGGGAGGCACATGGGCTGGCCTCCGGGATGAGAACCTTCTTCCTTAAGCTCTCCGAAAGGACCTGTCCCGTAAAAGGTGGCCTCGAGACTCTGGAGAGGCTGGAGGAAGAAACCGCTGTAATAGTCGGGAACTTTGACGGCTACCACCTCGGACACAGGTATCTCATATCCAGGCTGAAGGAAAGGGCTGAGGAAAAGGGTCTGAAGACCCTGGTCGTCACCTTCTGCCCGCACCCCCTGAAGGTCTTAGCCCCGAAGGTTAAGATCTGCGAGCTGACCAGCATGGAGGAGAAGGAGGAGATCCTGAGGGACGAGGGTGTTGACTACCTGTGTTTCATAAGGTTCGACAGGGAGTTCTCCAGGATACCCGCCAGAGAGTTTCTTGAGGAGATCCTATTCAGAAAGCTCGGGTGCAGGTTTCTGCTGGTGGGCTACGACTGGCGTTTCGGCCACAGGAGGGAGGGTGAGATCGAGCTCGCGAGGGAGGTGGGCGGAAAAAAGGGCTTCGAGGTGGAACTCGCCCAGCCCTTCACCCTGAACGGACACGTGGTAAGTAGCACCCTCATAAGGAGGCTTCTCTCTGAAGGCAGGCTAAAGGAGGCGGAGACATTCCTCGGGAGACCCTACTGGATAAAGAGAAGGGTCGTGAAGGGAGAGGGAAGGGGATCAAAGATAGGTTTCCCGACCGCCAACTTGAAGGATACAGAGAACCTCTGCCTCAAGGAGGGTGTCTACGCGGTGAGGGTGAACGACAGCATGGTGGGTGTTGCAAATTACGGCTACAGACCCACCTTCGGAGGTAAGAGAAAGGTCCTCGAGGTCCACATACCGAACTTCAGCGGAGACCTCAGGGGCAGGACCCTTAAGGTGGAGTTCCTGAGGTTCTTGAGGGAAGAGAGGAAGTTCGGGTCAGTTGAGGACCTCAAAAAGCAGATAGAGAGGGACGTTCAGTCAGTCCTGGAGCTGTAGTCAACCCTTATCTCTCCGTTCTTCAAGAGGACGAAGCTCTTTTCGAGCCTATCCTTTATACCCTTCTTGTTCGCCAGAAAGTTCTCTATACCTTTCGGTTCGTTGTGAGCTTTCAGCAGGTAGTTTCTGACCTCACCGTTGTCAAAGTATATCTTAACTGGCAGGCAGTAAAATTTGGAGTCTATACCTTCCCCACACCTTCTGATCTCACCGACCACCTCTATCCTGACACTCCTTGCTACGACCTCTTCCATAACTTGTATTATATTTATTTATCTGCCATGCAGGAGGTCAAGGTGGACAGAGAGCTGGACATAAGGGGAGAGGTGTGCCCGTTTACTTTCGTCAAGAGCAAGCTCGTTCTCGAGAAGATGGAGATAGGAGAGGTCCTCAGGGTTATCATAGACTACCCACCTTCCGCGGAGAACGTTCCTAAGAGTATGAGAGAAGAGGGTCAGGAGGTTATAGCGGTGAACAGGATCGGGGAAAACCTCTGGGAGATCCTTATAAGAAAGCGGAGATGAAGGTCCTCTTTGTGATCACCAGCATACCTTACGCCAAGGACTACAACACGGTACTTAACCTGGTAAAGAAGCTCAGGGAAAAAGACCACGAAGTGGTGGTTTTCTTCTCGGGAAACGGTGTTTACTATCTCATAAGCCCCGAAGCCCGGGAACTCAGCGAGCTCGGGGCACGGGTCCTCTTTTGCTCCCACTCCGCCCACCAGAGGGGAGTTCCGACGGATGTTGGCTGGGCGGAGAGTAACTCAACCTACGGCCTGTCCCAGATCATAGGGGAGTATGACAGAGTTTTAGTTTTCAACTGAGAGGTGTGCCATGAAGATAACCTTTATTCTCAAAGGTGACCCGTTCTCCTGGAAAGCTCACGAGGCTTTCAGGGTTGCGACAGCCCTCGGTGTGAACCACGAAGTCAACTTCGTCTTCATAAGGGACGGGGTTTACACCTTAACGAGATGGTCTCCCGAAAACCTCGGGGTTGAAACTTTTGAGAAGTTTTACGAAACCCTTGACTTTCTGAACATAAACCTGATCGTCGAGGACGCGTCTATGCAGGAGAGAGGTCTTAAGGAGACGGACTTCGTTAAGGAGGTTCGGGTTCTATCCGCTGAGGAGATAAGTGACCTCATAAACGAATCGGAGGCGGTCTTCGTATGGTGAACACCCTCTGGCTTGTGAGGAAGCTGGGTGATTTTTCTTCCGAACTGCTTTCCGAAGGCGATATGGTCATACTCATCAGCGACGGCGTTCTAAGGTGGCCGACGAGAAGGGGCTGGTACGTGTGCAGGGAGGACGCGGAGGCGAGGGGGCTTAAGGTTCCCGAGGAGATGATGAAGAGCTATGATGAAATAGTTGAACTGATGGAAAAGGCGAGGAGGGTTATAGTCTGGTGAGGTGGGAGATCTCTAAGACCTTCAGGTTTGAAGCGGGACACAGAGTCTGGAAGCAGAACCTGACATCGGGAAGAGGGTCGGAGTTTACTAAGGAAAAGCCGGTCAACAAGTGCATAAACCTGCACGGTCATAGCTACGTTCTTGAGGTCACCGTGGGATCGGATACCCTGACAGATCAGGAGATGGTCATGGACTTTTACCACGTGAAGAACGCCCTGAAGGACCTTATAGACACCATAGACCACAGCTTCATAATAGACGTCAACGACCCAATGTACGAGGATCTGAAGAGGGTGGCGGAAAAGTACGGGGCGTTCAAAATATTTCCCGTTGACTTCTGCCCAACCGCTGAGGCTCTGGCAAAGTTCTTCTATGACTTTCTCACGGAAAGGCTCAAAGAGGTGGGTCTTCTTGGGGAGGTTAAGGTGGTAAAGGTCGTTCTCTGGGAGACAGCTACCTCTAAGGCGGAGTACAGACCAGGGTGAGATCCTCCATGCCTTACTAACGGCTTACTAACTCAGAAAGGGAACCTTTTGATACCACAGACCTCCATCTTGTGAGGATGGTGTCCTTCAACTCCACACGGTACATCAGGGACCTCCATCTTGGGTTCATATTTTTTAAACATATATTAATAACTTATGGCGTGCGGTGTGTATGTCAGATTATCGTCTATT
>JAUZRJ010000071.1 GCA_030950545.1 Aquificota bacterium | reverse complement strand
ATACCACCCACCGCGAGTCACTACCCTTCAATGCTCGAGGATATAAGACGGGGAAGGACGGAGATAGACTCCCTCAACGGTGCGATCGTGAAACTCGGGAAGGAGTTCGGCGTTCCGACACCTGTGAACGAAACCGTTACGCTCCTCGTTAAGGGAAAGGAGCTACTCCTTAACCTCGACCGCTGAAGGTTCGGGCATCTGGGTCTCACCCATCGAGCATCTTCCGTTGTAGGTCGCCCCCTCCTCAACGACGAAGACGTCAACCTTAACATCGCCGTTCAGGTAGGCTCCCTTCTTGACCTCCACCCTTCTCGCCTCTATGTTTCCGATGACTGTTCCGTAGATGAGGACCTCGGAGCAGGTGATGTCACCCTCAACGCTCCCGTTCTCCCCTATGATCAGCATCTCCTCGCTCCTTATGTTTCCCTTCACCTTCCCGTCTATCCTGGTGGCGGTCGACAGGTTGAGGTTTCCCTCGAAGACGCACCCCTCACCTATGAGGGTGTTCACATCCGAAGGGACAGAGGGCTTCAGGCTTTTCTTACCTCCGAACATCTCACCACCTCACATACATATATTTTAAGGGGTTAACCTTCCTCGAATACCGCCACACTTCGTAGTGTACATGAGGTCCCGTTGACCTGCCCGAGGACCCGACGTAGCCTATTATGTCACCGGACCTCACCCACCTTCCCCTTTTGACCTTTATCCTGGAGAGATGTCCGTACAGGGTTGTGTACCCGAAGGCGTGCCTTATTATGACCGTCTTCCCGTACCCGGGCTTCCACCCCGCGAAGATGACCTTACCTTCCGCGGTAGCCCTGACGGGCGTTCCCCAGGGGGCCTTTATGTCCACACCCTCATGAAACTCGTACTTTCCCGAAAAGGGGTCTGTCCTGTAGCCGTAG
Organism: Aquificota bacterium; assembly: GCA_030950545.1. GTDB lineage: Bacteria > Aquificota > Aquificia > Aquificales > Aquificaceae > Hydrogenivirga. The sequence continues at coordinate 3,856 of JAUZRJ010000071.1, read as the reverse complement.
TGGGAGGTGACCCTTCCCCAAACGGGAGGACCTAAGGGTATCCTGGTGAGGTACTTGTGGAATCTGTCCGCCTCACCCTGAAGAAAGCTCACGTACTCGATGTCAAAAAGGTCCACCTTTGTCCTGGCACCTCCCACACCGCTCGGGACCCTCCTTATGCCCTTCTTCCTCAGAAACCTCTCTATGGTGACCAGCTTTCCCTCAAGCTCCTCCACCTTCTCCCTGAACCGTTCCAGATGCTGGTTTTTCCTCCTTTCCTCCGCGAGGAGGAACATTAGGCTCTCCTTCTCCTCCTTGAGCCTTGCGAGGTCCGACCTTAGCTGTATGTTCTGTTTGAAGGTGATGACCGAAAAGGTCAGGAGCCCTGATATGATCAGGACCGAAAGGGTGAGAAACGCTTTAAGAAACCTCTTGTTTACCCTCACCGACCTTGCCTTCTTCCCCCCGTAGCTAACTATCAGGATGTTTATGTACTTGTCCCTCATAATGCCCTTATTCTACACTAAGAACGCTGAGGAAAGCTTCCTGCGGGAGCGAGACCTTCCCGAACTGTTTCATCCGTTTCTTCCCTTCCTTCTGCTTTTCGAGTAGCTTCTTCTTCCTGGTGACGTCTCCCCCGTAGCACTTGGCGGTCACGTTTGCCCTTAAGGGTTTTATCCTTTCGGACGCTATAACCTTTCCTCCTATAGCCACCTGTATGTGGACCTCAAAGAGCTGTCTGGGTATAGTCTCTTTTAGCTTTTCCGCTATCGCCCTCGCCCTCCTGTAGGCCTTGTCCCTGTGGGTTATAAAGGAGAGGGCGTCCACGGGCTTTTTGTTTATGAGCACGTGGAGCTTCACGAGGTCGGAGGGCCTGTAGCCCAGGATCTCGTAGTCGTAGGACGCGTACCCCCTCGAGAGGGACTTTACCCTGTCGTGGAAGTCTGTGATCACCTCCGCCAGGGGCATCTCGTACTCGAGCATGGCTGTGTTCTTGTCGAGGTAAGAAAAGCTCTTCTGAACCCCCCTCTTCTCCTGGCAGACCTGGATTATGTTCCCGACATACTCCTTCGGTGTTATGATCGTAACGAGCACGAAAGGCTCCTCAACAACTTCTATCAGACCCGGGTTGTCAGGAAACTCCGCAGGATTCCTGACCTCAAAGACCTCTCCCGTGTGCTTCCTCCTAACCCTGTATATAACATTCGGAGCTGTGGTTATTATCTTCACCCCGTACTCCCTCTCGAGCCTCTCCTGAACTATCTCCATGTGCAGGAGGCCCAGAAAGCCGACCCTGAAACCCATACCCAGGGCGGGAGAGCTTTCGGGTTCAAAGACTACCGCAGCGTCGTTTATAGCGTACTTCTCAAGTGCGTCCCTCAGGTCCTCGTAGGTCGTTTCCTCGGTGGGGTATAAACCTGCGAAGACCATGGGCTTTGCGGGTTTGAAGCCCGGAACAGGCTCCTTAACGGGTCTAACCGCGGAGGTTATCGTGTCCCCTATCCTTATGTCCCTGACGTCCTTTATAGAAGCCGCTATGTACCCCACGTCTCCCGCGGATAGATCTCCGAACCTGGTCATAGCGGGTGTCTGGGCGCCCACCTCAGTGACCTCAAACTCCTTCCCCGTGGAGAAGAGCCTTATCCTGTCTCCGGGCTTTACCTTACCGTCGAACACCCTCACGAAGGCGACCGCACCCCTGTAAGGGTCGTAGTAGGAGTCGAATATGAGAGCTTTGAGGGGCTTTTCCGGATCGCCCTTCGGGGGCGGGATCCTCTTGACTATGGCTTCCAGTATCTCTTTTATACCTGTACCTTCTTTAGCGGAAGCCAGTATCGCCTCCTCCGGGTCTAAGCCGAGGACCTCCTCTATCTGTTTTCTGACCCTGTCAGGGTCCGCGGAGGGAAGGTCTATCTTGTTGATCACAGGTATTATCACGAGGTCCTGCTCAACCGCCTTCCAGAAGTTGGCCACCGTTTGAGCCTCTATGCCCTGGGTTGCGTCTATGAGAAGAAGCGCACCCTCGCAGGCGGCGAGGGCCCTTGAGACCTCGTAGGAGAAGTCAACGTGTCCGGGAGTGTCTATGAGGTGGAGCTTGTAGGTTTTCCCGTCCTCCGCCTTGTAGAACATACGGACCGCCTGCATCTTTATGGTTATCCCCCTTTCCCTCTCTATGTCCAGTGTGTCAAGGATCAGGTCCCTCTTCTCCCTTTCTGAGACCGCGCCTGTGAACTCGAGTAGCCTGTCCGCAAGGGTGGACTTCCCGTGGTCAACGTGGGCTATTATTGAGAAGTTCCTGACAAGCTCAAGACCCATGAGCTTTAAATTATCTCAAAAACCTTCTTTCCTCAAGACACTACAGCCTGAGGTCCCCCACCACACTCCAGATCTCCTCCGTGATGGCGAGAAACTCGTAAAGGGAACTCACGGGCCTCATCTTGCGGATAAGCTCTATGCCTCCACAGGTTGAGAGCATAAGCTCTCCGCTCTCAGGAAGGAAAAGGTACTCCGTCAGTCTCTCCCCCTTTTCGTCTATCTCCCTGAGTCTGACCAGAGGGACCGCGGTCTTTCCCCCTAAACCGACCGCTTCCACTCCCAGGAGTACGTACACACCACGGATCGTGGGTGTGCCTGTGTACCTCACCTTCCTGAACTTACCCCTTGAGGAACTACCTCCTTGTGTGAGGACAGAATCCTCTCTGTATATCTCTATAAACCTTTCTTCAGAGTTCACCCTTATGGAGTAGCCGACCTTCAGTACCCTATCCACGCCCCCTCTGTTGATGTGTACTCTCACATCCTTATGGACCTTGTGGAAGTTCATCCCCATCAGGCTAAAGTTATAAAATTTACTCATGAGATTCCTGTTCTCGGACAGGTTCTCAAAAAGGGCCCTTAACTTCTACAACGGATTTGTAAACCTGCTCGTCATACTCACGGTCCCTATAGTGATACTCACCCTTATGATCGCTATAGCCATAATCCTTTACGATCTCAGGCTCTTTACCGCCTATGTAGCCGAGGGGAGACTGGTTCTGGAACACGAGAAGGCCTTTAAGCTTCTTATCAAGAACATACTCAACTTCTTTGTGCTGATAGAGCTCTTCAGGGTCTTCCTTGATGTGATCGAATACAGACGTATAAGGAAACGCCAGATGTTAGAGGCGGGTATAGTCTTTGTGGTCAGGGAGATAATCATAGCGATGTTCGATCAGAGGTTCACATACTTGGACCTGATAGGCTACGGTGTTCTCCTGGTAGCCCTCGGAGTAACGTATGTTCTTATAGAGAGGAGCTGGGTGGAGGTGATGAGGGTTATGAGGATGAAACCCAGGGAAGGAAACAGCTTTACAGAGGATATAAAGCGGGTCTACAGGAAGTTTAAGCTCAGGAAGGTGGAGGAATGAAGGAGCGGTGGAGGGCCCTCGCCTCTCTGGTGTCTGAGGAGTTTGGTATAGAGGTCCAGCCCTCCTACGAGGGCTGGGGTGCGGGCTGGGACCCGAGGCATCTTCCCCTGATCGAAGCCTGGGCAAGGGGCGAGGTGGAGAGCGTACCCCCGGAAGTCAGGAAGCCGAGGGGTGTTGTCTTCAACGTCGTTGACCTCATGAGGAGCGGTGAGGACCTCGCACTCAGCACAGTAAGGCATGAGGCGGGTTACCTGCTCTTTACCCATTTTCCCCACTGGAGGATAGGTCAGCGGGAGGTCTTCAGGGCGGGTTATGTTCCCACATCCTTCGTTGTTCTCATAGCGGTCCTTGAATCTCTGAAGACGGACAGGAGGATAGCGGAGAGGATACCCGCTGCGCTCGAACCCCTCAGGAGAAGGTACTCTGAGGTCATCAGGGACATAAAACCTTCCTACCCCCATCACCAGCTC
>JAUZRJ010000070.1 GCA_030950545.1 Aquificota bacterium | reverse complement strand
GGAGTAGGGGCGGAGTGAACCCGCCCGTGGTGGTAAGGCACCCCATAGAGGGTGTAAACCCACCACGAAGCTCCGCATCTCTGATGCGGGGTAGTTCACTATAATCTAACTGTGTTTTACGAAACTCTGGACCACATAATCGCGGACACGGGTATAAGGGTGAGGGGGAAGAACCTGGAGGAGGTCTTCTGCAAGGCGATCCTTGCTACCTTTAACGAGATAACGGACATAGAAAAGGTCGGTGTAAAGGAGTTCCACACGGTAAGGGCGGAAGCTCCCATACCCTTCCTCCTGGCGGACACGATAAACAGGGTTCTCCTGCTTCACGAAACCAGAGGGTTTGTAGCTTCCGAGTGTGAGGTGGTTGAGATCGGGGAGGACTTTGCTGTTGTCAGGCTGGGGGGTGAGAGGTTCGACCCTAAAAGGCACACACCTAAGGTTGTTATAAAGGCTGCAACCTACCACGGGCTTAAGGTAGAAAGGGAAAAGGACAGCTACGTGGCGGAGGTGATCTTCGATATCTAATCCGCAACCTCCACCCTGTTTCTGCCCTTCCTCTTCGCCCTGTAAACCGCCTTGTCAACCCTGCTGATGATGGACTCCACCGTGTCCGCCTCTTTGAGTCCCGCGACGCCGAAGCTGACCGTTACCCTGCCCACCTTTCCGAAATCCGCCCTCTCAACAACTCTCCTTAGCCTCTCCGCAAGCTCCACTGCGTTTTTCAGATCCGTTCCCGGAAGCAGTACTATGAACTCCTCCCCGCCCCATCTGGCGATTATATCTGTCTTCCTGAGGTTTTTCCTCACCAGGTTAACCAGCCTTCTCAGGACCTCGTCCCCCGTCTGGTGGCCGTAGGTGTCGTTTATCTTCTTGAAGTGGTCTATGTCGAACATGATCACGGAAAGGGGCTTCCTGTACTTCTTTGCTTTCTCGAGCTCGTGGTTGAGCAGACCTTCGGACGCCCTTCTGTTGTAAACACCCGTAAGGTGGTCTCTTTCCGCAAGCTCTTTCAGCCTCTCCTCATACCTGGCTATCTTGGTGACGTCGGATATGAGAAGTATGTAAATACCGTCGTAGCTACTCACAGATACGGATATGTAAATCTCCTCACCTTTACCCGACCTTATCCTGATCCTGTCGGGTATTGTTCTCCCCGAGCCTTCCCTGAGAAGCTCCCTGTAAACGTCCGGCAGAAGCGCGGATATGTGGTTTCCCTTAAGTTCCTCCTGGGAGCACCCGAATATACCGCAGGCGGAGGCGTTGGCCTCCAAGACCCTGCCCTCAGGATCCACAACGAGTAAACCTTCCGCCAGGGAGTTTATCAGGTTCTGGTAAAAGTCTCTGGACACATGGACTTCCTTGAGCTTCCTTGCCATACCCCTTATGCCCTCAAAGAGGTCCTCGAACTCATCACCCGTTTCCGGAGGCTCAGGCAGGTCAAACTCTCCCCTGCTCACTCTGTTGAGGTAGGAGAGAGCCACACCTATGTGGCCCGATATCCTCGCGGATATATGGTAGGCTACAAGATAGGTCAGAACAAGGAGGGTCAACACCACCGCCGCAAAGCTGAAGAAATGATCCAGAATTATGTCCTCAAGACCGCTGAAGCTGTGCTTAGAAACAACGTATCCAAGTATCCGGTTGTCCAGCTTGACTGGACCCGCGAAGATCAGCAGGTCCCTTACAGGGTCCTCCTCCACCCTGATGTCCGTTATGTCCTTGAGATCTTCAAACCGGGGAAACCTCTCGAACAGAACCAGCCCTTTTCTCTTGGAAGCTATCACAAAACCCTCACGACTAACCACAAGCACGTCCACAACGGTACGGTCGGGTATGCTCTCCAGCCATGAGGCTATTCCGGAGTAGTCCCCGTAGTAGAGAAGGTCCGCAACATGAACGGAAACCGTTTCAACGTAGCGGGTGCCTTCCCTCTCCGCTATTTCCCTGACCTCTGCAAGGGTCATGTACATGTGGAGAAGGAACAAAACCGCCAGGGCGATGGAAGGCGGGACCGTGAACATGAGGAAGATCTTCTTCCTGAACCGCATATCACTTTACCGGGTCTCCGATAGAGGTTATGATACCAATATCCTCCCCGCTGAGCCTTTCAAACCTGGCGGTACCGTCGAAGGCTGTGAGCACGCTGAGGCCTTCAGGATCCTCGTCCATGGATGTGAGTATACCAACCCCCAGGCTACCACGTTCTCCTCTCCGCCCGCAAACAGGTAACCGACCGAGTCCCGGGGAACCTTATGGCTCGGGTCCTTTAACTCTATCAGCTTTAAACCCATGCCTTTAAGAAGCTTCTTCGGGATCAGGTAGCCCGAGGTCGAGTAGGGCGAGTCGAAGGCTATCCTGGAACCCGCGAGGTCTTTCACGGACCTTACGGGTGAGTCCTTCCTCACGAAGACAACGGACTTGTACGTTCTCACCCCGTTCTTCCACCTGATCAGGATGGGTTCACAGCCTGTAGCCCTGCAGACTTTCAGCGTAGGGTAAACGCTGTCCACAAACACGTCCACCTCTCCCCTCTTCATAAGGGTTATCATCTGATCCACATCCCTGGCGAACCTAACACCTACCTCCTCCCTGAGACCCGCCTCGGAGAGCTTCCTCTGTATGTAGTCCGCAAGGAGTCTGTACTTGGGGTAGTATCTGGAGGGTCTATCGGTTATGGTTCCCAGGGTTATGGATAGCACAAGGGATGGGACCACCAGAAGAATACAGAACACCCCTGGCATGCGAATATTTTAGCCTTGCAAACGGTACTCCGTTGTTGGATAATTAAGCTCATGAACGCGATCGAGATAATGGAGATCCTGCCCCACAGGTATCCCCTCCTGCTCGTTGACAGGATCTTGGAGTTTGAAGAGGGTAAGAGGATAGTAGGTCTTAAGAACGTCTCCGTGAACGAACCCTTCTTCCAGGGACACTTTCCGGGCTTTCCCCTGTTCCCGGGCGTTTACGTCCTCGAGGCGATGGCCCAGGTTGGGGGCATCCTAATGATAAAGTCCCTCAAGCTGGAGATAGGCAAGTACGCGGTCGTCTTTGCGGGGGTGGACGACGCAAGGTTCAAAAAGCCCGTCTTCCCCGGGGACCAGCTGATCATGGAGCTTGAGGTTATATCCCTGAAAAAGACCCTCTCCAAGATGAAGGGCGTCGCAAAGGTGGAAGGCAGAACCGTGGCTGAAGCTGTCCTGTACGCAGCGGCGAGGAGGCTGGAAGAAGTGACCAGATAACTACTTCCTGTACCAGAGCTCCTCCGGAAGGGGTATGACCCTCTCGCCCTCCCTGAACATGAGGAGATACTCCCTTATGAACTTCTCCCTGTAAAACCTGGGGTTTTCCCTGATCTTTCCGTAAACCTTCCTCAGGTCCCTGTTCCTTTTCTCCTCCGCCTTTATCAGGTTTTCCATCCTTTCCGTTGCGGCCCTTAGCTTGATAACCCTGTAGAGGTTCAGGTCCGACAGGAACAGGTTGGCAAAGGTGTTCACCACAGCAAGAACCAGGAAACCTTGAGCTATCCTCCTAATCAGCAAGAAATCTTCTGAACTCCTCCTTTCCCCAGAACTCCGCTCCATAACCGAGCTGTTCCTCTATCCTTATCAGCTCATTATACTTGGCGGTCCGGTCGGTTCTGGAAGCGGACCCTGTCTTGATCTGCCCCGCGTTCAGGGCCACCGCCAGGTGGGATATGAAGGTGTCCTCGGTTTCCCCGGACCTGTGGGATATCACGGTCGTGTACCCGTTTTCCTTGGCCATCATGACGGTGTCCATGGTCTCCGATAGGGTCCCTATCTGGTTCGGCTTTACGAGGACCGAGTTGGCAACGCCGAGCTCCACACCTCTTTTGAGAACCTCAGGGTTAGTTGTGAAGAGGTCATCACCTACGAGCTGTACCCTGTTTCCCAGGGCTTCGGTGAGATCCTTCCACCCTTCCCAGTCGTCTTCGGAGAGGGGGTCCTCTATGGAGACTATGGGGTAGTCCCTGATCAGGTCCTCGTAGAACCTTATCATCTCATCTGATCTCAGCTTCTTACCCTCAAGCAGGTAGTAACCGTCCGAGTAAAGCTCGGAGGACGCAACGTCAAGGGCGAGGAGGACATCCTCCCCGGGTCTGTAGCCCGCCCTCTCCACCGCTTCCGTGAGGATATCCAGAGCCTCCCTCGTTTCCCTGAGGTTCGGGGCAAAACCCCCTTCGTCCCCCACGTTGGTGGAGTGGCCTCTTGACTTCAGTATGTCCTTGAGGGAATGGAAGACCTCAACACCCGCCCTGAGCGCCTCCCTGAAGCTCCCGCCACAGACAGGGACGACCATGAACTCCTGAACGTCCAGGAGGTTGTCCGCGTGAGCGCCCCCGTTTATCAGGTTCATTAGGGGAACGGGAAGCCTCCTCCCGTTCACACCGCCGAGGTACATAAAGAGCGGTATACCGAGCTCCTCAGCGGAGGCCCTGGCGACCGCCAGGCTCACAGCCAGTATGGCGTTAGCACCCAGCCTGCTCTTGTTGGGTGTCCCGTCTAGGTCTATGAGGGCCTCGTCCACCTCCCTCTGGTTGAGTGCCTCCATGCCCACTATCCTCTTCGCTATCTCACCCCTTATGTTGTCAACCGCCTTCAGGACGCCTTTCCCTCTGAACCTGGAAGTGTCCCCGTCCCTGATCTCAAGGGCTTCCCTTTCTCCCGTGGAAGCCCCGCTCGGGACGATCGCCCTCCCTTTAGCTCCGCTCTCGAGGACGACCTCCGCTTCGACCGTGGGGTTCCCGCGGGAGTCCAGGACTTCCCTCGCCTTTACGCTCACTATGGCGGACATGGTTTAATATTTTAGCCTATGCTGAAAACCTTAGAGGCCTGGGCAAGGGACCTGGTCGCGGACTACGGGTATCTGGGCATATTCATGATATCCTTCACAGAGAGCCTTATCCAGCCCGTTCCTCCTGATCCCTTCATAGCGGGCGGTTCCGCCTTCGGACTCGACCCCGTCCTTTCAGCACTGGTCGCGACCGTTGCGAGCGTCCTGGGAGGCCTTACCGCCCACACCTTGGGGATGGTCCTCGGTGACAGGTTCGTGAAGAAGCTGGTAGGGGAAAAGAGCTTCGTCAGGGGGGAGACCCTCTTCTCAAGATACGGCGTCTGGGCGGTCCTCGTCGCTGCGGTCACACCCATACCCTTCAAGGCGGTCTGCTGGCTCGCTGGTGTGTTCAGGATGCCGAGGGTCCAGTTTCTGGTTGCTTCCTTTATCGGCAGACTGCCCAGGTTTCTGGTGGTTGCGGTTGCGGGAGATGTCCTAGGAAGGTCCCTAGGTTTCTGACCATGCTGGGTAAGAAGCTCTACTTCTTCGGCGGGAAAGGCGGAGTGGGTAAGACTACCGTTTCGTCCGCCTTCTCACTCCTGCTGGCGAAGGCAGGGAAGAAAGTCCTGATCATATCAACCGACCCCGCCCACTCTCTTTCGGACCTCTTTGAAACCAATGTGGGACCAGAGGTGAGGGAGGTCTTACCTAACCTGTTCGCGACCGAGATAGACCCGGGAAAAGAGGTCAGTACTTACGTTGAAAGTGCCCTGAACGCGGTTGAAAGGGCGGTAAGCCCGGAGGTCTTCTCCCAGATAAAGGAGGTTTTCCACGCGGTTGAGCACACACCCGGAGTCGAGGAGGCTGTTACCGTGGACACACTCTCCAGGAAGATACTGGACAACCTCCGCGGGTTCGACTGCTTCGTTGTGGACACAGCGCCCACAGGGCACACCCTTGCTATGCTCAGGACCGTTGAAAGGGTGGGAAGGTGGATGGAGGAGCTCATAGAGAGGAAGATGAGGGCGGAGAGCCTCAAGGAAATGGCGGGCACAGAAACGGGCGGACACGGGACCCTGAGGATCCTGAAGGAGAGGAGAGAAAGGCTGACGGGATTCGCCAGACTCGTGTTTTCGGAAGACACCCTCTTCGTCCCTGTCATGAACCCTGAAAGGCTTTCTATACTTGAGACCGAAAGGCTCATAGAGAACCTTGAACACATGGGAGTCGGGGTTACCCACCTCGTGGTCAACAAGGTCCTCCCCGAGGAGACGGACTGCGAGTTCCTCAGGAAGAGGAAAACCCAGGAGAGGGAGTATCTGGAACTGATCGGGAAGAGGTTCAGAAACCTGAGAGTTCTGACCCTGAAGATGAAGCCAACGGACTTGAAGGGCATCGGGGACCTCGAAAAGGTAGCGGAGGAACTGGAGGCGGAGCTGTGAAGGTTATAGGAGTGGATACGGGAGGAACGTTCACCGACTTCGTCTACACGGAGGAGAACAGGCTGAAGGTTCTCAAGATACCCTCCACACCCGACAACCCAGCGGAGGCGGTCCTGAAAGGGCTTTCCCTTATAGGAGGTGAGGGAAGGAAGATCGTACACGGGACGACCGTGGCGACCAACACGCTCCTGGAAAGAAAAGGTGCGAGGGTAGCCCTTATCACCAACAGAGGCTTCGAGGACGTAATAGAGATAGGCAGGCAGACAAGGGACAGGCTTTACGACCTAAGATACAGGAGGGAGAGTCCCCTTGTTCCCAGAGAGCTCAGGTTCGGTATAAAGGGAAGGATGGACAAAAAGGGCAGGATCCTCGAGGACCTGGATCCCGAGGAGATCGAAGATCTCGCCCGGAAGCTTAAAGACCTCGGTGTCGAAGCGGTTGCGGTCTCTCTCCTCCACTCCTACGCGAATCCCGATCACGAGAGGAAGGTCGGTGAGGTCCTCAGGAAAACGGGTGTGCGCGTCTACCTCTCCCACGAGATCCTTCCTGAGTTCAGGGAGTTTGAGAGGACGTCCACAACCGTTGTGAACGCCTACGTATCCCCGAAGATGGAAAGCTACATAGAGAAGTTAGAAAAGGGGCTACCCGCTGGGGATCTCCTCAGGGTGATGCAGTCAAACGGAGGCACTGTCTCCCCCGGCACTGTCAAAAAGCAGGCGGTCAGAACTATCCTTTCCGGACCCGCGGGAGGGGTGATAGGAGCCCTCTTCGTTGCGGAAAAGGCGGGCTTTGAGAGGATAATCACCCTCGACATGGGAGGAACGTCAACCGACGTCTCCCTCGTGGACCGGAAGCCGAGAATAACCACCGAAGCCAAGATAGGCGGTGTCCCGATAAAGGTCCCAATGGTAGAGATCCACACCATAGGTGCGGGCGGTGGTTCCGTAGCCCACCTGGATGAAGGGGGAGTTCTGAGGGTTGGTCCTAAAAGTGCGGGAGCGGACCCCGGTCCGGTCTGCTACGGTAAAGGGGAGGAGATAACCGTCACCGACGCCAACCTCTTTGCGGGCAGGCTCATACCCGAGTTCTTCTTGGGCGGGACCATGAGGATACACCCCGAAAGGGTTAGACCTTACATGGAGAAACTGGCCAGTATGCTCGGTGTGGATCCCCACGAAGTCGCGGAGGCCATAATTGAGGTGGTGGAGTCCAGCATGGAAAGGGCGCTAAGGAGGGTGTCCGTTGAGAGGGGATACAACCCGAAGGACTTTACCCTGGTGAGCTTCGGCGGTGCGGGGGGACTCCACGCTGTTTCCCTGGCCAGATCCCTCCGCATACCTAAGGTCCTGGTTCCCCGCCATCCCGGTATATTATCCGCGCTGGGAATGATGGTGGCGGACGTTGTGAGGGACTACTCAAAAACCGTT